>NZ_JADEXP010000103.1 GCF_015207065.1 Leptolyngbya cf. ectocarpi LEGE 11479 | reverse complement strand
GCGCTGTTTCATTGAGCGATAGACTATCTATTACTAACGGGTTTTACATCATCATGAATGATGTAAAGGTTTTTGGCGATCTACTTAATACGGCCTTTCTTGATCCCATTCAACCCTATCTAGAAATTGATCGGATTCAGCAAGACACCATCTGGGAACAAAGCCAACAATTCTCTAAACCTAGAAACTGTTGGCAAGGTTATATTAATCGTTTGTGTTTAGAAACTATTTTGCCATGGCTGAAAGACTATGACTCACAGACTCATACAGCTATTAATTCTGCTTTGTTACCTAGTATTTGGGAATTTGTAACAGGGACACCTATTATCTTTGGCCAGCATCGTTTAATTTTGCTTCCCACTGAAGATATCAGTGTGGATGATATGACTATCCCCCAGGAATGGATGGACACTCGTGATTGGGTTGGTATTTGGTATTTAATGGCTCAGATTAATCTTGATGAGGGTTGGGTTCGACTAATTGGGTTTGCTACCCACGAAAGTATCAAACGTCTTGGAAACTATCATTGGCAAGACCGCACATATAATTTGCCAGAGGTTTACTGGACAAGAGATTGGAACATATTGTGGCTATCACAATCGATCACAGCTACTGACACCTTGCAAAGCCCAGTGTCAGCTTTATCGTTACCATCAATTGATCAGGCTCATTCTTTGATACAGCGATTAGGCAACTCAGATATAGTCATACCACGTCTTGCCATTCCCTTTATTCAGTGGGGCGCACTAATTTCCCATGATGGCTGGCGGCAACAATTAGCAGCACGGCGTTGGGATTTGCCTGAGCAGTGGTCTATTCGACAATGGCTGCAATCTGGCATTTCACAACTTTCGCAGCAGCTTGGGTGGCAAGTCTATGACTTAGAAGCATCCCTCTCAAATGCTCGTGGAGAAGAACAAAATGCTATCAAAGTGATTTCAAGAACACTTGAGCTTGCTGGTCAAACTTATGAGTTACAAATTTCTCCTATGGCCACTGAGCAGACTAACACTTGGAGATTTGAACTCAAAAATATTTCAGGTGATGGCCAAATACCACCAGGTTTTACCCTTCGGCTATTGACAGAGGACTTACAACCCTTCGCAGACAACGAAGACTCGGCAACTGAAGCTGTTGAGTCTCTCTATATTGAAGTATCGCTATTGCCAGGAGAGGGAATTGTTTGGGAAACAGTACCATTACCAGAAGTCTATCAGCAAGAAATCTTACGATTTTGATAATCTGAAATCAATCGGCTTCAGAGACTTTCCGAAAAGCGGATGATTGGACTCGTAGGCGCAGACTTTTCGAAGAGTGCCCATGACATTCAGCTTCCAGAACTGAATATCCTTCAGCATGAGATCTTGACTCACCCTTGGGCCATCCTACCAGGACATAATGGTATCAATCAGGCAATAAGTCCTCCGATCACCATTTAATATAGGAGTTACGCATTGACAAAAGTCCATTACTCGTATCAAGCAAAGGTGGCTTCTGTGGCATGGTCCAGAATAAACTGACGGATGACTGGCACAAATAACTGTCTCGATATCTCGTAACAGTTTCCAATCACTCCTTGAATACACAAAGTTTGTAACTTCCCAAATGCCCGTAACGCACAGTAGAAATGATTGCGAATAGCCTGTTCATCCCGAACATAGAATCTCTCAATGTTGCACACTTGTTTGATCACTCGATGAAAACACTCGATTTGCCAATGCTCATCATGGACTTGCTTGAATTCAGCCCGAGTCAGGTGATTCAATCGCTCTAAGGTCGGCTGGTACATGATGTAATAACGTGGTTCGTTCTTGAACGACTGACAAAACACCTTGACCCAACCAAACTCCTTGAGATAAACCAATAATCCCGATTCTGAGATCTCTAAACTCTTGACCTGAACTAGCTTGCCACGTTCCAAAGAGACCTTTCGATTGTCGGCAATCCCGAATAGAAAACCCACTTTCTCGTTTCTGAGAAACTTCAGATTCTCAAGACTTGAATACCAACTATCTCCGGTCACCCAGGTTGGTTTAAGGCCCCACTGCTTGACTTCGAGCACCATCTCTCTGAAATAGTCATTCTTGGTTTTGCCCTCCCGTTTATCGTAAATGCGAAAGTTAACGGGATATGAATAGCCGGATAGATCGGTGTAGTACAAGGTGATGAGATTAATCCCTTTGACCGTCCGTTTATGTTTTCCCGACCAAAAGTATCCGATAAAGGCACTCTTGTTCAGGTCTCGATACGGTTTGTCTTCAACACTGTCGTCTATACTCAAGGTGCCCCCGACTAGCGTCACCTCCTCTTTGACTTCGTTAAATAAATCTTCGGGTGTATAACGCTCTCGTAATAAAAATAGTGGCTGGAGTTCAAACAAATCAATGACTTTGAGATTGAAGTGAACCCAAATTACTGATCTAATTTTGATCTAAAAATTAGTCAGTTTATTCTAGTTCAGACTAGCTGAGGAAGTTTGGCAGCTTCCTACAGAAGTCTCCATAACTTGCTTAAAGATTGACTTTTCTTGATGGACGGTACTGGGCTCGAACCAGTGACATCCTGCTTGTAAGGCAGGCGCTCTACCAACTGAGCTAACCGTCCGTGGGGTGCGTTTTTGCACCGGAACTAATACTAACAGACAACGGCGGCATCAATCTATTTTTTTCCAAACAAACTTTGGCTAATTCATCCGTATTATTAAACTGGGAGCAAGTGCGGTGCGGAGTCTATGCCATCTGGAAAAAGTCATGATCGAATTACGCTGTGGCTACTGCCTGTGGTACTGACGGCGGCCTTTGTGGTCACCCTTGAGGTGCCGCTTACGGTGATGGCTAGCATTGCTTTTTTAATCGGTGGTTTTATGATGGGGCCGGATCTGGATATCCGGTCGGTGCAGTACCGTCGCTGGGGACCTGTACGCTGGATTTGGTATCCCTATCAGAGGCTGATTAAGCATCGGTCCACCTGGTCCCATGGTCCGCTGATTGGCACGCTGGTACGAGTGGCTTATTTAGGGGCCTGGATCGCTCTGTTTGTGGCGGCAGGAGTACTGGCGCTCAATTATTTTTGGCAGGCGCAGCTGTCATGGGACATGATTGGTTCCGCCCTGGGTCGCTTCTTTGCTCGATATCGTAGGGAGTGGCTGGCGTTGCTGGCTGGGTTAGAATTTGGAGCGCTGAGTCATTACACCAGTGACTGGCTCACCTCAGCGTTCAAAAAGAAACGTCGCCGTCAGCAGCGGCGTAAAAAATAGACATCGCCAGATTTAATAGAACTGGGCGTTGTTCATACTTTCCCACGTTGCTTCTATCCTTTCTGCCCTTGCGCACCTATGGCTGTAAATCTCCAATCCAAAACTTTAGACGCCTTACAGCACCTGATTGCTGTGGTGGCTCAGTTGCGTAACCCTGAGGGAGGCTGCCCCTGGGATTTGGCCCAGACGCCTGACAGTCTGACGGCCTATGTGCTGGAGGAAGCCTATGAAGTAGTGGATGCTATCCAGCAAGGAGACCGAGACCATATTGCTGAGGAGCTGGGGGACTTGCTTTTGCAGGTGGTGCTACAGGCACAGATTTTTAGCGAGACGGATGCGTTTGACTTGGGGGATGTGGCCCAGGGCATCACCGAAAAGCTGATTCGTCGCCATCCTCACGTTTTTGGCGATCGGCGATTGGCCACACCGGAAGAGGTACATGCCAGCTGGGAAGCGATTAAAGCTACAGAAAAAGGAGAACCTGACACCACGCTGACTGCCAAACTGGCCCGCTACGGTCGGACAATGCCTCCGATGATGGCCACGATGAAAATTTCTAAAAAAGCGGCTAAGGCTGGGTTTGAGTGGGAAACTCTGGACGGTGTTTGGGAAAAGGTCGAAGAAGAGCTGGGGGAGTTTCGTCATGCGCTAGCGCATGAAAGTGCTGAAAATCAGGTGGCGGAATTTGGCGATGTGTTGTTTAGTCTGATGCAGGTGGCCCGCTGGTGTGATATTGACCCGATGGCGGCTCTGCAGGGGACTAATCGTCGGTTTGTACAGCGGTTTGGCCTGTTGGAGCAGGCGGCTGATAAACCGATAGAAGACCATAGTATTGAAGAGCTAGAGATGCTTTGGCAGCGGGCAAAGCGGATGATCGCAAAGAAGTCTGAGGTGTCTTCTGAGGTATCTGAAGCGGCTGAGTCGCCACAGTGATTGGTTAAGGGATGGCCTAGTATATAGGGAGACTAAAACGCAAAAATCCAAACGCAAAATCCATGTCTGTATCCTCGGCGGCGGTTGAGAATTCTTTGGTTGCGATCGCACGCCAAACCCGCCAAGCAGCCCGCACCCTAGCCAGTCTGTCCAGCCAGCAAAAAAACAGCGCCATTGAGGCCATTGCCCAGGCTCTAGAAGCCGCTGCCCCTGAGATTGCGGCAGCCAATGAAGCCGACCTCAAAGCTGCCTTGGAGGACAATCTGGCTAAGCCGCTCTATGGACGGCTGAAGCTAGATGCCGTCAAACTCCAGGGGGCCATTAAGGGGGTACGGGATGTGGCCCAGCTGCCTGACCCGGCTGGGGCGATGCAAATTCACCGCGAGCTGGATGACGGACTGGTGCTCAAGCGGATCGCCTGTCCGCTGGGTGTGCTGGGGATTATCTTTGAATCCCGTCCCGATGCGGTGATGCAGATTTCCACTCTGGCGGTAAAGTCCGGCAATGGCGTCATTCTCAAAGGGGGCAAGGAAGCTGTACGGTCTTGCCAAGCCTTGGTAAAGGCTATCCGTCAGGGACTGACCAACGCAGGGTTAGACCCAAATTCGGTGCAGCTGTTGACTACGCGGGAAGAAACGCGGGCGCTGCTGGAGCTAGACAGCTATGTGGATCTGATCATTCCTCGGGGGTCTAACGCCTTTGTAAAGTTTGTCCAGGAGAATACTCGCATTCCGGTACTCGGCCATGCGGACGGGATTTGTCACCTCTATGTGGATGTGGCGGCTGATTTGGAAAAGACGGTTAACATCGCTGTTGATGCCAAGGTGGGCTATCCATCTGCCTGTAATGCCATTGAAACCCTGCTGGTGCATGCTGATATTGCCGCCAAGGCACTGCCGGTATTGGCTGAAGCGCTGCAACAAGCCGGTGTAAAACTGTTGGGAGATGAGACTAGCCGTCAGATTTTGAGCGATATTCAGCCAGCGACTGAGGCGGACTGGTCGACTGAATACAGCGATTTGGTTTTAGCCATTCGGGTGGTGGACTCGGTGGAGGCGGCAATCGACCATATCAATACCTACGGGTCGCGACATACGGATGCGATCGCATCCGAAAATCAGACTACAGCCGATCAGTTTATGGCCCAGGTGGATGCCGCTGGTGTTTACCACAACTGCTCCACCCGTTTTGCTGATGGCTTCCGCTATGGCTTTGGTGCTGAGGTCGGCATCAGTACTCAGAAAATGCCTCCTCGCGGTCCGGTTGGCTTGGAAGGTTTGGTCACTTACAAGTATCAGGTTGTTGGCAATGGCCACATAGTCGCCACCTATTCAGGAGAGAATGCTAAACCATTTACCCATCGCGATTTATCTTAAGTACGCTAATTTAGGCATAAGCCATTCCTCAGGTAGTCCATGCTGACCTCAATTCAAATTGAGAACTTTCGCTGCTTTGACACGCTCAAGGTGGATGGTCTTAGCCGCGTTAATTTGATCGCGGGTAAAAATAATGTGGGCAAAACAGCTTTCTTAGAGGCGATTGGCATGTGGGCCTCGGGTTCAAATCCAGCAGGCTTGACTTATCTCAGTGGAATGCGAAGTCTAGTTGAAAAAGTAACTTCGGATATTGCTCAAGAGCTTTTACTGGCTCCTCTGTTTAAAGATTTTGACGAAAGTAAAACTATTCATGTTGAAGGATCGATTAATTATTCAGGCTCTCATAGCCTCGATATTCAAAGTAATCGAGCTATACCCAATCGTATATCTCTAAACCAGGAAAAATACGAAGCTGGTTTAGGTTCAATTACATCCAATTTGAGTCAGATTCTGACGCTACGCTATGTTTCTCCTGAGGGAGAACCCACAGAAAATCAATTTTGGATTGAAGGTAATAACACCTTTCAGGGAGAATCTGCAGAATTGGCAACTCCGCCCCTCTCTGTTGCTTTTATTTCAGCGAGTGGTCGTCAGAGTAGTAAGGTTCGCTCTGAAATGTTTGGTCGCTTAGAGCTAATGAGCAGTGATTATGCTTTGGTTAAAAGTCTACAGCTTGTAGAACCACGGCTCAAGCGAATTACAACTATCGTAGTGAGCGGATTTCCAATTTTGTACGGAGATATCGGCTTACCAAGACTCGTACCGCTGTCTCTGATGGGAGAAGGGCTGAACCGTTTAGTGTCCATCTTACTGACGTTAGCGACCAATCGTGAGGGATTGGTGTTAATCGATGAGATTGAAAACGGACTGCACCATTCTGTTCTTTCAAAAATTTGGCAGGTAATCAGTGACGCTGCCCATCGGTTTAACGTCCAAGTGATTGCAACAACTCACAGCTATGAATGTATCCAAGCAGCGTCTGATATTTTCCTTACAAAGGATAGCGATAGCGATTTTCGTCTGCACCGCTTAGATCGTATAAAGGAGAAATTTCGATCTGTAACTTATGATGACGAGGCACTCATAGGTGCAATGCAAGGTTTCCTAGAGGTACGTTGATGTCAATATTAGAGGGAAATCAGCCAGACGAAATCTGTAAAACGAAACAGCTAATTGTTGAAGGTACAGACGATAAAGTCTTCTTTGAACATTTATTAGGACATCTAAATCTTAGTGATACTTTTCAAGTCCAGGCTTTTGGTGGGGTTCCCAAATTAAAACCATGGCTCAAAGGATTTGTTCGAAGTCCAGATTTTTCTGATGTGGAAGCTCTAGGCATAGTTCGAGATGCAGACAATAGTTCAATGGCCGCATTTGACAGTGTGTGTGGAGCTATAACTAACGCGGCACTGATGCCACCCCGTGAACCTTTTTTACTACAGGATGGTGAACCCCGGATCAATGTATGTATTTTGCCAGGTCCATCAGCTCAATCAGGTATGTTAGAAAACTTATGCTTGAGTATGGTTGAAGGTGATCCTGCAATGACGTGCATCACAGCATATCTCGACTGTTTACAACAACTGTCACTACCTCTTAGAAACCCAGCTAAAGCTAAACTACAAGCCTTTTTAGCATCTCGTGAGAAGCCTGTGATTGGTCTTGTTGGTGCAACTTATAAGGGATACTGGAACTGGGAACATCCAGCTATAATCCCCATTATTGATTTTTTGAGAAGCCTTTGAAAATAGCTTAATACGAGATACATCCAAGGCCCTGGTTTGTGGACTACATAATCAATCGCCAAATAGCCTAAGATTTTCGGCTTAATGGCACTAGCCAGCACATTTGATGCTTTCATAGATTGTCCTGTTTCTAAAGCATCAATAATGAAAGACTCTATAAAAGTGAAGGGTATTCGAGCCTATGGCTACATTGGAGCTCTGCCAGAAGAGAATATTTTAGGCCAGTGGTTTGAGGTAGATCTAATATTGCAGATGGATCTATCCGCAGCGGGTAAATCCGACACTCTGGCAGATACCCACAACTATGCAGACATTATTCAACAGACACAGACAATAATCCAGCAGTCGAAATTTAAGCTGATTGAACGGTTGGCGGATGCGATCGCAACCCAGGCCCTTGACAATGATGCTCGGCTAGAAAAAGTAACGGTAACCGTAACAAAATTGACGGCTCCGGTGCCTAACTTCGACGGACAAGTGGCGATAACTATAGAGAGAAGTCGTTTTTGATGTAGGGGAAGGGGGAAGGGAGCGTATGCAACTTTCCTCTACTCTGACTAATCGGCTACCATGCTGAAGCAGTATCAGCGAGGGTAGGCCCTTGTACAAGCTGAGGCTAACAAATAAATTCTATCTGCCGCTGATTTTGCTACTGGCGGCCCTGCTACGGCTGTGGCGTTTAGCGGCTAAACCCCTGTGGGTGGATGAACTCTACACTGGATTTTATAGCCTTGGCAAGAGTTTAGATGAGATTCCCCTGGGGACATTACAGTCGCCAGCAGCCTATTGGGCGCTACTAGATAACCCTGGCACCCCCAGACAGGCGGCCCAGGCGGTGACGATGCACAGCAACCACCCGCCTCTGTTTTTTGTCGCCATGAATGGCTGGCTGCACGGGATGGGCACATCGGTCTGGAGTCTGCGGGCATTTGCGGTGCTGTGGGGAGTAGTGGCGGTCATAGCTGCGTATTACCTGGGTCGCCGTGTGGGTGGCCCTCGGGTGGGACCTCAGGCGGGTAAGCTGGCCGCCCTGCTGATGGCGGTGTCTCCCTACGGTATTTATCTATCCCAGGAGGCCCGACACTATAGTTTGGCCGTTGCGATCGCAACCATTGCCCTAGTCCACTGGATCGCACTCCTCCAAGGCGATCGCTCTCCCTATCGCTGGCTCTGCTGGATCGGTCTAAATGCGCTGGGTCTGTATGTCCATTATTTCTATGCCTTTAGTATCGTCGCCCAGTGGTTGGTCACCATTGGTGGCTTCGTTTGGTATCGCTACCGTCGCCTGCAGGTGATGGCGTGGGTGATGGCCATGGGCACGACCGTACTGCTCTATGGACCGTGGCTGCCCATCGCCATCACCCATTTTCAAAGTGAAGCCAGTACCAGCTGGCTGAGCCAGCCCACCCCTCTATGGCAAACGGTGATTTTACCGTGGCTGCAGTCTTTGGTCGCAGGGGTGTTTATGCTGATTTTGCTACCGGTGGAGCAGGTGCCCCTGTGGGTCACGATTTTATCGGCGGTGACTATGCTGGGGGTGTTTGGTATCGTGCTGCGTCAGGTGCGATGGGGCTGGCGGTCAGAACCCCGGCTAGATCTCTGGTCGCCCATAGTCAGCTACGGGCTGGTGGTCCTGGGGGTGATGCTGGCTATTACCTATGGCTTGGGCAAGGATATTACCCTGGCACCGCGCTACTTTTTTATGCTGTATCCGGCGGTAACGGTGATTGCGGCCCTGGCCCTGGTGCATCGGCGACGCTGGGTAGTGGGAGCTGCGATCGCAGCCGGTCTAGTTAGTCAGCTGCTGATTAGCTACGACATCGCTTTACTCAAACCCTATCTACCGGGTCAAATTGGCCGTCGTCTGGGGGCAACTCCCCCACCCACCCTTGTATTTGTGGCCCATCAGCAAGACGGCCACCGCGCCCGCACCCTGAGCTATGTATTGGCCATGCCGTCCAACAACACCCAGGTGGCCTTTACAGAACCCGCGAGCGCCGAGTCTTGGCAGCCCAGCGTCACCAACGTCGAGGCTATTCCCTCCGAGGCATTGACCCTGTGGCTCGTAGAACCTCAGCGTCCCATTCCATTCCCGCTAACGGTTACCCTGCCTAATCAAACCTGTTCTCCCATGGGCAAACGCATTAACACCGAAGGTACCCGCCAACAGAAATATCAGTGTCGACCGACAGGATAGATCGAGATATCTTCTAAATAAATAGACAACTAAATTAACAACGGCTGGGGCACTTGTGCCTATGCCAGCTGGTAGAGTTTCACAGATTATCCATAGATTTCAATCACAATCGCTATACTCGATTGACAATGTCCACGCTATAAGGATAGGCACCATGACGTTTCGAGTTTTAAACCCCTTCACCCGGCGCGGTTATCTAAAATCCATAGGCGCTCTGACGGCGCTTACATTGACCTTGGTGTCTACCCCAGTCTTGGCTGGTGATCCATTTCGTTCTACCACTGACTATGATATTGGTCCCCACGCCGAAGCCGCCTTTGAAGCCTTTTTTAAAGAGGGTGACTATGTGGGCGCGCGCAAAGCGTTAGATCTCGCGATGTCGTCCGAAGCTGATGAGCCTTTGGTCCATGGCATGGCGGCCTCCATGGCCTATCTCGATGAGGATTGGGAGACCGTAGCCACCGAAGCGGCGCTGACAAAGTCGACAGCTGAGGCCCTGCTGGAAACCGATCCACTGCGGGGACATCTTTACTCTGCCGTGGGTATCTTTATGGAGGGGGCTCACATGATGAGCACCGAGGGTGTGGCCCGCAGCACCCCTGCCGCCTTGGCTATGTTGCAACAGGTCTTTAGCCACATTGGCGAAGCTGAAAAGATTGACAGCACTGACCCAGAACTCAACCTGGTGAAGGGATTTATGGATTTGATGCTGGCGGTTAACTTACCGTTTTCCGATCCTGAAGAGGCAATTGAGCGACTCTCCGAGTACGGCAACCCTACCTACTTAGCCTATCGAGGAATTGCCCTAGGCTATCGCGATTTAGGTCAGATGTCTGACGCGATGGATGCCGTGGACAAAGCTATAGAGGCTGCTCCTGAAAATCCAGAACTGTTTTATCTCAAGGCTCAGCTACATCGCCGCCAACAAGAGACAGAGGACAGTCTTGTCATGTTTGATAAAGCCTTAGAATATGCGGCCCAGCTTCCTTCTAACCTAGCTCGTAAAATTTATAAAGAAAAGTGTCGTACCCTTGGGGGCTCCCATGAGAGCTGTGGCAAAGAAGCCAGCGATTTTGTTGCAGCGCTTTAAACAAGTAGCAGCCCTGTTGATAAACTAGCCGACAGAGGCATTCAACAGGGCTGGAGACGCAGTTAGGAGGTATCTTGGTTACAACCATAGCTGCCAAGACCGGATATGGGCTGTTAACTTAACAAGTTCTTAACTCTCGGTAGATAAAAATAGTTCTGCTGTCGCGGGTTTCGACTGTGCTCAACCCGCTAACCTTTATCTAATATTTTTGAAGAGCTGAGGACCGAGCGGAGTCGTACAGCCCTCCGGGCATGGGCAAGCCTAACGCGCAGCGTTTCCCATGGAAATAGTCCAGTTTACTAAATGGCCATATCCGTCCACTTATCCGGACTTAAGGTAAATAATCAATGCAAAAGTGATGTTTTTGCAGCCAGAAACTGTCACATTTGTCACATTAGTTATATAGACATGCTCTGGGTTGAGATTTGGCTGAGCGGTACTCGACATATATCGCGCCATATATCGGTTTTTACCCGTGACTATCTCGCTACAGCTGAGCGTACCTGGAGGTGATGGCTTGAAAAGACCGACGGGAGGTCCGCGATGGCAATTAAAAGTGTTAACCCGGCTACTGGTAAAGTTTATAAGACCTATGCTCCCCTGACATCGGCAGAGATAGAACAGCGGCTGGCGGCGGGAGAGGCTCGATATCAGCAGTACCGATGGACTTTGTTTAGCGATCGCAGCGCTTGGCTACAGGCCGCCGCCGACTATCTAGACGACCATGCCGATGTCTTGGGACGCATCATGACCCAGGAAATGGGCAAAACGCTGGGGTCTGCGATCGCAGAAGTCAAAAAATGTGCCTGGGTCTGTCGTCACTATGCCGAAAACGGCGCAGACTATCTGGCGGATGAACGCTCAGACGTGGGCTATGTACGCTATCAGCCCTTGGGGATAATCTTAGCGGTGATGCCGTGGAACTATCCCCTCTGGCAGGTGTTTCGATTGGCGGCTCCGGCTCTAATGGCTGGCAATGTTGTTTTGCTTAAGCATGCCTCCAATGTGCCTAAATGCGCCCTATCCATAGAACAGATTTTTCAGAAAGCAGGCTTTCCGGATGGCGTGTTTCAAACCCTGTTGATCGGTGCTGAGCAAACCGCTGCGGTGATTGCCGATGAGCGCGTCCGGGGTGTCAGCCTGACCGGCAGCGGTCCCGCCGGAGCCCAGGTGGCGGCAACAGCGGGTCAGCATCTGAAAAAAGCCGTACTGGAGCTGGGCGGTAGCGATCCCTTTATTGTGTTGCCCAGTGCCAATCTCGAAATTGCTTTAGAGACTGCTGTGACAGCTCGTTTACAAAACAATGGTCAGTCCTGTATCGCCGCCAAGCGATTTATCCTGGTGGGCAATATTGCTGATGAATTTGAAGCGCGGCTAGTGGAGAAGTATCAGGCTCTGGTAGTGGGCGATCCCATGCAGCCGGAGACCGATATTGGCCCCCTGGCCACGCCGTCGATTTTGCGAGACATTCACAAACAGGTACACGATTGTCTCATTGCTGGGGCCAAAGCTCTGTACGGCGGTAATTTAGAGAAACTCAAGACGAGCTTACCGCCTGAGTTAGAGCTAGGAAATTTCTATCCGCCAACAATTTTGAGCCACATTCCCCCTGGCACACCCGCCGACCAAGAAGAATTCTTTGGTCCCGTCGCCCTAATTTTCCGGGTTCCGGATTTAGACGCCGCCATTGCCCTGGCCAACAGTACTCCGTTTGGCCTAGGTGCCAGCGGCTGGACTCAGGATCCCACCGAACAGCAGCGTCTAGTCAATGAACTTGAAGCTGGAGCCGTATTTGTCAACAGCATGGTGAAATCGGATCCCCGATTGCCCTTTGGGGGCATAAAACAATCCGGTATCGGTCGAGAGTTAGGCCGACACGGTATTTTGGAATTTGTTAATGCCAAAACGGTATGCGTCGAGTAGAAGCGTTCCATGAAATGCCTTATGCGTTCGGTAGAGGCGTTCCATGGAACGCCTCTACCCAGAATTTCGACCCGTTTTCCCTTTCCCCTCTACCTTCCTCCCTATGAACACCGCCGAACTCCTTGTCCGCTGCCTTGAAAATGAAGGAGTGGAGTATATCTTTGGCGTACCTGGAGAAGAGAATCTCCAGGTGCTAGAAGCGCTGAAAACGTCATCGATTCAGTTTGTAACTACCCGCCATGAGCAGGGGGCCGCGTTTATGGCCGATGTCTATGGGCGGCTGACGGGAAAAGCGGGGGTGTGTCTCTCTACATTGGGGCCGGGGGCAACAAACTTGATTACCGGTGTGGCCGATGCCAACTTAGATCGGGCTCCGCTGGTGGCCATCACGGGACAGGTGGGTACCGACCGCATGCACATTGAGTCCCACCAATATTTAGATCTAGTGGCCATGTTTGCCCCCGTCACCCAGTGGAATACGCAAATTGTGCGGCCTAGCAATACGGCGGAAATTGTCCGTAAGGCGTTTAAGCTAGCGCAAACGGGCAATCCAGGGGCAGTTCATATCGATTTGCCAGAAAATATTGCGGAGATGGACGCGGCTGGCCAGCCGCTCACGAGTCACTACAACGGTCAAACCTATGCCTCTGCTGACACGATTCAGACTGCAGCGGAGGCGATTGCCAAAGCGGAACAGCCT
Source organism: Leptolyngbya cf. ectocarpi LEGE 11479 (assembly GCF_015207065.1). Classification (GTDB taxonomy): domain Bacteria; phylum Cyanobacteriota; class Cyanobacteriia; order Phormidesmidales; family Phormidesmidaceae; genus Leptothoe; species Leptothoe ectocarpi. The sequence goes on along the minus strand of NZ_JADEXP010000103.1, from coordinate 4,401 downwards.
TTGATTTTAGTCGGAAACGGAGCGATCCGAGCCCAGGCTAGTGAAGCAATTATGGCCATGGTGGACCAGCTGCAGATCCCGGTGACAAACACGTTTATGGGCAAAGGGGTGATTCCTTACCAGCATCCGCTGGCACTGTGGACGGTGGGACTGCAGCAGCGAGACTTTATTTCCTGCGCTATCGACAAAAGCGATCTGGTGATTGCTGTGGGCTATGACCTGGTGGAATATCCGCCGAAAAAATGGAACCCGGATGGACAGCTGCCGATTATTCATATCGGGCAAACGCCAGCAGAAATCGACAGCAGCTACATGCCGACGACGGAAGTGATTGGCGATATTTCGGTATCTCTACAACAGATTTTGCAACGGGTGGAACGGACAGTCCAGTCCAGCTATCCATTTCAGGCGGTACGCGACGAGATGCGGGCGGACTACGAACAGTATCGAGATGACCTGGCATTTCCGATTAAACCCCAGAAGCTGCTTTACGATCTGCGCCAGGTGATGGGGCCAGATGATATTGTGCTGTCGGATGTGGGGGCTCACAAAATGTGGATTGCCCGCAACTACCACTGTGAGCGCCCCAATACCTGTCTGATTTCCAACGGATTTGCGTCCATGGGAATTGCCATACCGGGTGCGATCGCAGCCAAACTGGTCAACCCGCAGCGGAAGGTGGTCGCGGTTACCGGCGACGGCGGCTTTATGATGAACTCTCAGGAGTTAGAAACCGCCCTGCGGCTAGGCACCCCCTTTGTCACCATTATCTTTAACGACGGCGGCTACGGCCTGATCGAGTGGAAACAGCACAACTACTACGGTGAATCCGCCTTTATCAAATTCAACAACCCTGACTTTGTTGCCCTGGCCAAGAGCTTTGGCCTTCAAGGCTATCGAGTAACCGCCACAGAAGACTTTATTCCCACCTTGAAAATGGCTCTAGCAGCCGACGTACCCGCAATTATCGACTGTCCCATTGACTATGGCGAAAATCTTCTCTTTACTGAAAAGTCAAGGGAATTAGCCTGTGCAATTTAAGGACGACATCAGCAAACTAGAGCACCAAGTCAGGGCAGCTGGCTTTCACGGCTTTGGCATTGTGGCGGTTCCCCCCGAGGCCACTGCGCAAGAGCAAACCATGCAAACTCGACTGCAGCAGTGGTTGGGCCAGGGATACCAGGCAGACATGGCCTGGATGGCCAATCCCAAACGTCAGAACATCCGTCAGGTGATGCCTGAGGTGCGCTCAATTATCTGTGTTGCCCTCAACTATTACACCCCAGAGCAGCGACCCGAGGGGGCTGAGTATGGCAAAATCGCCCGCTACGGCTGGGGGCGTGACTATCATCGAGTGATGCACAAAAAACTAAAGTACCTGTCTCAGTGGCTGCAGTCCCAGGGCGACAACATTAGCGCTCGCTACTATGCCGATACCGGCCCTGTCCAAGATAAGTTTTGGGCGCAGGAGGCAGGTCTCGGCTGGGTAGCCAAAAATGGCAATCTAATTACCCGCAGCTATGGCTCCTGGATATTTTTGGGAGAGATTTTAACCAATCTGGAGCTGTCGCCCTCCCAACCCCATACCAACCACTGTGGCACCTGCACCCGCTGTATTGAGGCCTGCCCCACCGAAGCGATTCGGTCTGCAGGGGTGGTGGATGCCAGCCGCTGTATTGCCTATCACACCATTGAAAATCGAGAGACCACGCTGCCCCCTCCGATAGCGGATCATCTAAACAACTGGGTCGCTGGCTGCGATATCTGTCAGGACGTGTGCCCCTGGAACCAGCGATTTGCCCAGCCCACCGATGTGGCGGAGTTTACGCCCTATGCCAACACTGTGGCACCCAAGCTCGATGATTTGGCCACGCTAAGCGAGGAAGACTGGGACCAGCGATTTCCGGCATCGGCCCTCAGACGGATTAAACCGGCCATGTGGCGACGCAATGCGGCGGCAGCAAGACAGGGAGCAGATGAGTAAGCAGTCTGAAACAAACGCTTGTCGCGGGTTTCGACTCCGCTCAACCCACTAACCTTCGACATTTTCAGAAACCCGAGGACTGAGCGGAGTCGAAGTCCGGAGCGTTTCCTGTGGAAATAGTCCGGAGCCCTAAATCACCAGCTTTGCTGACGCCTCACTCAAAACATAGGCGTAGTCTGAACGCTTGAGCGTGGCGTAAACCTCGTCGTAGTTAGCCACTAAGTCTGAAATGCGCTGGTGTACCAGCTTCATCGGATAGTGAGCCCGCTGTCGCTGCTTGAGCGCTAAAAACTGACACAGCTGCTGGGCTGTATGAGCGTAGACATTAGGGTCAATCAGGTCCGTTTCATAGGTGACGGTTAAGTGGGGCACCTGGGCCACGATGGCGGCTTCTGCAATCCGTTGTTCGTCTAGCTGTTTGAGGGTAGCAATCAGCGCCTGGGGATCGATGTGGCGACTGGTGGGCTGCTGGGCTTTGAGAATTGCGATCGCATGGCGCATTAAATCTCGCCGCTGCAGATGGATCACCTTATAACCCCGGTCATAGAGCAGGGTCATAAACCGATGGGGTTCGCTCATATGATGGGTGGTGATTAAATCCACTGCCGATAGCTTGAACCCAAACAAATAATCTGCGCAGATCGCCCCATGGTGTTGAATATGCCACAGCGGAAAAAAGTGGCGTCGCGCCAACAGTGAGGCAATAGTCCATGTGGCAGGCAGGGGTCGATCGCGATTATCGGCGACTCGACGGAGTAAATCGACCACCATGCGTCCTCCGCTAAACTCTGTCCCAAATAGAACAAAACGGTGGGACGGCTGCGACATCGTGGGCACATTGGGTTGGCTACGATTCATCAAAGCCTGAAGCTGGGAAGCAAACCAAGATGAATAGTGGGTAGATGGCATGATGTGATTCTTGGCCCTGAGAAGTGATCCCTGAGAGCCCTAGTGTTCCCTTAAATCAGTGCTCACTGATGGCAGCACACAAGCTAAACAATAGAGTAAGCCCCACCGCCATTTTTTAATCAACAAATTCCATAAATACTGGAGCCGTGGAAGAGAGTAGGATGATCTATACCGTCTATTTGCCCCACAGCTACCATGAGTTTGCTCCACACACCGCTTTACGACCTGTGTAGTCAAAAGGCCCGCATGACCGCATTTGCTGGGTGGGAAATGCCGGTGCAGTTTAGCGGTATCAAACAGGAGCATGCTGCCGTGCGGACAGCAGTGGGGATGTTTGATATTTCCCACATGGGAAAATTTATTTTGAGGGGGGATAACGTATTGCGATCGCTCCAGCAGCTAGTCCCCTCCGACCTAGGCAAGCTTGCCCCCGGCAAAGCCCAGTACACCGTTTTGCTAAATCCCCAGGGCGGCATTATCGACGACCTAATCATCTACGACGAAGGTAAGCAAGTCAGCCTGATCGTCAACGCCGCCACCACCGCCAAAGACAAAGCCTGGCTTTTAGAACACCTCTCCGGCATAGAGCTGCAGGACAACTCCCAAACCCAGGCCCTGATTGCAGTCCAAGGCCCCAAAGCCGTAGAAACCCTACAGCTAATCACAGACATCGACCTCAGCGCCATTCGTCGCTACAACCACGCCCATGGTCAGGTGCTCAATCACCCCGCATTTCTCGCCCGCACCGGGTATACCGGCGAAGACGGATTTGAAGTGATGGTAGGCGCCGACGATGCCCCTGAAATTTGGGCAACCTTGCAGGATCATGGCGTCGAACCCTGCGGTCTAGGCGCCAGGGATACCCTTCGTCTTGAGGCCGCCATGGCCCTCTACGGTCAAGACATTAATGATGACATCACCCCTTTAGAAGGCGGTCTCAGCTGGCTCGTCCATCTAGATAAAGTGCCCGAGTTTATCGGTCGCGATGTTCTTGCCCAGCAAAAGACCGATGGAGTCACGCGTCGCCTGGTCGGTCTGCAGCTAGAAGGCCGCAACATTGCCCGCCATGACTATCCCATTATTCAAAACGATGAATCAGTCGGTGTGGTCACCAGCGGTACCCTGTCCCCTACCTTAGGCTATCCAGTCGCCCTGGCCTATGTCCCCATCGAGCTAGCCAAGGTGGGCACCGTGGTAGATGTCCAAATTCGTCAGAAGACAGCCCCCGCCACCGTAGTCAAAAAGCCCTTTTACAAAGCATCGGCCTAAAGGAATCTCAAAGTCCTTCTCCCCGAGGGAGAAGGACTTAGGATGAGGGCCAATGCAGTACGCAGCGCTAATTTCCAAAGGACGCAGCTCGAAAACTAACGCTATCAATCGAAACCCCTCCGCCTACGAAACCTCCCCTCAACTCTCTAGAACAACTTTCCCTCAGCACTTTCCGCTCTAAGCTGTGGCAATACCCACTCGCTCAACAGGGGAGCCAGCTCAACCCCATACTCCTGCGC
>NZ_JADEXP010000630.1 GCF_015207065.1 Leptolyngbya cf. ectocarpi LEGE 11479 | reverse complement strand
GTTAGTGTCACTAATTTTTCGCCATAGCTTGGTATCGTCTCAAATAGTTCAAAGTAGGGATTTACAGCCATACTGGATGCCTACCTATGACGATCCAAGACCGGGAAGCCCAAATCCTACGAGTCAAAGCAAGCAGTTTCCAGCCAGAACTGGATGCGGCGCTAGAAGACTCCCTTCGGACAGCCGTCGTCAGTGCCGTGAAAACGACTATTGAAGCGGCCTTAGAAGAAGAGTTGACCTCAGACCTAGCCAAGATGGGGGCAGATAGACCTCGCCGGTCAGGGCATTTCAACCGTGGGCTCGACACCCAGTATGGCCATATTGCAGCCTTGCAGGTCCCGAAATTGCGAAAGCGCAATCGGGATAGGGATTGGCAAATATTACAACGCTATCAACGTGGGCTAGGGTGCCTATTAGACTGGTTATGTTGCTTGTACGTGATGGGGTTATCACTGAGAGATCTTCAAGAAGCGCTATATTTTCTGGTAGGACATGTGCTTTCTCGGAGTGCCGTGAATCAAGTCACCCTCAAAGTTCAGCAACAGCTCGATACCCATCGACACGCTCCCATTACTCGGAGTCCGTCAATTTTAATTGTCGATGGTGTCTGGGTGGAAATTCAGTACACCCAGGATGACTTTAAGATTGACCGGTCCGGGCATAAACGTCAGTGTCGTGCCGCCGAAGACCGAGTTATTTTAGCCGCTTTGGCCGTGTGGGAGGATGGCACTTACGAGATGCTGCACTATGCGATTGCCAAAGAAGAAAGTGACGCAGAATGGACCTCGTTTTTTGACCATCTGATCGCCCGTGGCTTACGCCCAGACGTGGTGAAATTAGTGGTCAGTGATGGCACCTTGGGATTACCCAACGCCTTAAAGAAGACTCTGCCGGAAGCACAACAACAACGGTGTATTACGCATAAAGTCCGAGGTATCAAACGTTATTTAAGCTATGCTCAGTTACCTCAAACCAATGCGGATGGGCAATCGTTGAAGCCCGAGGTGGCAAAACGCCAACGGGCTAGCGAGATCAAATCAGCGGCCTATCAGATTTATGAAGCACCGACCTATGAGGTCGCACAACACCGCTTAGCGCAGTTTATCGAGTCTTGGAAAACGCTAGAACCAAAAGCTGTCCAAGTCTTTCAGCGTGATATAGAGCTGACGTTTACGTTCTATCAATTTGACCCAGATTTACATCGTCATATTCGCACGACCAATCATATCGAGCGCTTATTTCGAGAGTTTCGGACCAAGTCTGATGAAATTGGAGCATTCCCTCATGAAACGAGCTGTTTAACCGTCTTTTTCCTTGTCATTGAGCGAGACCATGCTAAACATGACCGCAAATCTGTGGCGAAAAATTCATGACACTAAC
>NZ_JADEXP010000102.1 GCF_015207065.1 Leptolyngbya cf. ectocarpi LEGE 11479 | reverse complement strand
CTTTTAGTGACCAGCCACTGCCCCAGAGCCACAGCATCTGCCTGGATAAAGGGTTCAATGCGTTCTGGAACTGACGAGTTTTTCTTGGTTTTGGGCTTGGGGGTTACAGTTTTGGTTTCAGGCGTCTTAGCGGATGCTTTTGGTGGTGATGCCTGGGCGGGCTGCTCTGGCTTTTCGCTCTGACTTTTTTGCTCCTGCGGTTCGCTTTGGTCTTTCGGGTCGACTTTGGCGGTGGCGGATGCTGCGAGGGGTTCGGCCTGAGCGGGGGAACGGTTTATCCCTGCTAGGAGTGTAGTCGTCATCACTCCGGACAGGAGCAAACTGGCGATGTTAAAGGGTTTAAGACGCGTCATATAAAGCTAACAATAAAGTTAATAGTTAAGGCTAGGTAATATTTTGAATTAAGGGGCGATCGCAAAAGTCTAATTGAGTGTGACGCCGATTTATGGGGTTATGTTTAACTGTTGTTACTAATTATCTATGATCAAAGGGCTATTTTTGTAAATAGGTCCGGTTGTTTGCCTGATTGTCTATGTCTGCTGAGGCTAGTTCTGTGTAGAATGCCCTGCGGGTGACGATGATCGATCGTGGGTGCTGATTGGGGTTATAGGCTGGTGCTAACTTTGCTTAGGGGGCAGCGATAAATTGATCCCAATGGTTAATGGATTGGATATTGGCCGGTGCGGCTGAAGACGATGAGCGTTCGGCTGAGCGGTCAAAGTAAATGGACTGCATGCCTAGACGCTGCGGTGCGATCGCATCATTGGTGAGATGGTCGCCAATAAACAGTACTCTCTCAGGGGCAGGGTTTCCGGCTGCTTCTAGCGCAATCTGATAAATGGCCTCCCCAGGCTTGCGCTTGCCGCACTCAGCACTGTCGAGGACAAATTGAAAATGGTCTTTGAGGCCGTGGCGCTCTAGCATTTTGGCTGGCCAGGCGGCCAGAAAAAAGTTTGATACTACACCCATGGCCACCTTTCCCTGCCAGCGCTGTAACATGCTTTCCACACCAGCGGGCAGCCTTAGGGTGGCTGGAAAGCAGTCGATAAACTGAATTTCCATTTCGGCTATCACCTGGTCAACGGTCGTCGCGTCCGCATCTGGACGATAGATGGCCAACATATTGCGAAACCGCTGCTGCAGTGACTGCTCATGGGCTTGGCCGACAATGTGTTCCCGTCGCCAGCGGAGGTAATCAGCACGGACGTTTTTAATGTCTTGGTAAAGACCTGCCGTAACTGGCACCTGATACATGGGAGCAAGACCGGCTTCATAGCCAGAGGTATCAAAATCGTCGATCAGCGTATTAAAACAGTCAAAAAAAATCCAGTCGAGGGATGTGCTGGTGACCATAGTACAAATTGCTTATTATCCCGAGCTGGCAAGAGTTCCTAACTAGGTTAGCGCCATTGGGGACATTGAATCAGTGTTGGGCTATTATGCGGTTCTATTATGCGGTTGCCCATTGCTCAAACTCCGTCACACTGTCAGCCACGATGTTGAGGCTGGCCTCCCAAAACTGAGGCTGCGAGATGTCTTGCTGTAGATGGTGGGTGACTAACTCTTCTGCGGTCATGGTGCCGGTGTCACGCAAAATTTTGGTGTAGAGGTCGTTAAAGCCTGCTCCATAGCGATCTTGCTGGGCGTATATGCCCAGGCTAAATAGATAGCCAAATAGATAGGGGTAGTTGTAAAACCCGAGCTGGGAAATGGAAAAGTGCAGCTTTGTCGCCCAAAACATGTCGTCGTACTCGGACAGGCTATCTTCGTACCAGAGCTGCCAGCTGTCGGCCATCATGGTTTTGAGTTTGGGTGCGATCGCAACGCTCTGTTTGCGGGCCTCCACCAGTCGCTTTTCAAACTCAAACCGAGCGGGAATATTGAGTAAAAAGACAGCCGCACTCTGGGCATCTTGCCAGAGAATTTCTAACTTTTGGGCCGGAGTCTCCGCCCGCTTTAAGAGAGCATCGCGCACCAAGGTTTCGGCAAAGATACTGGCGGTTTCAGCCAGGGTCATGGGGTAATACGTCTGCATCAAAGGCAGATCCCGCATCACCCAGTTATGCCAGGCGTGACCTAGCTCATGGGCCAGGGTAATCACGTTGGTCATGGTGCCCGCATAGGACATAAAAATTCTGGGCTCACGGGGGTCAGAGAACCGAGTGCAATAGGCACCTGTCGCTCGATTCGGCGTAGGCTTGCCGTCAATCCAACCCTTTTCTGCCATCATCACTGCAAAATCCCCCATCTCCGGGGTAAGCTGCCGAAACGCATCGGCAATTAACTCAATAGCCGCCTCAAAGGAAAATATTTGAGTATCTCCCGAGGCGGGGGCAGGAGCTTGCAAATCCCACGGGGCCATTTGGGGAATTTTGAGCACTCGAGCCATGGCCTTGAGCGCACGCTGGCCCACACCTCGCTGTTGGTAAGTAGTCTCTAGTAGCGCATCTAGCGTACGACGGTCAATTCGACTTTGGTGGCAGCTTTTATCTAAATAATGCAGCTCTCGGACAGTAGCCCGCTTCTGAGTTTCTTCTAGCCGCCATCCGTTGATGGCGTTGAGGATAGCCGCCGCAGTTTCTTGGTGGGCGATCCACGCATTGCGGGTACCTTGCCAAGCGGCTATCCGAGTCTCTCGCTGCGAACTGCTCAGCAGATTAGCCGCTTTAGCCAGACCCATGGTCTCGCCTTGAATCGAACACTTCAGATTGCCAGCCAGTTCTGTGTAGAGATTTCCCCAGCTATGCAGCCCGCTGATGGACAGACCGGTGATTAAACTTTCCTCCGTAACGCTAAGCAGCTGATCCTTGAGCTGGCGCTGGTGAGTTAGCAAAAAGCCAATTTCTTCTAGGATCGGGTCGGCCATCAAAACAGAAACAAACTCAGAACTCACCCGATTGAGAAATACGTCCATCGGCTTCATGGCCTGACTCAGCTCGGCCCCTACCTGCTGAATTGTCGGCATGAGGGTACTCGCGTTGGCGTCTTTGGCATCCACACTCAGGGCTGTGGAGACATAGGTGCGCACGTTGCCCAGTTGTATAGTTACGACCGTCCGAGTTTGATGAATACTACGCAATACTTCAAGGAGAGGGTCAAATTCTGATTTGGGCAGGGTTTCAGCGGTTTTAATTTGTTGTGTAAACGGCGCACAGGCTGTTGCAATCTGATGAATGGTCTCTCTAATTTCGGCAAGGGTGGTGGCAAGTTGGGGATCGTCAGTGCCTTTAAAGAAGGCTTGATTGTCCCAAGTTTGGCGAAATTGAAGCATGGTAGGTGTAGGGGCGGGCTTTAATTCTAATCAGCGGTTTAGATTGATGCTAACAGTCCCCACACGGACCTATTGAGCAGACGGGCTGTTTTAGGGTTAACTGAGGACGGAAACCTCCACCCCAGCCGCATGTCTAATAATTTTCAGCAAGTCTTGATCACGGGTGCCACAGGAGGGGTGGGGCAGCTGGCCGTTGCCTATGCCCTGAGCCAGGGCTATCGAGTTCGGGCGATCACCCGCAATCTTGCTAAAGCCCGCCCGCTGTTTGATGAGCGCGTTGATGTGGTGCAGGCCGATATGCGTCTCTCGAATACTCTCATGCCTATACTGGAGGGCATTGATGCCGTGCTCTGCTGCAGTGGCACAACCGCCTTTCCCTCCGATAAGTGGCAGGTTGATTTACCCTCCCAGCCATTTGAGCAATTTCTGGCCTGGGGACGTATTTTTTTAGATGAGGACTATCGCCAGCGTCATACGCAAAACTCGCCAGCAGTGGCCGATGGTCAGGGCGTCAAAAATCTGATTGAGGCTGTGCAAACCGCCTCCGTGCAGCGCTTTGTGCTGGTTTCGTCCCTTGGTGTGGAACGCAAGCACCAGTTTCCCTTTAGTCTGCTCAATGCCTACGGTGTGCTAGACGCCAAAGCCGTCGCAGAACAGTCTTTGCGTAGTTCAGGTTTGAACTTTACCATCGTGCGTCCAGGTCGGCTGATTGATGGCCCCTATACGTCCTACGATCTCAACACCTTGATTAAGGCATCAACCGATGGCAAACAGGGTGTGGTGGTGGGCCATGGCGATCGCCTACTGGGTCAGACCAGCCGTAAGGATGTGGCCGCTGCCTGTGTGGAATGTTTAAAGGTAGCAGTCACCATCAATAAAGCCTTTGAAATGATCAATCAGGGGCCACGGCCAGCGTCCCTAGATTGGTCAAAACTATTGGCATAAGCGCGCTTATGCCATTGTTTAGCCAGGTGTTGCTGGAGATGTTATTCCTTGGCCGCCTGTTTGAGTTCCGTGAGCACTGTATCAGTGGGATTCTCAGCATCCAGGGGCGCGTTAGTCACTGGGGTAACCGTCACCCATGGCTCAACAATATCTGCGGCATCAATCCAGGCTGAGTAGTAGTTAATGCCAACGGTATCGGCAGTTAGATCGAGCAGCTCAAACTCCCCTCGCATGGTGCGCCAATCGGCCACATAGTTGCCACCGCCGCTGGGGCCAATGCCCTGGGGGCCGCCCCCCACATAATTCACAGCTACTTGGTCCCAGTAGCGCACAAATCGTTCTCCAGTCCAGCTCCAGTCTTGTCCGGGCCACCAGAAATAGCCGTCTTCTGGGTTATCCTCTGGACCGACATAGTAGTCAGCCCCTTGGTCAAGCTGGGTGGTGAGTCCCGGTGCGTAGGCGATCTCATATCGGGTAGCGGATTCTGGTGTGGTGATATCCATATCTGCCAGCCATAGCAGTTCTACCGGTTCAGAGATATCGGGTATTTGCTTAATCGGTGTTTCGGCCAGCAGGCTGGGATACAACGTCGGATTGTCTGGGATCTTGGCCATGGGGGTAAACTGCCAGCAGTCCCAGCTATCGCTGTCGGCAATGGTGGCCCATTCGATTTCACAGGCGCCGCTGGCCGTTGCTATCCAAAGCGTCTCGTTTTCAGCCCAGAGCCGTGTGGGAATAGAACCAATGAGTGGGCTATTTTCTACAGTATAGGTTTGGACTGTCTCGTCTGCTGGACGATAGGCGACTAGGCCTTTGGCAGGTAGGTAGGGGTTGCCTTCTCCAGAGTATTGAGTCCCTAGCCAGAGGGTGCGGTCGTCGTCGGTGCCAGTCACAGCCAGATCGGTAATTTGCGTATTGTCAAGTTCAGTCGGCTGCCAGACAACAATTTTGTCAGTGGCGATTTGATACTGCACGACGGTGGCAATCCCGCTGGCTCCTTCTCCCTGTTCAAAGCCGACGGACCACCATATATCCTCGTCAGTGGCTAAGGCGCGGGTCAGCGTGGGGACTCCGGCAGAGGCTCCCAGCTCTCTGTCGAGAATATCGGTATTGGTGTAGAGAACGGTGGAAATAGGGACGATTTCCCCCGGTTTGATCAGTTCAAAGATGACCTCCTCCAGGTCGTCATCATTGGGATTGCTGCGGCTGGCGAGCCATGAGGCATCGAGGCGAACCCGTGCTTGGTAGGGGCGCTCTTCACGGGTGATGGTTTCATAGTCGGGATCGCCCAGGGCTTCAAAATATTCGGCGTAGTCTTCTTCAGTCTCTGGGACAGCTTCTAACGTTTCGATTCCCCAGGTGCGATCGCGTTTGCAAAAGGTAAATTGATAACGTTTTCCGGCAAAGGTCAGCGTCGTGTCCGTAGCGGTTACCTCAGTGGGCCGAAAATCAAAGCGCTCGAATGGAAGCTCTGTCTCCGCAGTGGGCTGCAGTGGAGCCTGATCGTCCATGGGATCACAGCTGGCCTCGCTGTCGTCAGCCTCAGCGACCACCTCTGCCGTGGCACTTTCTGGTTCAGCTGGCTGAGTCAGGTTATTTTCCACCTGGTCTTGACTGCAGGCACTAGCCATGAGCATTAGTCCGATCCATCCCCAATGCCAGATTTTCATAAACCCCTCCGTGGTTAGCACCGTGCAACGATAGGTTCGGCCATCAACCTATCTATCTTTATTCTTCTAGGGTAGCGAGTTCTTGCCAGGGAAAAGCAGAATTGACGCACCTGGCCAACTGGCATGGATGGACTGGTATCAGCCGAGTCGTAAACTATCGTGCAGATTTTGAGTATTACTTTTAAGATCATTAAGATTGCCACCCGCTCGATTGCCCCATGAAAGACTTCGATATTCAGGCCCCGTTTGACCCCAAGGGGGATCAGCCCAAGGCCATTGCTGGTTTGATTGAGTATTTGAATGCAGATGGTCAATACCAAACACTGCTGGGGGCAACCGGTACCGGTAAGACCCACACCGTGGCTCGCGTCATTGATAATGTCGGACGTCCCACCCTGGTACTCGCCCACAACAAAACCCTGGCAGCGCAGCTCTGTAACGAGCTGCGCGAGTTCTTTCCCAACAATGCGGTTGAGTACTTTATCAGCTATTACGACTACTATCAGCCAGAAGCCTATATTCCGGTCACCGATACCTACATCGCTAAAACAGCGTCAATTAACGAAGAAATTGACATGCTGCGGCACTCGGCCACCCGGTCGCTGTTTGAACGGCGCGATGTGATTGTGGTGGCTTCCATCAGCTGTATCTATGGTTTGGGTATTCCGACCGAGTATCTCAAGGCGTCGATTCCGCTACGGGTGGGCATGGAGTTAAATCAGCGACAGGTGCTGCGGGATCTGGCCTCGATTCAATACACGCGGAATGATATTGATCTGGGCCGGGGCCGGTTTCGGGTCAAGGGAGATGTGCTAGAGATTGGCCCCGCCTATGAGGATCGCATCATCCGGGTGGAGTTCTTTGGCGATGAAATTGATGCCATTCGCTATGTGGATCCGGTCACGGGAACCACGCTGCAAAGCATGGAGGCCCTCAATATTTATCCAGCCCGTCACTTTGTTACTCCAGATGACAAGTTAGAAGCGGCCTGTAACGGTATTCAAACAGAATTGCGTGACCAGTTGGAACTTCTCGAAAAAGAAGGCAAGCTGCTAGAAGCTCAGCGGCTGGAGCAGCGGACCAAATATGATTTAGAAATGCTGCGAGAAGTGGGCTACTGTAATGGCGTGGAAAACTATTCTCGCCATTTGGCCGGACGCCAGGCTGGCGATCCCCCTGAATGTCTCCTAGATTACTTCCCAGAGGATTGGCTGCTGGTGATTGATGAGTCCCATGTCACTATTCCACAGCTGCGGGGTATGTATAACGGCGATCAGGCTCGTAAAAAGGTTTTAATCGATCATGGATTTCGCTTACCCAGCGCCGCCGACAATCGGCCCCTCAAGGCAGAAGAATTTTGGCAAAAAGTGAAGAACTGCATTTTTGTATCGGCAACACCGGGAGAGTGGGAGCTAGAGATCTCAGAAAAACGCATTGTGGAGCAAATCATCCGTCCGACAGGAGTGTTAGACCCAGAGATTTTTGTGCGGCCCACGACGGGACAGGTGGATGATCTCTTAGGAGAGATTAAGGATCGGGTGGAACGCAATGAACGCACCCTGGTCACCACCTTGACCAAACGGATGGCAGAAGATCTTACTGAGTACTTTGACGAACATGGGGTGAGAGTCCGTTACTTACATTCCGAGATTCACTCCATTGAACGCATTGAGATTATTCAAGATTTACGTAACGGTAACTTTGATGTGTTGGTGGGGGTAAACCTGCTGCGAGAAGGGTTGGATTTACCCGAAGTGTCACTGGTGGCAATTCTCGATGCGGATAAAGAAGGGTTTCTGCGGGCAGAGCGCTCTTTGATTCAGACCATGGGGCGGGCGGCCCGTCATGTCCAAGGTCAGGCGATTCTCTATGCGGATAATCTGACCGATAGCATGGCTAGGGCCATTGATGAGACCGAGCGTAGACGGGCTATTCAACAGGCCCACAACGACAAGCACGGGATTGTGCCAACGCCGATTGTGCGACGTAAGAGTAATGCAATTCTCTCGTTTTTGGAGGTGTCACGTCGTCTCAATGCTCAAGAACTAGAGACCGTCTACGAACACAGTGACGATCTGGCCCTAGAAGATATCCCTGAGCTGATTTCCCAGCTGGAAAAGCAAATGAAAGCGGCGGCCAAGGAGCTAGATTTTGAAGAAGCGGCTAAGTTTCGCGATCGCATCAAACATCTACGAGAAAAACTCCTGGGCAAACGCACAGTGGCTGACTAGCGCAGCGTCATGTCAGAGGGCTGCTTACTACTGGTGTAGTAGCGGTATAGCGCCACTAACATCACCTTCAAGGCCCGGTTGATGCCGTCAGAGGTTTCTACACAGTGGGCTAGAATTGTTAGCTTGCTTTCAAAATCAGTGTAGGTGGGGCAGTATTCAAAGGTTTCCTGTAGCAGATCGCGGAGGGTTTTGGACCGTAGAATCTGTCGCTGCAGAGGGCTGTCGGCGTAGGGGCCATAGAGAATAGAATAGAGCAGGACGCGGACCTGGTTGATATCAGACTTTTGACTAAGTTCCTGCTCTAAGATGCTGAGACTGTCGGGGGTGGTGACAACCGGTACAGTGCTAGTGGCGTAAAGGGGACGAAAGGCTCGTAAAATTTGACGTGCAGTGGCTTGAGCCTTGGCGGGTGACGCCTGTGTTTTGACGATCGCTACCAAGTGCTGCTTGAGTTGCAGGGGTGTGGGAGCTTGCCGATGAGCGATCTGTACCAAGCTCAGTAAATCAGTGCTGGCGGTATCCGCAATTGTCCCCGGACTTTGGCCAAGATAGCCTAAAAATGTTTTAATAACGTCCAAATTTTGGGTTTTAGACAGAGTATCAATAACAGGCTGATAGAGTTCTACTTTGGCCTGGGACTGTACAGAGGCCGATAGGTTGGCAGCTTGCTCATCGGTGGATGGGGAGCGTGCCTCGGCTGGGGTGATAAAGACCAGCTGTAGGTAGTGCAGTATGGTGTTTGCGATCGCAATATACAGCTTTCTACGGTTCAGGCTATTGGCTTTCTGATAGAGACCATCCTGACACTGCTGCAAGCTAGAATAGCGACCCAACACTATAGTCACCAGAGACTGCAGCGAAACAGTTTGGAGCACTGCCGCTTCATTTTCCCAGGTGCCGTAGCAAACACTAAATAAGAGTTTTTTGATGCGTAGATGCTGGGAGTGCTGCATGAGATGACCCACCGCCTGCTCTATAGCGTCTTGCTTGGTTGCAAATGTCGGTTGGGAGGAGCCAATCGAGAGACCGTCGGAGGGCATGATATTTAGCGACTTAGCGCGCTGCTGTTAACCTTGATTAATATTCACATCTTAGGACTAAATTGACCACTTCAAGTCACCTACTCTTTATTGGAGATAGATAAATAAATTTAGTCAGATACCCATAACTTTATAATCCTAGTGTTTTTACTCAAAAAAAATGACGTAAATTACACTGTTTGCTACTGAAGGAATACCTGAATTTTTGGATAAACTACGGTTGCGGAAAATACGGTTAGCCCCTGTGTAACGGTTTCGGATACCGGGGGTTGTAGGTGCATACTGACATCGGTTACCCATTTATCACTTAAATTGTTTGTTCTGTGTCGCTATCAAATAGGTGAATGCGCTCACTATCCACCTGTAGGGGAATTGTTTCACCTGGCTTAATGGCGGCTCTAGGATCCAGGCGAGCAACAATCTCGCTACCCTCGCTTAGGGTGGCATAAACAATTAGTTCATGGCCCATGAGCTCAACAACGGAGACGGTAGCCTTAACCTCTGTGGGGGTAATGCCGGGAGGCAGGTAGTTAGGGTGGTAAATACTTTCCGGGCGAATACCCAGGGTGATGGGGCGATCAAGGTAGGTGCTGACGCTGTCTAGGGATCTAGAGAGGGGGAGACTAAAGCTTGCGGTTTTGATGAGGGGATTATTGTTATGACGACTGATAGTGGCGGTTAAGAAATTCATCGCCGGGCTGCCTAGGAACCCGGCGACAAAAATATTGTTAGGTTTTTCGTAAATTGTTTGAGGGGTATCAACCTGTTGTAAAATACCCTGGTTCATGATGGCAATGCGGCTACCCATGGTCATGGCTTCCACCTGGTCATGGGTGACGTATATAAATGTGGTGCCCAACCGTTTATGGAGTTTGTTGAGTTCAGCTCTCGCCTGTACTCGCAATTTAGCGTCTAGGTTCGACAGGGGTTCATCCATCAGAAAGGCCGATGGATTGCGGACAATGGCCCGACCGACGGCGACCCGTTGACGCTGGCCGCCGGAGAGTTGTTTGGGTTTGCGCTCAAGCAGGGTGTCAATGCCAAGCTGCTGAGCGGCCTGCTGTACCCGCTGCTGAATATCCGCTTTAGACACTCCCTGCAGCTCGAGGCTAAAGGCCATGTTGTCAAAGACGCTCATGTGGGGGTAGAGGGCATAGGATTGAAATACCATGGCGATGTCGCGATCCTTGGGGGGCAGATCGTTGACCCGGCGTTCGTCAATGTAGAGATGGCCGCTGCTGATACTTTCTAGTCCGGCTAGCATGCGTAGGGAGGTGGTTTTGCCACAGCCTGAGGGGCCGACTAATACGAGAAATTCGCGATCGCAAATTTCCAGATTAAGATCCTTAACGGCTACGTAGCCGTTGTCATACTGTTTGGTGACGCGCTCAAATCGCACATTGGCCATGGCTATTTCCTACTCCTCTAACTACCAAATAGTAACGACTTATCATGATAGATAGTAGTGAGAGCCACTAAATTCAGTGCTAAAACATTAGGGCAATAGCTATGACGGAAAAATCAAATCTGTTCGGTAAGGTAGAACCCATTGTCAATGGCATTATGGGAGTCCAGACGGAGGATACTCAGCAGCGTGCTGCCTGTCGCGAGAGAGCTGTTGATTGGGCTGCCATAGGCACGTATGTGGCCGGAACGTTGGCTCAAATTGGCTTGATGCTAGTGGCGCTATGGGGACTACAAGAGTTCACCCTAGGCTGGTCAGGGATAGTGGGTAAGGGAATTGCGATCGCATTTTTTACCCTAGTGGCCATTCGTTCCCGCCTCTTCTCTCCCCTCAATAATGCCCGCACTCAAACGACCTACAGCAACGTCACTCGCCCTGGCTGGGCACCGCCGCCGTTAGCGTTTCCCATTGTTTGGATGAGCATCGGTGTTTTACGGGTGGTGGCGTCCTATTGGGTCTGGCAGGCGTTGGGCCAAAACTACGTTGCCCTGCCCCTGGTGCTCTTTATGGTGCATCTGGCCCTGGGAGATACCTGGAATACGATCTTTACCGTCGAAGGACGGCTGGGAGCGGCGGTACCAGCTGTGCTCCTGGGGCCTTTGGCCTCTTCTGTAGCGGTTGTGGCTGTTTACTGGCAGACAGTGCCGTTAGCGGGGCAGCTGCTGGTACCGATGGTTGTTTGGCTGGGTGTGGCGAGTGCTTTAGTCATTTCCATCTGGCAGCTTAACGGTGCTGAGCCCTGGTACCCGTTGCAGCTCGATAGCTCTGTTCTAGACTAATACTGCACTGCTATTGAACCTAAAAAACTAGACTTGAGAAACCTTCGCTCTCAAATCTAGTGATTTTTACAAGATATACAGACCGGCAAAAACCGACAAAAGAAGGACTTCTCACAATCGAGAATTATTTGGAAGAGAAGAGTTATGCTGGCCTTTGTCGTCCTGTTTTACCTGAGCGCTGTTGACCCAGGGCGAGTAGGCCTACCGATACCCCCATACCTAACATAAGTCCAGGCTCTGGCACTTGAGCAGGTTCTTCGGAAGGAGGTTCCGGAGGAAGGATGCCACCACTAACAGAACCACCCAGCAGCTTATCACTCCCTCCACCTGCATTGACTTGTTGAAAACGAGCAGCAATGTCTAACTGCTGATTTTCAAACGCTTGGCGAAACTGTTCTTGTAGTTCTGTCGATGATGTATTTGCCTCAAAACCTGTGATCACAAAGCTGGCTGTTGAGGTTTCTCCGGTAGCCACAGCTCCATTAGCATTGCCACCGGTAAAATTGTTGTTATCGGCTAAAGCAATGGTAAAATCACCAACGCTGTTGCTAAAAGGGTTAAAGTCAACGTCATTTAGCCAGGTGTCCAGCTTTCCATTAGTACTACGAGAGACAATGTTTAACCCATCAAACAGGTCGAAGGCTATGCCCGTAAGCTTAGATGAGGTTGCTCCAGCGCCAAATAAACCGCTGTCTAGCTGTCCCGTTGTATTGGTAATGGACAAGTCGATCTGAATTTGATCGGCACTTAGATCGTTGAAATTAAACTCAATACTGGCTGAGGCTCCTGTTGCTGGAGAGTTAGACGATTGACTTGTACTATCAAACGAGTAAACAAATGCCTCAGCTGGGTTTACGGTCGCTAAAGTTAAACCGAGAGGTGCGAATATACTTAACAATAAATGGTGCTTGGTCAATAGTTTTAAATTCAAATTCACGGCTTGGTCTCCAAAGGGGGTTACCTGTCATCTGTTGACTTCATTTACTGGCCTGATGTATGTCAAATTTAATCCTTAGTTAGAGTGGCAATATATCGGTAAACACGCATATTTGTGTGAAGAGATTGTTCTTTTTTGTGGCTTTTACTGGAGTGTTGGTAAAACTCCAGTGAAGAGTAGCAGCGCCAGTCACAGACCTAGGCGGTGGCGTTTCTTTCTACTGATGATGGACTTCGTACATATCAATGTCCATAGCGTCTAGACCGTTCAGCACACCCGACTCGATTACTTGTTCTGGTTCATCAGTATAATCACCTAGGTGGATCAGATGGACAAACATGGGAGCGTCGCTGATGGCTACTCGATCCACAGTTGTTCCATCAGTCAACCAGGCGTTCCCAAACATAACGGATGTATCTGCCAGGGTGAATGCGTAGCTGGGAGCTGTTTTCAGGGTGCTAATGATGGCTGCGATAGTGAGGGCAGCGTGAATATTAGACTTGTGCATAGTGATTGCTGTTGTCGGTTGCGTGATTAATCGGTGGTTTTAACCCTTGTGAGTTAATGTGAGTTAAATCTAATGCCTGGAAGTCTCATGGAGATGATGGTGAATACGTATGTTTGGTGTGAAGAGTTTGTTCGCCGATTGGCCCCTTAGGAGACTTTTTAAGAGTTTTCGAGAAATGGCAAGAGCTTTTGTTATCAGAAGCTATGTATTTTTACAGGGACAATTCAATGTGTTAGGCCGCAGCCATAGGGGTATCCGCCAGAGTGCTTGTTGATACATCGTGATTGATCTCAATTCAGTGCGCACTTAGAAAGAGAAAACAAGTTTTAGCGTCCAATCCTGGCCAGCGCGGATAATTTGTATATCCCGAATAAACTCTCGAAAGAAGAAACGGCGTTCTGGCTCTGACAGGCCTTCCCAAAACTGAGGAATACTGACGGCCTGGGAGAGTTCTTTGAGGTTGACTGGAGGCAGCTGTGCCAGCTGCTGCTGGAGCTGAGCAATTTCTGTCTGGACGCTGTAGGTGCGCAGGTCGGCGGTTGTCTGGTCTAGGATGCCCTGGGTAACCAGCTGGGGCAGCTGTTCTAAGATGGCTTGCTTGCTTGCGATCGCAGTTGCCAACTGCCCCTTAGGATTCTCACTAGGCGGGCGAATCTGCTCCACCGCTTTAGGTAGCTCCATGCAGATGGCCTCGATTGTTTTGGTCAGTAGTGTGTCGTAGGGGATAGCCTTGCACTGTCCGGGACAGGTGGTGGACCGCATATAGGTATAGTCCCGATCCCGTCGGGGTGAACTCACCCGGCTAACGGTTAGCGTTGCCTGACAGGCTTGACAGGTAACCAGGCCTGCCAGAGAGCGGGGCGCGCTGGCGGTTTTGGGGGGCAGCGTACGATTGCGTCGCAGTAGCCGGTCAATTTGGGCGGCTTCGTCTGCTTCTAAGAGGGGGCGATGGGTATTGAGCACGGTGCCACCGTCGCCGTATTGGGTATGTCCCCTGTAAATGGGATGCTCTAGCCACCGTCGCCCAGTGGAGGCCGATACCTTTTTGCCATATTGTTTCGCGATGTAGCGTACGGCTCCTCGCAGCGAACCGTACAGCAAAAACTGGTCAAAAAAGGCCTTGAGTATGGGAGCCGCTGTGCGATCAATCACATAGCCTTGTTTGCCCCGGCGATAGCCATAGGGTGCTTTCCCCGGCGGCGGTAGGGCCTTGAGTCGTTTGGCCGCATGTCCTTGACGAATGCGACGCTGACGCTGGGCCGCTTGGACCTCGGCCAGGGCCACAGGAAGTTGAGAATTGGGTGCGCCTGGAGCCGGGGTTTGATAGGGCTGTTCTGTGGCGATCACCGTCGTTCCTGCCGCTTCTAGGGTGGCTAGGGTGTCAGCTACGGTTTGTAGAGAATCCCCCAGCTCATCTAATCGTCTGATCAGCAAGTAGGTAGGCGCTTGAGTTTGCAGCTGAGCTAGCAGCGCCTGTAGCTGAGGACGATGCTCCACTAGGGGAGTGTCTTTGTAGATCTGATCCACTTCCCAACCCCAGGTGTTGCCATCGATCGGTGGGTCTAGACGCGGATCTGTATATAAGTAGGCAGCGATTTGCATCAGGAAAAGAGTCCCTGGAACTCCTTGGTTTCAACTTATCGTGTCTCCCGTGGCCATGGTTGGGAAACACGGATCAATCTTTATATTTTCCAGAGCTAGATTTGGGGTGCGCTAAACTCCAAGGGTGCGAGCTGGAGGCGGAAAACCATGGATAATTTAACGGATAAAACAAGCTTCAAACTAGTCTCGAAATCATTCTCTGTGGTGCTGCTTTTAGTCTTAGTGAGCTGTGGCGGCTCCCAGTCAGGTAGCGATCCGGTGGACTCCGTTGAGCCCGCTCCAGAAACGTCAGAAACAGCAGAGACAGCAGAAACGACATCGGAAACAGCGGACTCTGCTGAGACCGCTGTGCCAGAGCGAGATGCGCCGTCCACCGCTGCGACTGAGCAGCCCCCCCGTTCTGCACCAGTCGCGCTCGCCAAACAAGACTGTGGCCAAATGGTGACCCAGCTCGATATGAACCAGTGTGCGGCGGAAAACTATAGCCTGTCTGACAAGCGGTTAAATCAGGTTTATCAGGAGGTACGCCAGACTCTGGATGCTGCGGCTACAGCCCAGCTTACCAAGGCCGAAGAACGCTGGATTGTGTTTCGAGATGACCAGTGCACGTTTGAAAGCGATCGCTTTGAGGGTGGGTCCATAGCTCCGCTAATTCAGGCTAGCTGCATGGAACAAATTACGGACAATCGCATTGCTGAACTGCAGCAGGCTACTCAGGCTGAGAGCCCCTATTCTGAAGTCGATGCGCAATTAAATCAGGTTTATCAAGCGGTGCAGTCCCAGCTGGGGGAGGCTGAGGGAGAGGCGCTAACGGATGTACAGCTAAGCTGGTTAGACTATCGAGATGCCCATTGTGAGTATGAGGCGAATCTAGCTGCAGGGGCAGACAAAAATGCCTGTTTAGCTGCAATTACAGAGACCCGTGTGTGGCAGCTACAGGATTTGCAGGATACCTTGGCTTTGTAGATAAGAGCGGCCACTGATGCCATCAATGATTGTTTATAAGGGGTTGCTAGCGGTAGCGATCGCAGCTGCCAGCGTCTATGGAGCACTGTGCGCGACGTTGTATTTTAAGCAGACCCAGCTGATCTTTAAGCCGACATCCCTATTGACTGAAACACCAGCGGACCAGCTGTTGGCTTACGAAGAAGTCTGGATTGATTTAGACGGCAAGGCCGCTCCTGGTAAAGGACTCCACGGGTGGTGGCTACCTCGGCTGTCGGGGCCGTTGGCCGAGCTATCGCTGACGTTGCTGTATCTCCATGGCAACAGTGAAAATATTGGGGCCAACTTAGGGCTGGCCCATCGCTATCAGCAAATGGGGTTTAACGTGCTGCTGGTGGACTATCGGGGCTATGGTCTAAGTCCAGGCCCGTTTCCCAATGAACAGCGAGTCTATGAAGATGCGATCGCAGCCCACACCTATCTCACCCAAACCCGACAGATTCCGTCTCAGCGGCTATGGCTCTTTGGCCATTCCCTGGGCGGTGCCATCGCCATTGAGCTAGCCACCCAACAGCAGGCAGCAGGGTTAATTGTACAAAGTACATTTAGCTCGATGCTCGAAGCGGTAAACCTGACTGGGCAATATGGCTGGTTTCCCGTAGACCAGATCCTAACCCAGCGATTTGATTCGATAGCGAAGGTGCCTCAGCTACAGCTGCCAGTCCTCTACATCCATGGGTTGGAGGATGACACAACAGCGGCTGTTATGTCCGAGCAGCTGCATGCCGTATCCCCATCGCCAAAACAGCTGTGGTTGGTGCCAGGAGCCGGGCACAACAATGTCGCTAAGACCACGGGGCCGCAATACTTTACAACTGTCGAAACCTTTGTTCAGCAAACGCAACCCGCTGTGTCTATCCAACCCCCCGGGTCTCCCGTAGAATAGACGATGGAGTTATAAATCAAATAGCCAATTTTGGCTCGTAATTAAGGAGAACGGCAATGCCCGAGGCAGTTGGATCGCTCGAGACAAAAGGGTTTCCCCCCGTATTAGCTGCGGCAGATGCGATGGTCAAGGCAGGACGAGTCACATTGGTTAACTACATTAGAGCCGGGAGCGCTCGGTTCTGTATCAATATTCGTGGCGATGTGTCCGAGGTTAAAGCGGCCATGGCGGCTGGGGTGGAAGCGGCGGAAAATGCTCCCGGTGGCGTGCTCGAAACCTGGGTGATCATTCCTCGTCCCCATGAAAACGTAGTCGCGGTACTGCCCATCGACTTTAGTGAAGATGTACAGCGTTTCCGCAATGCGGTTGAGCAGCCTATATTGCCGGGACGCTCTAGATAGAAGAGTAGCAACTTAGACAGGAGCGGGCTGCTGCATAGCGGCCTCCGGTTCCCATAGGCAGACGGCATAGCCTTTTGGCGTGGCTGCGATCGCACTTTCATTCCCCCGCCAGGTAAATTGAGCGGCGAGTTCTAAGGCGGCGGCGGCGTCCAGACCAGGTTGATAAACACTATAAAACCGATCTTCATAATGGACGGCCACCACGGGCTCCATGAGATCGGGTACTTGGACGTAACACTGGTGATATTGTTTGGCCTCTCCCAACATTAAGCACTTAGAGGGGCCGTAGGTCGGCCATCCCAGTCCCTTTTGTCTGGGACCTTTAAATGCTTGAGCGTCCACTTCTAAGACCCAGATAACATAGCGATCGTGGGCCTTTTGAGTTAGGGCCAGCTCATCTCCTGTATTTTGTGCCAGTTTGTTGAGAGCACTAACCGCTGTTTCAGCGTCGTCAAACTGTCGAAATAAACTATAGTACTGGCCATCTATTCTGATAGCCGCCAACTTAGTATCAATATCTGGCACTTTAATATGGCACGTGCTGTACTGACCTTTGTAGGTCAACAGCTTACAAGCAGCAACGGGCATCGGGAACTCACAGGTATAGCTTCTAAATTCTAAAGGTCGAACGTTTAGCACACACCCCATAAGTGGCCGAGTTTGCTGGGCACGATTGCTGAAGCGCAGTGATACAGTATTTATTACGTTGACTGACGAAAAAGAATGCAGGCCCTGGCAGATATCCCTACTACCTTTCCATTAATGGCTGTTGTTGGCCAGGATGCGATCAAACTGGCGCTGCTGCTAGCAGCGGTGGATCCTGGCTTGGGTGGGGTGGTGATTGCGGGGCGTCGGGGTACGGCCAAGTCTGTCTTGGCTCGGGGCCTCCATCAGCTGCTGCCTCCCATTGAGA
>NZ_JADEXP010000101.1 GCF_015207065.1 Leptolyngbya cf. ectocarpi LEGE 11479 | reverse complement strand
CTAAAGCACCCTACCCGAACCCTCCTACGCCCCCATGCCTCGCTCCGTCTGTGTCCACCCCGATCACCGTTCCACAGTGGCCCTATCCTTAGGGCGCAAAGGCTTCTTAACCCAGAGCATTTTGGCAGGGCACTTAGAGATAGCACTCTCAACGGTCAACAACTTTTGTCGGGGTATCAAGGTTTCTGTTGCTAAATTTGAGGAAATCTGCGATGCCCTTGAACTTGACCCACGAGTAATTGTCCAACCTCAAGAGAAGACGGAAGCTGTATCAAATTCCAGCGCAACCGGCGAACCAAGCCTCGATCATTTTTTTGCCTACGATCCATTTTGGGTCGGGCGGGAAGCTCTAACCCTCGAGCTAACAACAAAGCTTGACGGTGCCTGTCGCCTCATGCTGATTACAGGAATGGCTGGTGTGGGTAAAACAGCTTTGGCTGAGCGTTTATCAGTTGACCTACAAGGCAGCACCAATCAACTGCTGCGCGAGAACTTTGATGACCAAGAAAAATCAACCGACTTGGCTAGCTTTGCCGCTCGACTATTGGAAAACTGCGGACAAGTGATCACCCCTGAAGACCGAACCGATCCACAGCTACTGACACGCCGTCTGGTGCTGCATTTACAACAAACACCGTATCTGATTTTGATCGACTCCCTTGAGCAAATCTTGAAAGGTGATGAAAAAGATGGCTGGAGCGAGTTCAAAGACAATGGCTTTGTCGCGTTCTTCAAAGCCGTCTTAGCCAGCGACACATTTCAAAGCCGCTTTATCTTGACGTCTCAGGAACTTCCTTCCCAAATTGTCAAAATAGGCTCTCGCTATCAAAACTTTTGGCACTGCCAGTCCCTAGTCGGCTTATCTGAAGCTGAACAACAGGCACTATTTATAAAAACAGGACTTTCCCCTGAGTCCGCTCCTGAACTGCTTAGAATCGGTAAAGCCTACGAAGGCCATCCCCTGGCGTTGCGCATCATCATTGGAGAAATCGGCAGCCATCCGTTTTATGGCAACATTGCGGCCTACTGGCAGCGCTACGGCCAAGAAATTGAAGCGGTAGAAAAGGCCATTGCAGAGGCTGCCGAAGGTCACACCATGGGTGCAGATGACAAATGGCAGCTTGATCGCTTTACCCGTGCCCTGCGCCGCAATGTGCAGCAGCGCCTAGAGCAAACCTTCGAACGTCTGCGTCAGGATGCTAAATATGCATACATCCTGCTATGTGAGTCCTCCGTCTATCGCTGTCCGGTTCCCGATGACTGGTGGCTGAGCCATTTGGAAGATTGGCAACGGTCTCAGGTTGAGCAGCTGACAGCGTTGGAAATATTGTGCGATCGCTACCTGGTCGAAGAGATAACCGAAGGTGCCCAAGTAATGCTCAAACAGCACAACCTTATCCGCAGCGTTTCCTTGGCCCATCTCAAACAGCTGACCTTTGATGCCTAGCTTATCAATTCGCACTGATCGCCATGAGTTCAAATGCTGCGCCTGAACTGACCAATTGCCCTTAACCTCGATACAATAGGGTAATTCCCCACCAGAGGTGAGATCATGACCCAAACGACTGATTCGCGCATGCGGTGGACGACTACCGATCTGCAACTTCTACCTGAAAGCAGTAATCGGTATGAAATCATTGACGGAGAATTACTGGTAACTAGATCACCCCATTGGGGACATCAAAAAGCATGCGGTAACGCCTATGCAGAATTAAGGGATTGGTCAGTTGAAACTAGCTTAGGGGAAGCTGTCCAGGCACCAGGTGTCATCTTTAGTGATGCAGATAATGTGATTCCTGATGTAGTGTGGATCAGTAAAGCTCGTCTGGCAACATCTTTAGATGAGTCGGGTCATTTAACCGTTGCCCCAGAGCTGATTGTTGAAGTACTTTCTTCCGGTGTAGACAATGAGCGGCGAGATCGAGAAACCAAGCTGAAACTCTACACTAGTCGAGGGGTGCAAGACTACTGGATTCTCGATTGGCGCTTAAAACAGATTGAGGTATATCGTCGTCAATCGGGGCTTTTACAACTTGAGAGTACGCTTTTCCCTGGTGATACCCTAAGTTCTCCTCTGTTGCCGAGTTTTGCTTGTGATGTAGAGCGTCTGTTTCTGTAAAGGGCAATCGATGGTTACCTTACAGCTTCGTCAATTGGATGTTCCTCAAGGGCAGCGGCTACTGCTCCACTATGTCAGCTGGTCTGAATTTGAGGCCATTCTAGAAGAACTCGGTGAACATCGCAGTACGCGCATCGCCTACGACAATGGCCTATTAGAAATTATGGTTCCTTTACCTGAGCATGAGTCTGATAAAGAAATCATCGGAGATCTGCTCAAGGCACTATTAGAAGAACTAGATGTTGAATTTCTCACGCTGGGTTCAACAACATTTAAGAACTCAGACATGCTGAAGGGCATTGAGCCAGATCAGTGCTTCTATATTCAAAACGAAGCTGCGGTACGCGGCAAAAAGCGCTTAGATCTAACGATAGATCCACCACCAGATTTGGCGTTAGAGATTGATATAACCTCTCGTACTCATCCAGAGACCTATGCAGCTCTGGGTGTGCCTGAACTATGGCGACGGGTGGAACAAACTATTCATATCTATCAGCTACAGGCAGGGCAATATGTAGAGGTTTCTGAAAGCCCTACATTTCCGGGCTGGTCCTTACAGGCCGAGATACCTATCTATGTAGAACAGAGTCGTTTAGACGGACGCAACAAGACAATGCGGGCATTTCGAAAATGGGTCAGGAGTCGTTTATTCGAGAATAGTTGATCACTGTGGTAAATACCATAGCTCCAGCTATCCACATAGCTGGATTTGCCTCCATCAGTAGTGACTGGTGCTATAAAATTAGAGTTGGTAATGCTTTATAAGCCATGGCTGACACGATCACTTTAGAACTACCCGAACGTCTTCACCAGCGATTACTCAACACCGCTCAAGCTACTCAACAGTCGTTAGAGGCAGTGATTCTGCGAGCATTGACGATTGGCAGCCCACCGGATTGGACTGATGTACCTGAAGAGTATCAGGCTGATTTGGCTGCACTAGACCGTTTAGATAATGATGCTTTGTGGCGGGTAGCTCAAGCTAATAAATCGGCTGAGGATATGGCTCGCTACGATGAATTGTTAGATCGTAACAGTGAAGGGCAGTTAACAGATACTGAACAGCTGGAGCTTCTCAATCTACGTAAAGAATCTGAGCGCTTTATGCTGTGTAAATCTCATGCGGCTTCGATTTTGCGCTGGCGCGGATATCGGTCACTGGCTGCTTGATACCGTATGTCATCCTATATTTCGGCAACTCTTCGCGAGCAGATTATACAAACGGATCGTAAGCGCTGTTGTTATTGCCAAACCCAGGAGTTAAACAGTGGCATTCCGCTGTCGTTTGATCATATTTTACCTCGCTCACAAGGAGGTGAAACAAGTTTTGAAAATGTTTGTCTGGCTTGTCGTCCTTGCAATGAATTTAAAGCAGCGTCTACTGAAGGGATAGATCCTCTCACTGGAGTAAGTGTGAGCTTATTCAATCCACGTTTTCAGCATTGGGGAGAGCATTTTGCTTGGAGCGACGATGGAATAACTGTTGAGGGCTTAACACCAATTGGCAGAGCAACTGTGGTTATTTTACGAATGAATCACACTGCAATTGTTACTGCTCGTAAACGCTGGTCATACAGTGGATGGCATCCGCCAACAGATTGACCAGTCTCTTTCTAGTTAACCGGTTTTGAGTGTAATGCCAATTGTGTACTTTCCTTCACCTGTACGTTCGTAAGCAGCAATAGTACCCAAGGCATTAAGTTTTTGGCCCAGAAACAGACAAAATGCCTGGGGAGCAAAAAGAATAAGGTGTGTTGTCTTGGGTCGATATTTTTTGACGGAACGTTGAATAACGTCACGGGCTACTTCCGCGAGGGCAGTAGCATCTGCCGCTGATTGAATTGTTTGTCTGCTTACTCCTTGCTCAGGCTCGGCATATACGACACTTGTAAATAGGCCAGGCGATTCTTGAATAAGTTCAACGACGTCGCCTTTGGCAGAGCCCGTAATGCTAAAGACCATCAACAGATGGTCACCCTTTTTGCCTTTTTCTTCTAACGTGAACTTTGCATCGGATGGAGGCTCATCTGATGCCCATAAAAAGGTTTGATTGCCGGTAAACTGTTCCACTTTAAAGCGATAACCACCTACTTCAGGAAATGTATAGCCTAAGGCCAGGATCGCTGTCAGCGATGCCCTCACTTTAAGGTGGATATAGGGATTGTCAGAAGACTGTTTAAGTTGGTTTTTGACTTGTTTTAGCCCAGGTAAAAGAATAGTATTCCAGGTGTCTTGATCAGGGATTTGTCTTGTATCGCGTTCATAGTGGGGTGTCCAATCCAACAATGCTGCAGGATTACCCTCAGCTGGTGGTTCTTCCCAAGCATAGAGCCATAGATTAAAGTCTGAAGATTCTCCTGGGAAGGGGACTGGATTTGGCACCTCGCGTTCGGTAACTGTCCCTGGAAACTGAGGTCGTTGGGCAGGTTTCATGCGCTCGTCTTGCATACCTGCTAAAATTCGCTGCTGTGCTTCTGCCTCAGAGCAATTAAAGATGTCTACATAGACGATGGGAGCTAATAATCCTTGTGGGGTACAGTCTTCTATGCGGACAGGTATAAGTTTCCGAACCTGACTGGTGGGATCCTGGGCAAGTGCAGCGGCCCATTCTGCGTTAGTGAAGGGTTTATCTAAAGAACTTGAGGAAAGTACGGCAATTGTTCGAATAGCTTCTTTTGCAGCTTCCTGCATGTCTAGAATAAAGTTGCCACCGGGGCGAAAGTCCCATGCTTGAATGACAGTTGTATAGCCTGCTTCTTCTAATACCCATGCGATCCACTCTGCCCAGTTGCGATCATTTCCGGTGTAGCTGATAAAGAAATCTTTGGGGCATACATTTGTGTCGCTCATCTCAAATACTCACGGTTAGGGAAACTTCGCGATTTTTTACTGGTATTTTCTATTTGAATCTAAAATTGTTAGAGCATGCATTTAACTTTTTTGACTGAACCATCAGTCTCCTTAAGTGCCGTAACTTCTACAGTTAATATCTGACCTTCTTTTAAGGTATTTGTTTTTAACAGTTTTGATTCTTTTTGAGTAAGCCTAATGGTACCAAGCATTTCATAGGTTACCTTGCTACCCTTAATAGTCGTCACTGTTGCCTCTAGTTGCTGCCCAACTTCAAATGTATTAGCCTCTGCCACTGCTTTGAGTTCCGCCTCACGCTCTGACATTACCTCAGGTTTAGAAATCTCTCCTGTGGGAACTCCCTTGTCGTAATATTGCACTAATCGAGCGGCCCAGCCTAGCAGGTGCAACATCACGGGCGCATTATCCTGATAGTTAACCAGATACTGACTGCAAACATCATCCAAGCTGCGATAATACTCAACCGTCCGTTTGCTGTGGCCAATAGTTTTGCCTTGGCGGACTAAAGTTTTGAGGTAGTCAAAGAAGTACTTGCCTGCCTGCTCACGGTTCAAGTGCTCGCGTAGATAAGCGATTGCCTTGCGGAGTTCGTTTACGTCAGTGCCATCGATAACTAGCTGACGTGCGATCGCATCCGCAATCTGCCATTGCGCATCCGTAAGCTTAGTTTCCTCTAGAATTGTTTCCGTCTCCATCAATACATACCCTCCGGAGCAGTACGAGTCGTCGGCCAGGCCAATACCTCTGCCAGTGCCTCTAGCTGAGGTTCTTCAATCAGCTTGCTGGTCTTAGCTGCGTTAGTCAGCTCGACAATAAAGGGCTGGATAGCCTCTCCTGTAAGTTTGTTTGCGTCAGGCGTTGTGTAACTAGTGTAGCGATCGCGCACATTCTGCGTCACATCAATCTCTCGAACTTCCACCTCAATGGTCCCCATGCCCACAGGCTTCCCCCCTCCAAGCTTTAAGGCCATAGGATGTTTTGTATCCTGGCCAAGGGCAATCAACAATGCCCCCAGCTGAGCCTTAGAAAGATTCAAAAACTGTAGGTCAGTCTTAAAACTATATTCCGTGCCCGCTTGCTGCACTGGAGTCCCACGATTGCCACCATCCACAGCTGCGGTAGCGTGGTAATAAAACTTACGGCCCGCTGCCTCATTGCGGTTAAAGTAAGCGCCCCTTTCATCAGGACGAGGCCGATAAAGCGAGGGCATAAACCCCGTTACGGTCTTAGTTGATGCACAGGTTGCATCGGTAAAGTGCACCAGTCCCTGCCAGTCTAAAGCTCCAAACACCTGACTCGCTGGACATAGGCTATCTTTTTTGCGACAGGGCAACCGATCTCTCGGCATTTTCTGGCGATACCGACCTGAAACCACAGCCAGAGTACTATTCGTAATCGCTTCATAAATAGCCCGCACGCAGCCCTTTAGAGAACTCCCTTGGATAATCAACTGTTTATCCTGACTCCGCGTCATGGTTTTTATTAGCGGCACCCGGCTGCCCACATCGCTACCCATGGCTGTGATGCCCGTAGACACATGCAGTGCAGTTTTTACCTTGAGCGTCAGATGGAGAGTCCCGTGATACCCATCGTCGATATAACGGTGGTGGCCAACGGGCTTTTTGAGAGCTGGTCGCTGTCTGGGAAACGGAACCAGCTCATAGGGTTTATCCGGTCCCTCATCATCAACAGAATTCTTCTTAAGAATTGGGCGATTAGGTTTAGCCATACTATTTCACCCTCAACGCTATAAAGTGAACGGTGCCAGTCGCCTCATCAATAAAGTACCGCTGACCAATATCAAGCTTGTTATCAGATGAATCGTTGTAATCTAACCCCTTGGGAAAACGAGTTTCTGTTTTTGGATAGAAGTTTGCTTCCAAATCTTTAGGCATCCAAGCTGTACCCACAGGGGTTAGGCTCTTATCTAGCTGAATGGTAGACAACACTAAAACGCTGTACTGTTCACCCTTAAGTTTCTTCCAGCGCAACTCACTTTTTTGGTCAAACACTTGACCTTCTCGGCAGCTATAGTCAATTGCCTTTGTTGGTTCCAGCAGCTTGACCTCGTGGGGCCATCTAAGAAATCTCCAGGCCTGATTACCCATGCAGGTTTGAATCAGATTTTCGAGAGTGGCTTGATTAATATTGTCAGCGGTTCCTACGAATGCTGTTGCTTCGCTCATGCGGTCACCTCTAAACGCTGTCGCCAGGATGTAACTGCCCGTGTAAATAGGTCGCCAACCTGATCGCCTGTCCAGGTGAGTTTTACCCCCAGTCCATAGGCCATCTCCTCGGCTGCAACTGGCGTAGTTTGAACATCATCAGGTGGAAAGCCATACTTTTGACGCTCGGTATCGTCTAGAAAAGCTCCTGCTCCAATCAGCGATGTATGGGGCCATTGTTGGCTACTGCCTAATAAGCTGACTTGCTTACCCTGTAAAACACAGCCTGGATACTCAACAGTAGCTTGTTGTAGCTTAACCTCTACCAAACCCATGCCGCGAGACTTAGCAAACCCCAAGCCAAACCAACCATCGTTGAGGTCTCGTAATACCAGACCAATTAGCCCTAGCTGCTCCAGGCTAAAGTTTTTGAGGTGTAGCTTAGTGCGAAACTCTCCAGCCGTACATACCTGATAGTTGAAGGGACCGACTGCCACAGAGCCGAATACCCGGTCAATAGCCACGCCGTTACGTTCTTCCGTTTTTACCTGTTTAGGATCCACCGGATAGGCATCCTCAATGCGCAGACGGCTAGAAATGGCAATGCTGCCAAATAGCTGATCGGTAAACGACGACCAACGATAGATTTTCTGTGTGTCTTTTTCCTTTTCTATATAGCTATAACTTTTACGATCCAAAGGATCGGTAGCCCACAGAGGGCGAGGTGTGTCTGCATCGGCAGGAGTCAGGTCTCTAGGCCGTTCACTAGAACCGATGGTACGAACAATTCGCTCGGCATGGGCACGAATCGCTCCCTTAAGAGAACTACCGGGAAAGTAAATTGAACGTCCACCAGCATGGAATGTTTCGACAAACTCCATGTCTGGCTTCGTTGGGTCCGCGCCTTCTTTACCCGATTTGATCAAGACTGGCCCTTGAGGCGTTAAGCTAAGTTCAATGGTGCAATGGTTTACAAATCGTTTATGCATAGGTCAGATTCTTAGGCCTCTACTGCAGCAATTGGTTGATTTTGAGCTTTCCAGGAGAGATAACTCACCAGTGCCCTGGTCCAGTCTGTTTTCAATCCGTCAAAAAAATCGTCCACTCGTTCATAGTCACTCAGGTCACCTGTGGCTAGATGCTGCATGTAGGTCAGCAGTGCTGTGGGGTCTTCTTCTGGATCTACCCACATCACCTTATTGATATCAAGCTCCACAATACCTAACCCCCGTGAGCATCCACCCCCTAGCGGAATCTGTTGCATCTTAAATTGTTGCAACCCTACCATCAGTAGCCCTAGTTCCCAGTAACCGATTTCTTCATCTTGGCCTGTGTCAGGATTTTGGATGGTAGCCGTATCGGCATTTTCAAAAATAGCCTTGAACTCAAACTGAACTCCAGCAGGCACTACCTGAAAGTCATAGAGTCGTCCATCGGCAGCCGTTTCCGTATCTCGATCAATGGATACGCCATCGCGCTCCTGGTATTGGCCAAACCAGGTATCTGACTTAACCGTTAAATCTCTCACTTGAAACTTGCTAGCCTGCCAGGGGGCTCCAAACACTTTTGACGCCGCATCGGTTATGTTCTCCAGCTCTACCGTTAGACTTGCATCATCATCTTTGTGTGCTTCTTTCAGTTCCTTCACTTGGTCAGAGAAATCACGGCTAACCAGCTGCGATGGATCATTGGCGAGAGAAGGGGTAATGCCTCTGAGAAAACTTTCAAGCCGAGAGCGCAACGCTCCTTTGAAGCTAGAACCTGGGATTAATGGCTGACCCAGAGCATCTTTAACCACCGGTAGATCGGAACCAATAGGCTCCAGAGAACGCCCTTGGCTGATGCGTAATGCTGTAACTGTAGTGAGAGTGCCCGTGAGTTCCAGACGGTTTTTG
Source organism: Leptolyngbya cf. ectocarpi LEGE 11479 (assembly GCF_015207065.1). GTDB lineage: Bacteria > Cyanobacteriota > Cyanobacteriia > Phormidesmidales > Phormidesmidaceae > Leptothoe > Leptothoe ectocarpi. The sequence goes on along the minus strand of NZ_JADEXP010000101.1, from coordinate 8,625 downwards.
AATACATCGAACATAGTTTAACCCTCCCGCATAGTGTTGAGATATCTAAGATGACGAGATCCATAGCCAAGATAACGACGGATTAATTCCATCCAAATCCCTTTTTGGTCAAGGCTGGTTCCATCGTCATTTAAATCTTTTACCGCATTAAAAATGTTGTTAGAAGTGGTTTTTAATCGATTATCAATATCTTGAATAATCTGTTCAGCAAGAGAATTCTTTCCACGCCCCCACTTACGTTCTCGGCCCACCTGATAGCGAAGAAAGTTTTTAACGACTTCTGCACTATCAGTGGTGTCAGCCACACTAACTAAGTTGCGAAACTGGGATTCTTCCAGCTTATCTCTACCGGATGTAGGATATTCACAATCATTTAAGGCCTTTTGAATTGCGATGACAATGTCATCCTCTGACTGTCGGATACCTTTTTGAATCGCAAGTGACTTTTTCATATGTTTACGCTGGTTCCTCCCTCATAACCTGATGAAACTCATGACAGACTCTGACCTGACCGTAACCTTCCTCCGTGCGCTGACCAATGCCATGTTTTTCTAGTTCAGCTAATGCTTTATAACAAGGGTTTACCTCCGGCATACTAAACAGAAAGGTGCTTCCTATAGGCGTTATCAGCTCAACATCTTTAGGTAATCCCCAGGCTGCATTCCAGCCAGAACGATATCCATAGCTGCTATGGGATGCATGTAGCATCAGGCTATCTTGATCGATATCCAGAGCTTGAGCCAGCATCGCCTTAGAGAACACCATGGTCCGTTGCCAGTTTTCAGATAGGATGGCATCGGACTGAAGTGTGAGGGCAAAGAATAAACGATCTTCTGTTGGGTTTGAAGTCGCTTGGCTCAGAACATTCCAATACTGCCAACGCTGCTTAAGCAGTTCATTGAATTTTTTAATTCTTTTCTCAAGAGCGGCCTGTTGGTCACTGATTTTCTTGGAAGTGAACTCAATCTTAACCTTGCCTAAGCCTCGTGAGGCAGAACCACCTAACCGTATTGTTCGACAATGCTTTCGTAAGAAAGCAAATAACTGATCGGCTAGGTCATCATCCGAAACATTGATCCGAGCGCAGTAGACGGTTTGTTCTCGCTTTTCTGCTTTTCCTTGGGCTTCATCCATCACCTCGATGCTATATAAAATCTCATCCTGGGCAGTGGCTCGTCGTCGGTTAATGCCTACTCGGGTGAGTAATCGTTTAGTAACTGAATGTTTCACATATTTTTGGTTGCCGTCATGACTATAAAAACCACCCATCGGTTCAACAGCATTCCCTTTTAGATCGTTGGGTTGATAAAAATAGCCCTGCTCCCTGGCACAAAAACTATCGATCAGGCTATCAAATACTCCTGCTTTCTTGGGTTTGAAGCCACTATCGTTTTTGGTACTCAGGGCAGTGGCAGGTAAGACTTGAATATCGTCATCCTTTAGCTCATAGCAACCTTCACCCAAAGAAGCGATCGCAACATACCCATTGATAAAAATAGCTGGTGTTTCATCTAGGAATAGCTTGTGAAAGTCGTCATCAGGTTGGGGCTGGCCACCTGCCTGTATGAGGGCTTTTGCGATCGCACCCCGGATCACGGTGCCCGGAATATAATCCATCGCCTCGCTCACCGAGCCCCCCGGCTTCTGACGTCCGATAGCCAGGGCAGAGTTGGCTGTTATGGTTAGCTCTATTTGTTTCATGCAGCCCCTCCTGGTTGAGTTGTGTCATTAGCGTCATCCTCAGTAGCGTTATCCTTGGCTTGCTGCTGAGCTTCGCCCAAGAATGTCCACACCTCATCGGCAATGGCGGCTTGTTGATCCTGCGGCCATTCCCAATGGAGCCAGCCCAGCCCAGCAGACTTGCTACCGCCCAGGGCATGGATATGGGCCATAGCTGCTCGAACCAAAGCCATGGCCACATCAGGCACGACAGCGTCACTATCAGCCATAGTCCATGGTGGCAATATTTCTAGATGTCCTTCGAACCTAAGCTTGACGTTAGCGGGTGAGGTTTCCAAAAAATACAGTTTCTGGTCTTCTGCTGTGCGACGACGACGGTTAATCGTCACCCCAGGACGCAATACCTCTGGAATTGCATCTGGAGGCTCTGTACACACCAGGTCACCAAACTGTAGTCGAGCCGGTAGAGATGGATTACCAAACAATTGACAGATTAAACAATGATATTGGGGAGCACCATTCGCATGGTGTAAAAAGTCTTGCAGTCTATAAGCTTGAAGCCGAAATGTGTCACCCTCAGCAATACCTGCTCGTTGCGGACACATCAGAGCCGCAGAGGGTGATTCACACACAGGCCACTTTAAACCTCTAGCTAATTTCTCACACTCATGGCGCAAACGCCCTTTAACCTGCGAGGCTGGAATTACCAGACGACCTTCCGCATTTTTGAGAATAGGTTTATCTGCTAGAGACCCTGAGGAACCTCCTGCCCCGACACATAGGGCAGAATCAACAACGGCGGCTAATGGTAACTCGGTATTGATTGCATTTGCCGTTGCTTGGTTTAGAGTTGCTAATTGGATCATGACCGCTCTCCCCCAGCCTCAGTTGTTTGCTCACTAGTAACCTGACTGCCAGGTAGGTCTGACTGCGGCTCAATAAAGTCAAATAGCTCTACTAGTTCACGCCACAAGGTTTCATAGGTTGTTTTCTGTTTCTCTTTATTTACTTCATCCTGATTATCATCACCCTCCGGTGGCAGCCAAGGTGCTAGATTACCAGGATTAGTTTTAGCCGCACACCAAGGCTGCTCAAATCTCTCTCTCAGAATTGCCTGATTGTCTTTGCTCAGCCGTACTCGAAAATAGCGATAGTTCAAGATAGCCGTACGTTTACCTCGTTCTAACAGGCTACGAATTTGGTAAAGCTGTGATTTTGGAAAACCAGCTTCTTTAAAGCCCCGAATGGTTTCGATGAGGCCATCTAACTCATGCAGTGTATAGGGACTCGCATAAAGCTTAAGCTCCTGGTTTCGATGAGGCAGTTGTACCGTTAGACCTTCCTCCCGAAAAGATTGAATATCTGAGGAAATCATGGTGACTGCTTTCAGGGGCAAAATGTCCACAGTGCCACCGTAGTAACCATTTTTCTTTAAGGCTTTAGCCTTCTTCTTGGAAGACTTGAGGAGTTGAGTTACAAGGCGGTCAGCATAATAGATAGGAGTGTTAGCTGCTGTAATCAGAACTCCACTAGAGATGCTGAGACGACATTCTGGTTTTTCGGCGTCTTCTGGGTCGTAGCGATGAACTTTATCAAGTTGGATAGGAATACCTGAGGCAGGAATAGGGTAGCGTGCCTTGCCTGTTTCCTCATCTTTTTTTGTCTTTAGTATCCGTTCAAAATGTTCTCCGATTTTATGAGCTACCTCTAAAGCTTTATTGGCAGGCACAATCAGCAATACATCATCGCCACCAATGGCAACGATCTCAAAGGGATGAATATCCACCGGGTCTTTATTAGTGCGTGGAGAACGGGCATCGGGTATGTAGTGATGCGGATGCATACACTCGGCTAATGCCCAATATACCGATTGTTCAGTGGCTTCAAAGACGTCTTGACTAAATCGCTGATAGTCCTCAGGGGTTTTGATTTCATCACGAATGTACTGCCCCATATTGTTGCCATCAGCATAAATATAAGCAATATAGCCTTTGCTAGCATCACCAATCTCATTCAGGGCGCGAGCTTCTCTCTTATAAGGCTCCCTAAGATTTCCTTGGCTGTTAAAAATGTTCGAACCCGAATCATACTGAGAAACCAACTGATGATCTCGTAGAAAGTTTTCAAACTTACTTACCCAGCTTTGGAATGTTATTTCTTCTGTGATTTCTGGATTCCAATGTTCTTCAAACCCAGCTAGTCGATACCATCGAGCACTAATATCTTCACGCTTTGTAATTTGCCCAACCCGCCGTTTACGAGCGGAGGGCTCAGATAATTTTGGGCTGTCGGGCAGTTGTGCATCTTGAATCTGAGTAACCGCAGACCGTTGATCTACATCATCACGCTGAAGGTACGGATGAGTTTCAAATGCTGGTGGATAGCAACGACTAGGGCGGCTGGTCAAATCGTAACCACTTCGTCGCTGATTAAATAAATTAGCTAGTTTGCCGGTGAGTTCACTAAAGGTTTTGCATTGTTCAAATGCCTCGTGAATTTTTCCTTTTGTTGCTCCAGGCTTAAAATCAAAAGCTGCCTGAAGCGCAGGGTTATCTGCTTGGGTTGCTAATTCATCTATCCACAAGGTTTGAGAAATTGGATCTTGCAGAACCCCTAAACGAATTTCTAAGGGACTAAATGCCTCTCCCACTGCACAAGAGTTAGCTGTTAAGGTTTCTGTTGTATAGCGTTTTTCAATAGCATTAGCCAACTGATCTACTACTTGAGCTGGACAAAAAGCAAGGATATTTCCCCCTGTAGAGTAGATAATCAATTGAGGGATTAGTGCAGTAGATAGTTCGGAGAATTCTTGTTCTAACCAATCTCTACGAACGACATCACGGCAGTAGATTGGTGCATTAGCACAAGCTTCGAAGCGAATATCTTCTGACTGCTCTGCATGGAAAAAGGCAGGTAAGTCAACTAGATTAATTCGGTCCAGCAGTCCTGAGGCACCACGGATTTCTTGCAGGTCTGCTGACTCAAACACATAGCTCTTAACCTTGGTAACACCGCCATAAACTAGACCAATTTTGGTATTCCAAAGCTTTTCATACTCTGACTGTTGGATTAACTCTTCCAAAGCATCCTTTGTCTCTGGGTGTTGAAGAGTATCTAATTTTTGGGCTTGTGTTAGTGCCGCTTGAAAAGCCTCATTTTGAGGAAATGAGGCATCCTCAGGATCTTTCCCTTCTGCTAGAGCTTGGTGTAACGATTTAAGATCGGGGTTATTGGGAGTCCAGGTTAAGCACCATGCGATCGCAATCTGAATATCTCGTTTAATCCGAGTATCCGACTTCAGGTTGTTGTCAGGCATTGTGGTCGATTAATGATTGTGGGCAGTAGAAAATCAATAGCTTGAAATAAGTGTTTGGCAACCAGACTCTTTATCCTTTCTAGTAGCAACCTTGGTACTACTGTTCTTTCTCCCTGAACCCATGGACCACAACGCAGCTCTAAAAATGGTTCATGGCGTAAAATTTGGTCCTTAGAGTCCAAAGTGCTGTGGATTACAGCAACTGGCTGTAAGTTTCCTTGATTTCTACAAAATTTGTGCCAGGGCTCAATTTCTTCAGGCTTTGAACTAATAATCAAATAATGAGTACAAGCGTCTAAAACCGCTTGCTTTTCAAGTTGTACCATCCCACCTGCATCGACAATGACTAAGGTCTTTTGCTGGCGCAGATTACGAATCGCCTGTCCCTGATAAGGGAAAAATCGCTCGGTTAGAGTTCCTTTATTGGCCAATTTGAATGCCTCCCGCTCAGCCGCGTTTTCGGGCAGTTCCAAAATCCAGTTACCTTCTCCGTCCCAGTGCGCCCGTTGTAGATAGATATCCGGATCGTCTTTAACCAATGTCACAAATAGTTGGTGAGACAATACGCTCTTGCCACTATCGGGTGGCCCTACCACTAGCAGTGCAGGACCCAACTGGTTGGAGCCGATAAATGAAAGTTCGAGGTTTAGTTCATCCAGAGGAATCACCTGACCTATGCTGACTAATTTGGAATGGGTTGTGGCAACAACTGCCCCCAAACGTGGGTCAAAACAAGCCACCCATACCGTAGGATGGCACTCATGAACCAGGTAAGTGTATAACCACACAGGGGCACGCCCGGAGAGTACTACACCTTTACGCGGATCCAGACCAATAGGCAAACGCAACGTTGCTAGGTTTTTGGGTTCTATGATGCGATCGCAACTCACCAACTCAATAGTTATTAGCTGATAGGCCAGTCCCTGGGTCGTTTCATGATGGCTCAGCGACAGTTGAATTGAAGCATCGGCCACAGGCAATTCTCCAAAGGCAAACGTTAGATGTGGAAACGCAGAATTTTTGAATCATTGGGATATAGCAGATGCACTGTGGTTTTTTACCACTAATTTCGCTATATGGTTTCCTTTTGCTAATTATGCATACACTTTAGAAGAGGGGTCTTCAAAACAAGCTTTCGTTAAGGTTTCAATGGTATTCAACTACCTACCTACGCCCAAACTACTGCATGGGTTAGCTAAGGGACGATTAGCGGAGCGGCTCCAGCGGGCGGTGCGTCTGTGGGTATTGCTATACCGGCTTTATGGCCCTGACGCTTGGGCACAGCAGCTGCCACAGCCGTTTCGCTATGGTGATTTGCGCGATCTCCTATTTGCTCAAACCCATGGGCACAGTGAAACGGCTAAGGTGGCGGAGCTGACTCAAAACTGCGACTTTAACTGTTGTTGTCAGAGAACGCTGACAACCTGGTTAGTGGATAGTAATCCTGCATTTTCGTTAGCAGATTGGCAGCAGGAGATCATAGGCCTGAGCGATCTGACCAACGACGCGATAGAAACAGCTTTAGAGAGCTGTCCATTTGCCACTGTTCATCGTTCGATTCGAGATGATCTATCCCATTTGGTGGAGCTGGGGTGGCTGACTGGAGAGGGAAAGGGGCGCTTTTGTACGGTGGCCCCCCATGATTGGCCATTGGCTGGTCAGCCGCCGCTGCCGCTGGGGAATTTGTCGGTGGCGCAGACGTGGGAGGTATTGCGATCGCTAGAATCCATCTCGTTTGTACAGCCTAATTTGCATGTCATTGTACAGTCGCTATGGGAGCAGCTGACGAGCCCACAGCCGGTTACCACCCGAGAGCCAGAGCAGCGAATCTTTATCCATTTGGATTACATTCTATCGGGGGAAATGCAGGAGCATGTGGATACTCTACAAGAGCAAATCGAACAGCTATGGCGCAGTGGGGGCGGTGTCATTCGGTTTGACTATTGGATTAGTGCAAATGAGGCTGTGCCGATTACGGTCTATCCGGTATGTTTGCACTATTCTCGGCGGGCTAAGTATCTCAGTGCCTATGGCGATGAGCCTGCGGGTGTGTTTGGTTGGCATAATTATCGTCTGGATCGGATTGCGTCGCCTCGGTTAAGGGTGTTTGCCTGGGGGGCTCCACAGGTGCCAGAGTCTCTGCGGGAGATGCGGCGTACGGGACAGTTGCCGACATCGGAGCAGGTGAGTGCTGCCTTGGATGAGGCCTGGGGGTTTAATTTTTACTTACCCCGACGGTTGTTGATTATGCGATTTCCGTCTGAGTTTGCGCGGTGGTATGTGGATCAGACTGAGCGGCACTCTACTTTCCAGTCGATTGATTATGGGGCATTGCCAAAATTGGTAAAGCAGGAGATAGGGGACGCTAATGAACAGGTGGAAGTTTTGGATATTTTGGCTCGGTTAAATCCGCAGGATGCTTATTATCAGGCGTGGGTGCGTTTGGGGGATATTAATATTGTGATGCGGTTGCGAGATTGGCGGCCTAAGGGGGAGGTGATTGCGCCTTTAGAGCTGCGGCGGCGGATGCGGACTGAGGCAGCGGAGGAGTTAGGGCAGTATGAGATGAATGATGAACGAGGAACTATGAATGATGAAGTAATCCGTGTTTAATCTCACTCTAGTCAGTGGAATTAAAGGCGAGTTTAATTCATCGTTCATCATTTCTATTTCTGCTTTCTCTTCTGTTTCCGTCCCCTCGCGGGGTAATGGAATTTGAACAACTGCTTGGTTCTCACCGAACTGCCCAGTTTGTTGTGTTTCCGTCCCCTCACGGGGTAATAGAATTTGAACTTTGCTCTCTTTTCTTTTGGTAATGATGATAGCTGGGTTTCCGTCCCCTCGCGGGGTAATGGATTTTGAACAACATCATGAAAAACGCAACTCGCAACTTCGGTCTGTTTCCGTCCCCTCGCGGGGTAATGGATTTTGAACTAGTGAGTAAAGGTACGAATGGGGCAATATTCCATGTTTCCGTCCCCTCGCGGGGTAATGGATTTTGAACACCTACTTACTGCTCGGCATTGTAGCACTGGCGCTAGGTTTCCGTCCCCTCGCGGGGTAATGGATTTTGAACACCTACTTACTGCTCGGCATTGTAGCACTGGCGCTAGGTTTCCGTCCCCTCGCGGGGTAATGGATTTTGAACGGTTCAGTCTACTGATGTAGAAGTGAGAGTTTTATCAATGTTTCCGTCCCCTCGCGGGGCAATGGATTTTGAACGTTGCTCTTCACGGGCGCGCTCAGCTTCTTCTTGTTGGTTTCCGTCCCCTCGCGGGGTAATGGATTTTGAACCCAAAGCTGCTCTATAACGGTGTTAAGCGACGGGAATTGTTTCCGTCCCCTCGCGGGGTAATGGATTTTGAACGCTTCAAGTCGCTGCAGTGTTTGGTATTGGCTGCTGTTTCCGTCCCCTCGCGGGGTAATGGATTTTGAACGATGGGGTGGGCTGATTCTGATCAGCGGCTCTAGTTTCCGTCCCCTCGCGGGGTAATGGATTTTGAACTAGATGACAATTAATGGTCATCTAGGTTAAGTCTAGGGTTTCCGTCCCCTCGCGGGGTAATGGATTTTGAACGATCTGGGGTAGTTTTACCCGTAATAACAAGGGTTTCCGTCCCCTCGCGGGG
>NZ_JADEXP010000100.1 GCF_015207065.1 Leptolyngbya cf. ectocarpi LEGE 11479 | reverse complement strand
AATCTGATCATCCTGTCCGACCGTGGCATGGACGCTGACCATGCCCCAATTCCAGCTCTTTTAGCCGTCTCAGGGCTACACCACCACCTCATTCGCAACGGTACCCGCACCCGTGTCGGCATCATTCTTGAATCTGGCGAACCGAGAGAAGTGCATCACTTTGCCGTACTGCTCGGCTATGGCTGCAGCGCCATTAACCCTTATCTTGCCTTTGAAACCCTCAAAGACATGATCGCCGATGGCATGCTGGTGGACATTCAGCCTGAAGATGCCTACAAGAATTACATCAAAGCCGTCACCAAAGGCACCATTAAGATCGCCTCAAAGATCGGCATTTCAACGCTACAAAGCTATCGGGGAGCCCAGATTTTTGAAGCCATCGGTCTCAACCAAAGCGTAATCGACCAGTACTTTACCCGCACCGCCTCGCGCATTGAGGGGATCGGCTTAGACGTGATTGCCCAGGAAGCGATGATGCGTCACGGTCACGGCTTTGCAGAACGGGGCGATATTCCTGTCCTAGACGTTGGCGGTAACTACCAGTGGCGCAAGGACGGCGAAGCTCACCTGTTCAACCCAGACACGATCCATACGCTGCAGCAGGCCGTGCGCTCGGGCGACTACAAAACCTATCAGCACTATGCCAACCTGGTCAACGACCAGAGTAAGCAGCACTTTACCCTGCGGGGACTGTTAGATTTCAAAGCACGGCAGCCAATTCCCATTGACGAAGTAGAACCCGTTGAGGCCATTACTCGCCGGTTTAAAACAGGTGCGATGAGCTACGGCTCTATTTCTAAAGAAGCGCACGAATCCCTGGCTATCGCCATGAACCGCATTGGCGGCAAATCCAACACTGGAGAAGGTGGAGAAGATCCCGAGCGGTTTACCTGGACCAACGAGCGGGGCGACTCAAAAAACAGCGCCATCAAACAGGTGGCTTCAGGGCGCTTTGGCGTCACCAGCCTCTACCTGTCGCAGGCCAAAGAGATCCAGATCAAAATGGCCCAGGGCGCGAAGCCGGGTGAGGGAGGACAGCTGCCAGGGAAAAAGGTCTACCCGTGGATTGCCAAAGTGCGTCACTCCACTCCAGGGGTGGGTCTGATTTCGCCGCCGCCCCACCACGATATTTACTCTATTGAGGATCTCGCTGAGCTGATTCATGATCTAAAGAACGCGAATCGCAGCGCTCGCATCAACGTCAAGCTGGTGTCTGAAGTCGGTGTTGGCACCATTGCCGCTGGTGTTGCCAAGGCCCACGCTGATGTGGTCTTGGTCTCTGGATTTGACGGCGGTACAGGCGCGTCGCCTCAAACCTCCATCAAACATGCGGGGCTGCCCTGGGAATTGGGTCTAGCAGAAACTCATCAAACCCTGGTGCTCAACAACCTGCGTAGCCGGATTGTCGTTGAAACCGATGGTCAGATGAAAACAGGACGTGATGTTGTCATGGCGGCTCTACTCGGAGCAGAAGAGTTTGGGTTCTCCACAGCTCCTCTTGTGTCTCTAGGCTGCATTATGATGCGTGTTTGCCAAAAGAACACCTGCCCGGCGGGTATTGCCACTCAAGATCCGGTTTTGCGGAAGAGCTTTGTGGGCGATCCGGACCATGTGGTGAACTTTATGCAGTTCATTGCCCAGGATGTGCGGGAGATTATGGCCCAGCTAGGGGTACGCACCTTTGATGAGCTGGTGGGCCATACCGACTGGTTAAATGTGCAGTCAGCGGTGAATCACTGGAAGGCCAAGGGTGTGGATCTCTCCAAGATTCTGGCTCAGCCTCAGGTGGACGATTCGGTGGGTCGCTACTGTCAGATTCCCCAAGACCATGGACTGGATAAGTCTTTAGATATCACCACCCTGTTGGATCTGTGTAAGCCTGCTATTGAGAATGGGGAGAAGGTCAGTGCCACCTTGCCTATTTGCAATATCAACCGGGTAGTGGGCACCATTCTCGGCAATGAGATTACTAAGCAACACTGGGACGGTCTTCCAGAGGATACGGTGCATCTCACCTTCCAGGGAAGTGCCGGGCAAAGCTTTGGAGCCTTTGTCCCAGCGGGTGTCACCCTCGAGCTAGAAGGGGATGGCAACGACTACTTAGGGAAAGGATTAAGCGGCGGCAAGCTGATTGTTTATCCACCGAAAGCATCCACGTTTGTACCTGAAGACAACATTATTATCGGTAACGTGGCCTTCTATGGCGCAACCGGTGGTGAAGCCTATATCTGTGGCATGGCTGGAGAGCGCTTCGGTGTGCGTAACTCAGGGGTGAATACTGTGGTGGAGGCCGTGGGGGATCATGGCTGTGAATATATGACCGGTGGTAAAGTTGTTGTCCTGGGTATGACCGGGCGTAACTTTGCGGCAGGTATGAGCGGCGGTATTGCCTATGTGCTCGATGAGGCTGGAGATTTTGCCACGCGCTGTAATCCCGAGATGGTTGATTTAGAAAGTCTCGTGGAAGCCGAGGAGATTAACGATCTCAAAGAAATGATTGCTAAACATCATGAGTACACCGGCAGTCGTAAGGCTAAAGAAGTGCTTGATGACTGGGAAGGTTTCTTGCCTAAGTTTGTCAAGGTCATTCCCCGCGATTACAAGCGTGTGATTCAATCGCTGCGACAGGCTCTACAAGACGGCCTCAGCGGCGATGACGCTCTCTCAGCAGCGTTTGAGGCCAACATCAAGGACGTTGCCCGAGTCGCAGGCAACTAGCAATTTGGCGGGCATCGCCCACCTATCCATCATTTATCATTCAAAACACTTCAAACTTCTCCATGGGCAAACCAACAGGCTTTCTCGAATACACCCGCGAAATTGCGCCCGATGTCTCGCCGCTGATGCGGATTCACCACTGGCAAGAGTTTCATACGCCTTTACCCGACGAAAAGCTGCGTAACCAAACAGCTCGCTGTATGGACTGCGGCACCCCTTTTTGTCATACGGGCAATACCATCAACCGCATGGCCAGCGGTTGTCCCATCAACAATCTCATTCCCGAGTGGAATGATTTGGTGTACCGGGGTCTCTGGAAAGAAGCGCTAGACCGGCTGCATAAAACCAACAACTTTCCGGAGTTTACCGGACGGGTGTGCCCTGCCCCCTGTGAAGGCGCCTGCGTGCTAGGGATTCATAATCCACCCGTGACGATTAAAAATATTGAGCATGCCATCATCGACAAGGGCTGGGAGGAAGGCTGGGTGGTGGCCGAGCCCCCGGCCAAACGCACCGGAAAAACAGTGGCTGTTGTCGGCTCTGGCCCAGCGGGGCTATCGGCAGCGGCTCAGTTAAATAAGGCCGGTCATTTGGTGACCGTATATGAGCGGGCTGACCGTCCCGGTGGGCTGCTGATGTACGGCATTCCCAACATGAAGCTGGAAAAAGAAGCTGTGGTGCTGCGCCGTCTGAAGCTGCTTGAGCAGGAGGGCGTGCGCTTCATTTGCAATACCGAGATTGGTAAGGACTTGCCCGCAGAAACTCTGGTCAAAGAATACGACGCGGTGGTGCTTTGCACTGGAGCGACTCGACCCCGTGACCTACCAATTGAGGGTCGCGAGTCTCAGGGCATTCACTTTGCCATGGAGTTTTTGACCAAAAACACCCAGGCGGTGATCGATCCGACGCAGAATGATCGGGTTATTTCCGCTGAAGGCAAAGATGTGGTGATTATTGGCGGCGGCGATACGGGTACTGACTGTGTGGGTACCTCCATTCGCCATGGCTGTACCAGTCTGACCCAGCTGGAAATTATGCCTAAGCCTCCCGAGGAGCGGGCACCGAATAATCCCTGGCCCGAATGGCCCAAGGTTTATCGGATGGACTACGGTCAGGAAGAAGCGGCGGCTAAGTTTGGTGGCGACCCTCGGGCATATCTATCGACGGCCACTAAGTTTGAAGCCGATGACAATGGCCATGTCAAAGCGGTCCATGTGGTAGATGTGGCCTGGGAAAAGGATGAAAACGGTCGCTTCCAAATGCAGAAAATTGCCGGGTCTGAGCGGGTCATTCCCACCCAGCTGGTGCTGCTAGCCATGGGATTCCTGGGACCAGAGCAGCCGCTGATCGATGCCCTTGGTCTGGAGCAGGATGGCCGCAGCAATATCCAAGCGGAGTTTGAGCAGTACACGACCAGCATTCCTGGGGTGTTTGCAGCGGGTGACTGCCGCCGGGGGCAAAGCCTGGTGGTATGGGCCTTTAACGAAGGTCGTGGAGTGGCGCGGGAGTGCGATCGCTACCTCATGGGTCATACCGATCTGCCCTAGCCATACCTCAATAGCCAGAGGGTATACAATCGTAAGAGCAATCTTGGCGAGTAAGCTTTTAAGATCAAATGACATTGCAAGTTGGCAATCCGGCTCCCGATTTTAGTTTGGCTGATGCAGACGGAAATACTGTCAGCTTGGCGGAACTGAAAGGTAAACGCGTAGTTCTATATTTCTATCCTAGGGATAGTACTCCTGGGTGTACCAAAGAAGCCTGTGCGTTTCGCGATAACTACGAGGCTTATCAGGCCAAAGATGTCGTGGTGCTTGGCGTCAGTGCGGACGACGCTAAATCCCACCAAAAATTTATCAATAAGCACAATTTACCCTTCCCACTGTTGGTGGACGAGGGGGCAGAAGTAGCCACCGCCTACGGGAGTTACGGACTGAAGAAGTTCATGGGTAAGGAATATATGGGTATTAGCCGCAGTACCTTTGTGATCGGTCCAGACGGTACCCTGGAAAAGATCTATCGCAAGGTAAAAGCGGAGAAACATCCGGTTGAACTCCTTGCTGAACTCGACGAGCTTTAGACCATGCCACAATTCTGGCGACCGGTACGTACCCTGTTGGGATTGCTGTTGAAGCGACCGCTGGTGGGTACCTGTGTGATTCCTATTTTGCCCGATGGCCGGATTGTCCTGATCCAGCGCCGTGATAGCGGTCGTTGGGGGCTGCCCGGTGGTTTAGTGGACTGGGGTGAAGATATTGCCACCGCTGCGAAACGGGAACTGCTGGAAGAAACAGGTTTGGATGTACTCAATATGGGTCGCCTGGTGGGGGTCTATTCCCACCCGGAACGAGACCCGCGCTTTCATTCGGCCTGTGTGGCCCTCGAAGCCTATGTGGATGGTAATTTTTTTATCCGAGATAAGGCTGAGGTCATGAGAATTGAGGCATTTACGATGGAAGCCATTCCCCGTGGTAACCTAGCCCACGATCACGATCAGCAGCTACAGGACTACTTTAATGGAGCCACTGTTTTGGCCTAAAACGAGCTTACCTATTCGTAATCTGCGCCGTAAGCTCAAACATGGCCAGGTATTTTGGCGAGAGATCGGTCGGGGTCAAACGGTGGTTTTACTGCACGGCTCGTGGCATGACGGCGATCAGTGGAGTGATGTCCTACCCCTGCTGGGGCATCAGTATCATTGCTTAGCTCCTGACCTCATAGGGTTTGGCGAATCTCAGCGGATCAAAGATAAGTCCATCCAGTCTATTGCTATGCAGGTCAATACTCTGGCCGAGCTTTTAGACTCTCTGCGGCTAGAGTCAGTTGTCTTGGTAGGGCATTCGTTAGGTGCTTGGGTGGCCACTCGCTTTGCTCTGCAATATCCAGAACGTGTTAAGGGACTCTGCGTCCTAGAACCGGAGGGTTTGGGCTATGAGCCAAAACGCTGGCGACGTTCACGTTGGCTAGCCAGTCCTTTAGGGGGGTTGTGGCTATCGATCACAAAACCATTTGTGCGCCAAGCAGCTCCAGGACAAACGCCCCCATGGCTGCAAAACTATCACCTGAGACAACGGCTCAGACGCTACCCTGCGGCCTGTCGGCTGTTATTTCAGCGGCGGCGTAAGGATATAGAAGCTGAAATTGTAGGGCCTCAACTAGCAACACTATCAATACCCATGGTGGTCCTTCAGGGAGACGGTGCAGGGAACACCAGCCAACAGCTGACCCAGGCGTTTACGATGGCAGCTGCCGCCAGTGTAAGGGTCAAGGTTGTCCCCGGCAATGATGAGCTACCTAGCTATGAAGCCAAAGCTGTTGCTGATTTTTTAGACGATTGGTTGGCCGATTGGTTGACTGATTAAGTCACAGAGTGACCACAAGAGAACCTGTCTACTGGTAGATAAACACTCGCTTGGCAGCTCGGGTAAACGCCACATAGCACAGCTGATTTCTCTCAATCACTTTTGAATTTCTCATCAAATCTGGCAAATCAATAAATACATCCTGAAAGGTAGATCCCTGGCTTTTGTGGACTGTCAGACTATAGGCATAGTTAACGTCATGAAACTGTTGCCGAAACTCCCAAAAAATCTCCCACTGTTTATTGGTTGCATAGTCCTGTGAGCGCCTTTCATAGTCGGGCATGCTGACTTCTTGCAACACATTCAGATCCTGAAATTTACCCTCCTCTGTATAAACGACCAGCTGCCATACGGGCATACCTTCGATCTTGCCCGGCTTTACCTCCAACACTTCACACTCTTCTGAGGTTTGTAGAATAATGCCGCCTTCTTCAAGGCAAGGGTTGTTGGCAATGAGTCTCTCTCCTGGCACAAACTGTTCTAAGTCATCACCGTAGATGGCCTGACGGATCATACGATTCAGGGTTTTGACACGCTGATTTGTATAGGCAAGTACCCTGACGTAGTTAGGGTCAGCCTTGTACTTATCACAGGTGAAAGCGCGGATCAGGACATCACGCCAGGGATACTTGGGGAGAACAAAAAAACCTTCGGTGCGATCGCAATTCACATCACTTTCATAGCTGGGCAGTTGCGATCGCTCAATATTCCGGCGAATATCATCGGCAACCACACCAATCGCACCGCCATAGCGGATCACCTGGGACAGCGATGACTGATGCATAATCTGACTAAAGCAGCAGGACTCGGTTTCATTTACCGGCGGTAGCTGTGCCGGATCGCCCACAAATAGCATCTGGGTGGGAATATCTAACCGTGAAATCGCCTCCACCAGAAGTTTCCACATCTCCTGGTTAAGCATGGAGCATTCGTCCACAATCACCAGGCGATAGTCTGGCACCTGATTATGCTGATCGCTCACCGACTTAAAAATCTGCTCGCCGCTGCCCGTATCGATCACAGGTTTTAACCCCAGCAGCCGACAGCAGGTAACCGACTCCACATCCTTGAGATCCCACTGGGCTGACATGGTTTTGAGGACCTTGGTAGCCTTATTGCTAAAGGCCGTAAGCACAATAGGCCAGTCACAGTCCTGGTCCCGCAGATAAGTCACCAAAGCCTGCAATAGGGTAGTTTTGCCCGTGCCCGCATAGCCCGTTAGCAAATACAGCTTGGATGGACTTTGTAAAAACTCCTCAATCGCCTGCAGTGCTGCCCACTGCTCCTCGCTAAGCTCAATCCCTGGCAGTATTTCGGGAATCGTGTCTGGAATCGTGGCAGCGCTATCCATCCGAACAAGGCATCAGGGTACGCCCCCATAATAACCGAGGAACAAAAAGTACAAACGCACTATTTTTGAGGGCTGTTCTCAGGAGTGCTCTCAGTTACACAGCCAAAACCTTACCCCGCAAATCAACAGGACCATCCACGCCATAACGCTTCAGCAGGGTCGGCGTAATATCATATAGCTGGGCATGCTCTAATACTTGTCCCCCCTTAGGCTGCTTCGGGTCATGGAAAATCATTAGCCCATACTGAGCATGGTTCGCATCGTCCGGCCCCGTATCATTCCCCTTGGCATACAGCTCCCCAGTGCCCACACTGCCCACCGACCGCCACGCCAGCCAGTCAAAATACACTAACAAATCCGGTGCCATGCCCCGCACTTTTCTATAAGTCTCCTGGGGCACATAGGCTTTTACCTCCATGGGCGCACCGTCGGGATACGTAATCGATTCTAACTCTGCAATTAGCTGCTCACGAAAGGCCTTAAACTCTCGCAGTGGGATCACTCCCTGGGGTTCTCTTCCCTGGATATTCAAAAAGATTCTGGCATAGTAGCCTCCCGCACCCCACACCTTAGTTTTCTCCCAATCTACCTCTACTTTATCCAGGGCAGTCGGTTCACTCGGTTTCTCCTTCAGTGTCAGATACCCCTTATCCATCAGCCATTCATTGATGCAAATCCCCCCCATCAGCGGCTGCGCTCCATGGTCTGACACCACCAGCACAGCAGTGTCCTCATCGCACTGGGCCAACAGCTGTCCCACCCGCTCGTCGACATGGCAGTAATAATCATGGATCGCCGCAGAGAATGGCATATCCGGCGTATAGTCAGGGTGACGCGGATCCATGGGTTTCCAAAAGGCGTGGTGAATACGGTCCACACCCATATCCACCAGCATGAGAAAGTCGGGCTGGTCTTGAACAATCAGCTTTTCTGCCAGGGTGAACCGCTGATCGCACAGCTTATGGATATTTGAGAGAATCTCCGCCTTGTCCTCTGAACGAAACTCAGGCACATCCATCATAAAATCAGGCATCCAGTTGCGGATCTGGTCGCCTAACTCTGGCGGATGGGTAAAGGTGACCTGGGGGCTTGGTGTCAGAAAACAAGACACCATGGAACCATTCACCTCATAGGGGGGCGATGTCCCCGGTACGCTTAGGGCCGCCACATTCCACCCAGCCTTGCCCAAGTAGTCCCACAGTCGCGGAAACCGCACGGCCCGACCATCGGCAATGGTCATGTTTTGATACGCTCGCGTTGCTCGATTACGAAACCCATAGATGCCTAGCTCCCCAGGATCTCGACCGGTCATCATGCAGCTCCAGGCAGGTACCGTAATCGCTGGAATTGAGCTTTCTAAGCGACCATAGCTGCCTTGGGACATGAGCCGAGAGAGATTGGGTAAATCATCTCGCCATTTCTCAAAAACGAGGGATGGCTCCATGCAGTCAAGGCCGATGATGATGAGACGAGGCGAGGGAGGCATGGCAGAAGAAGAGGCAACAGAGATGATAACCCAGCAAATTAAGAATTGCTATTGGCAACAGGACCCAACCGTCGCCGTAATACTAGCGTTGCGATCGCACCTACAACCGCCACCAGCGATAGAATGTGTACCACATTAAACGGCGTTCCAGGAAAGAACCACGAATCTGTTCTTAGAAATTCAATAAAGAACCGACCAAAGGGATACCACACCAAATATAACAGCGACAAATCACCGGGTCTTAGCTGTCTGCCAAATCGTTTTGAGACCCAGTAAAGTACGAAAAAACCAAGAAAGTTCCACACGGATTCATACAGGAACAAAGCATGGAAGCGGGTGGATTCTGGATAGGCGGTCAAATCGTTGTAGGGGACTAAGCGATGCCGTGGGTCAATTTGTAAACCAAAGGGCCAATTTGTGGGCGGACCGTAAAGTTCTTGATTGATAAAGTTTCCCCAGCGGCCAATGGCCTGGGCAATGGGCAGCCCCACTGCCGCCGCATCTAGATAAAGCAGCGTGGGCAAACGGCGGATCTTAGTAAATAGCCAGAGGGCAATGCCACCAAAGATAAACGCACCAAAAATGTGAATGCCGCCCCCCCAAATCTGGAGGATCTGACCCGGATTTTGGAGATAGTAGGCCGTGTCACTGGACTGGACAAACACATAGTAGAGACGCGCACCGATAAAGGCGGGAATCAGCACCCAGATCAGCATGTCCCAAAAGTCTTCGGGGTTCTTGCCACGGCGTTCGATCTCCTTAGTGGCAAACCAGGAGCCGGTAATGACAGCCGTAGCCATCAGCAAACCATACCAGCGCAGGGCAAAGGGGCCAAATTCTACAATCGTCGGATCTACGGGGGGATACATAGCTATTCGCGATTATTCTTCTAGATATCCAAGGTCTTTGAGACGGCGACGCACTTCTGGGTCATCAAACCCGGTGGCACGAGCCTGGGAGTAGAGGGCCTGGTGCTCTTCGGCGTCCTGGCTAAAGGCTGAGAGAGAATCGTGCAAAGATTCCACCATTTCAGGAAAAATCTCGCTGAGGTCTAGACTCTCGTTGGGGTCATCTTGCACATCGTAAAGCTCTGGTGGGTTTTGGTCGGTCTCAATGAGCTTATGGTTGCCGACCCACACGGCTCGCCGGGTCTGATCGCAGGCATGCTGAGACACCAGTTCTGGCTGACGTCTTTGGATCAGGTTGAGAACATTCTGTGGGGGAACGGCCTCGGCATATACGCAGCGATCCGGATCAACAGCTTCGAGAGTCTCACTGGAATCTTGGTGTTCCAGGCTGAGTTCAGATTCTTCTGGGGTGGCCAGACCTACTGCTGACAGAACCGTGTGGAACAAACAACGGGTGGAAACCACATCATCACGAACGGTCTCGCGCTCAATGCTGTCGCTGGGGTCGTGAATGATCAGCGGCACCTGCACCAGCTCATTATAGATAGAAAGGCTGTGGCCGATCAGCTGTTTCTCGCCTAAATGTTCGCCATGGTCGGCGCAGACAACAACATAGGTATTGTCCAAACGACCTGAGCGTTTTAGCTGGTCTAAAAACTGACCCACCTGCACATCCTGAGCAGCCACCTCGGCATCGTACATGCCATCGAGGGTATCTTTTTGCTGATCGCCTAGGGCTCCCATGAGAGGAGCGAGCCAGCCGTACACATCGCTATTAAAGCGGCGCAGATAGGTCTGAGCATCGCGGTCTTTCAGTACATTGGGGGCGAATTTCTCAATGAACTCGCGGGGGGGATGATAGGGCATGTGGGTGCCCATCAGGTTGATAAAGGTGAACACAGGCTGGTCGGCCTCAACACCTTTGCGCTCAATCAACAGCTTGGCAGCATCATCCAAGGACTTGCGGGTGTTGCCTTTAAAGCTGAGGGCGGTTTGCCACAGGGGCACCATCAGCGGTGTAAAGGACAGCGACAACAGCCAGTCGGAACGGGCAAAGGCGTCTTGCACTTTGTTGAGGGCATTGGCCAGGATGCGCTTAAAAACCTGGCGGTATTTGTCTAAAAAGCTGGAAGGGATACCGGCTTGGTTCGGTTTGGAGCTGAGCAGACCGCTGTAGTTGAGAAAGCTGTAAAAACCGCGCCTGAGGCCATTGTTGATCACCCCCACTAGCGGGTTATTGCAAAATGCGGCGGTGTAATAGCCGCCATCTTGCAACCGTTCTGCCAGGGTTTTGAGGTGGGGTGGCATGACGGAATAGGACTGCTGCATCTGGTGTTGGGAGGGATACAGCCCGGTGAACATGGACGCATGGGAGGGGATGGTCCACTGGCCGGGTGCGATCGCAACCTTAAACCGCGTCGCTCCGGCTGCAAACGCATCAATATTTGGTGACGTCGGCTGCTCATAGCCGTAACATGACAGGCGATCCACACGCTGAGTGTCGAGCACCAAAAAAATGACATCCGGTTGATTTGAGGGCATTGAAGCGCAGGGGAGCTTAATGACAGGCATTACTAACCCAGTCTAGAGTATCAAGCCAATAAACTACCTGAATGGCCCAGCAAAAAGGTCTCCACCGCTTCCCGTGGGGGCATCGACGGCTGTGCCCCAGATTTCATCACCGATAGGGCCGCAACGGCACTGGCCCACTCCACCGCCTCACGCAATGATTTTCCTTCCCACAGAGCAACCGCCAGACCTCCGTTAAAAGCATCCCCTGCCGCCACCGTATCCACCGCCTCTACTTCAAAAGCAGGCACATGAAACACTTCGGAGTTGGACACCACCACAGCCCCCTGAGAACCCAGTTTGACAATCACTGTTGACGTACCCCGCTGCCGCAGCACCTGAGCGGCTTCCATGGCCGTGGTCACACTACTGACCTTTAGCCCCGTCAGCTGAGACGCTTCGGTCTGATTAGGGGTCAAAATATCGACTAGTCTGTAAAACTCCGACGGCAGCTTTGGGTGAGCTGGAGCCGGATCAACTATCACACAGACATCTGCACCGTGAGCTTGTGCTGCCGCTGCCATCACCGCCTCTAGCGGAATCTCAAACTGCATGAGCAAAATTGAGGGTTCTGAGAGTGCATTATCTAACGGCAAGCGTTCCACATCCGTCGTATCCACTTTGCCATTGGCCCCAGGGACAACCACGATTTGGTTTTCACCCAGCTCATCGACGCTGATCAGCGCCACCCCAGAGGGGCCTGAGCCAGCCAGCACACCATCGGTCGTCACACCAACTGTTCGGAGACTATCGCACAGCAGCGGCCCAAAGCTATCGTCACCGACTCGCCCCACCATAATTGTCGGCACCCCCAGGCGAGCAGCCGCCACCGCTTGATTGGCTCCTTTACCTCCAGGGACCGTCGTAAATCCGGTACCCAATACCGTTTCGCCTGCCTGGGGCAAACGCGGCACTTGGGCCATCAGGTCCATATTGAGACTGCCAAATACGATAACGGCCATGAACGTACAGACGTTGCACTAATTTTTTAGTGTACAGACGTTCCATGGAACGTCTCTCCAGCATAATTTTTGGATCTTATCCCCAGCCCTACGGCTCCAAACTACCCCAACTATCCTCCAACCCCGTTAGTGGATCTAACAGCGGATCCAATGATGGCACGTCCTCAGTCTCATCATTCACCTGCCAGGGGTTAGGCGGGCGATCGCTACTCCATGCCCACCAAGCCGTACCACATTCACATTGATAAAATTCTTGCCATTTACGCTTGTGATTATGGGTATAAACCGGGGCACGACGGTTGATCCAGACGGCAGTAGCCGCAGCGGCAGGCTCATTACAGCGTGGGCAGCAAAATGTCAGGGCGTGGGTAGCAGACTCGGTCCACTGGGGTGATATGGGTGAAAAGGCTTCCATAATTTTAGGACGATTGAGCTAGCGTCTCCTTACATCAATTATGGTCGTGATTTCTGTTCCCTACCACTTATTGCAAAATCCTAAGATTTTGTGAAAAGACGTTAAGAATCTATAGTTAAACTAGGGCGGGCCAAGACGGCCAGCTGTCAACCGTTAGCAATAGGCAATTCCCGTGAAGGCAATCACTCTGCTTGGTTCAACTGGCTCCATCGGCACCCAAACCCTTGATATTGTCGAGCACCATCCGGACAAGTTTCGTTTAGTGGGCATTGCCGCAGGCCGTAACGTGACGCTGCTAGCTGAGCAGGTGCGCCAGTTTAAGCCCGAGATTGTCGCTATCCGTGATGAAAGCAAGCTGGCTGAGCTAAAAGCGGCTCTGACGGATGTGGATCCGCAGCCACAGATTTTGGCTGGCGCAGACGGCATTGTCGAAGTAGCCCGCTATGGTGACGCCGAAGCGGTAGTCACGGGCATTGTCGGCTGTGCAGGGCTTTTGCCCACCATCGCCGCTATTGAAGCAGGTAAAGACATTGCCCTAGCCAATAAAGAAACCCTAATTGCCGGGGGGCCGGTGGTGCTGCCCCTCGTCGAAAAGCACGGGGTGAAACTGCTGCCTGCCGACTCCGAGCACTCCGCTATTTTCCAATGTCTACAGGGGTTACCTGAAGGCGGTCTGCGTCGCATTATTCTGACCGCGTCCGGCGGTGCCTTCCGTGACTGGCCCGTTGAGCAGCTCAAGGATGTCACCGTTTCAGATGCCATCAAGCATCCCAACTGGTCCATGGGTCGCAAGATTACCGTAGACTCCGCCACCATGATGAATAAGGGGCTAGAGGTGATCGAAGCCCACTATCTATTTGGCATGGACTATGACCACATCGATACGCTGATTCATCCCCAAAGCATTATCCATTCACTCATAGAAACCCAGGATACGTCGATGCTGGCGCAGCTGGGCTGGCCCGATATGCGGCTGCCGCTGCTCTATGCGATCTCCTGGCCGGAGCGCATTTTTACTGACTGGAAACCGCTGGATCTGGCTCAGCTGGCTACGCTGACATTTAAAGAACCTGACCATGCTAAATATCCCTGTATTAATCTGGCCTACGAAGCTGGACGGGCTGGAGGCTCAATGACAGCCGTGCTCAATGCGGCCAACGAGCAGGCGGTGGCCCTGTTTCTAGATGAGAAGATTCACTATTTAGATATTCCTAAGGTGATTGAGAAAGTGTGCGATCGCAGCCACCTCACCGCTACCCCCTCCCTCCAAGACATCCTCGACGCCGACCAGTGGGCACGCCAGGAAGTGATTAACGTCAGCGCCACCCTCACCCAGCGTCAGGTGGTAGCTCTCGGCTCATAGGTTAAGATTGGCCAGACGCTTAGCAGGAAACACCGCCCATGGAATTTGTGGTTGTCATTGGTGCCGTCTTTATTTCAATTCTGGTCTTTACCTGGCTGCTCAATGTCGTCAAAGCAACCCTCAAGACAGCGTTTTTAGCTGCCCTGATTTTGCTAGGCTTACAACTTTTCTTTGGCATTGGCCCCAATGTAATCTGGGAAACGATTCGCGATTGGCTGGGACAAGCAGGTAGTACAGCCCGCTAGTAGATCGTCCTCGTCCAACAGGGTAAGTTCATCACCATCTGGCAAATGTCGCTCCGGATAGCTGTGACAATTTCAGCCATAGAAAGTAGGTTCAAGATAACAACATCGACCTTTGTAGTTTTCTACAAAGGTTGCTACGACCTATTTTAATCAAGCATTTCAGCCATTCAAAGCTTGGCTATAAGCTATCCAAAAGGCCAGCAATCTGACATGAATCTCCCCCCATCCAAGACATTGACTATGCCAGTTTGAAAGGCGTAACGATACCATTCGATTTTCACAAATAAGTCTTGTTAGAGTCAATCCATTGATAGGGTCTCAGATCACTTTGTTGGCTAGTCTACCGGAGGTATCCAATAAAGATTTTCCAAGATCTCTATCTCCACGCATCTATCTATCACAAATTCCAGTCTGAGACTTTTTTTAGAGCCTTATCTTCCAGGCAGACAACACTAGCCGTCTTTTAGGCAGACAACACTAGCCGTCTTTTAGGCACGAATAGCGACTCTGGGTTCTCTTAGCTCAGCAAGCTACAAATAGTTTCTTATTTTCTCTTAGAAGTCTTTTTGAGAATCTTCACTATGCTAACCATGCGACGTTTTCAATCAACAACAGCTTTATTAATCGCCTTAGGCATGGGAGCAGGTGCGATCGCACCCCTTGTCACCCCTGCTCCCGTCATCGCCCAAACCCAAACCCAGTTTTCTGACGTTTCCTCTAACTACTGGGCCAGTCAGTTCATCACCAGCCTGGCCGAGAGAAATATCATCGCAGGCTTTCCCGATGGCACGTTTCGCCCCAATGAGCCGGTAACCCGTGCCCAGTATGCAGCCATCGTCCGTCAAGCCTTTAGCCAAACCACCATCCGTAGCAGCACCACCTTTGTGGACGTACCTGCTAACTTCTGGGCCACAAGTGCCATTGATACGGCCTATCGTATGGGCTTTTTGTCCGGCTATCCCGACAATACGTTTCAGCCCAACCAAAATATTCCCCGTGCCCAGGTACTAGTCTCCCTGGCCAATGGTCTCAACTACCAGGCCAGCACCGTCGCCAGTGCAGACGTTTATAGCGACTCTCGGGCTATTCCTAGCTACGCCACTGCCAGCATTGCCGCCGCCACCGAGCAGCAGCTAGTGGTCAACTATCCCAATGTTCAAGTACTGCGCCCCAACCAAACCGCCACACGGGCAGACGTAGCCGCCTTTATTTATCAAGCATTGGCCAGCCAAAACCAGGTAGCTACGATCCAGTCTCCCTATATTGTTCAAACACGGACCACAACCACCGCCACTCAGTCCACAGTGACAGCTGGGACCAACATTGCCGTCTCCTACCCGGATGGCGACAAGATTGTACTCTTACCAGACGAGACTTTGCCCCTCACACTGCAGGTAGCCGAAGCAGTTAGAAACAGCCAAGGTCAGGTTCTGATTCCCCGCAACAGTCAAATCATTGGCGAATTGCGCCCTGCCACCATCGGCAATCAGAAAGGATCGCAGTTTGTTGCACAAACGCTAGTCCTAGCCAGCGGTCAGCGGCTTTCTTTACAGGCTCAGTCTGGTGTGATCACGACCACTGAAACCATCCGTCGCGGTTCGAGTATTGGCGAAATCTTTGCTGGAGCGGTCTTGGGTTCTGGCGCTGCGGCTGCCGTTGCATCGGTCACTGGCGATGATGAAATTCAAACCTGGGAAGTGTTGACAGGTACTGTTGCTGGAGCCATCGGCGGTCTGATACTAGGGCGAGAGCGCACCGAGGTGATTTCCATTGATCCGATTAGCAATCTGGCTCTAACGGTCGGTCAGGCATTGGTATTGCCGCAGTAGCATTCGAGATATTGAGTTCATCTACTTACACGAAAGCCGTGGCGATCTGATGGGTCTGTCACGGCTTTCATAATGAAGTCAAAATTACAGATCTTTCTGACACCTTAGTCGTATAAAAGCAATGACGGGCAAGGAAACGTCTTTGAGCCGAAAAGCTCGAAGTACCAACACAAGGGACTAAGAAGCATGCAGTCATACACGATCACTGAAAGTCAGAAAGACAAAATTATCGATGCCCTCAGGTTTGCGGCTGATACGGGTAATCCCAGGGCGGCTCAGGAGTGGAAACGGCTGGCTGACTACCTAGAAGTTTTAGATCCTGGGCAACCCTCTAAGGCTCAACCGGTAAAATCTGCATCTTAAACAGTACACACAAAACTCAAGTCCTGCATCTGGCGAGGCAGCGCTCACCCGCCCAGGGTTCAAAACCCAGTGCGGGCTTCAGCTACATGGCTAATCTTCGTCCAAGATGTAAGCTATCCTATAGGCTACGGATGTTTGGCAAAACCTAATGCTAGCCAACTCTATTACCGAGCAGTTACCCATTGCCCCTGGCGAAAAGCGAGTCGCTCTACGAGGGTTAGACTGGCTTGCCTATCAGCAGATGAAGGCGGTACTCAATGAACGCACCGGGGCACGGTTAGCCTATGATCGCGGCACTTTAGAAATTACGATGCCTTCCGAACCCCATGAGTTCTATGCTCGACTGATTGAGCGGTTTATCATCATTTTGGTGGTGGAGTTAGGGCTCCAGGTCAAAACTTTAGGATCAACCACATTAGACAGAGAGGATTTGGATCGGGGGTCAGAGCCGGATAATGGCTACTATATTCAAAATCAGCCTCAGGTTGCTGGACGCACGGTTGATTTAGCGGTGGACCCGCCGCCGGATTTAGTCGTAGAGATTGATATTAGCCATACGGACATTGATAAGAATGCACTGTATGCGGCGATGGGCGTGCCAGAGTTTTGGCGATTTGATGGCAAATTCTGGCGGATTTATCAGCTACGGAAGAACGCCTATGTAGAAGTGGACAGCTCACCGACATTTCCGATGGTGGCGAAAGAGAAACTATATGAGTTTTTATCAGTTTGCCAACAGAGTGAAGTAGACGCCGAGATCAATTTTCGTACCTGGGTAAGAGAACAAATGTAGGTTAGGTTGATTGGACGCCAAAGCCTTTACCTCTGAAGCAACACCTCATCGGCCTATTACAGTAGCCCCAGCGTCTTTAAGGAAAGCCGAGTCAGGGTTTCTCTAGCCTTGGAATCGTCTGCATCGCGAATAGCAATATTGGTGGCAAAGAAGTAGGTATTGTCATCTTGCTCGACATAGCCGACGTACCAGCCAATCTGTTCTGAGTCTGGCTCACCAAAATTAGCCCATCCTGACTTCGCTCGAATGATATAGACAGGAGTTTTTTCAAAGATCAAGATGTGTTTGACGGTTTTGATCGTATCATTTGAAAACGG
>NZ_JADEXP010000099.1 GCF_015207065.1 Leptolyngbya cf. ectocarpi LEGE 11479 | reverse complement strand
ACCCAGTACTGTTTAAGAGATTCCATAGAACTATCCCTAGAATTAAACACTTAATTTAGGTAATTAATTAATTTAGCCAATAATAATACCTATCGTAGTGAAACAGAGTAACCGGACGCTGTGACGCAAACCACAAATATCAAGATGACGTCAGCTGTACATACTGTTCCAAGGATTCGACATCATGATTAAAATTTCGCATCTTGGCGGTAAGTCGAGGATTCTCACTCCAGTCGGCGATCAGATCTAACGTCCCAGAAAAAAAACTGTCTCGACAGGCACGCCGTTGGATTTTGCCACTGGATGTTTTGAGCACGTTACCAGACTTGACGAGTGCGATCGCACTTACCTGTAGCTCATGGGCCTCAGAAATCGCCTGACGTATATCGGCTAACACCTCATCTACAGCCAGGGTTAACTGATGCTGGCGCTCCACTTCTTGCACCACAACTAGCTTCTCCTCTCCCTCATCAATAATCGAAAAAGCCGCTCCATAGTCAGGACGAAGAGCTGGATTCAATTGCTGTACCGTCCATTCAATATCTTGGGGATAGTGGTTAGTACCGCGAATAATAATTAAATCTTTAATGCGCCCGGTGATATAAAGTTCACCGTTCTGCAAAAAGCCCAAATCTCCTGTACGAAGATAAGGACCAGCCTGAGGCTCACCCTTGAGCCTGGCTCTAAATGTTTCTGCAGTAGCCTCAGGACGTTGCCAATAGCCACCAGCCACCCCGGCATCAGCCACCCAGATCTCCCCGACCGCATCGGCATCACAGCGAGTTAGGGTATCGGGATTGACAATGACCACCTCAGTTTCACACACCAGCTGACCACAGCTGACAATATCGCGCTGGAGATTGTCAGCTGTGGCAGGAGCAATACGTCCCTTTTCCAGCGCTGTAGCATCCAATGACAGAATCACTGGCTCGGTTCCCTCCTGCTTGCTGGAAACTAGGAGAGTGGCCTCCGCCAGACCATAAGCTGGCGCAAATGCTGTCCATTTAAACCCATGGTCAGCATAGGCCTCTTCAAACTCACGCATCACCCGAGGATTAATCGGCTCGGCAGCGTTGCCCGCCGCCTGCCAACAGCTCAGATCTAGCCCCTCTCGTTTGGCAGGCTTCACTCGACGGACACATTGGTCATAGGCAAAGTTAGGAGCCTGGCTATGGGTCGCTCGGTATTTGGAAATAGCCTCCAGCCACCGTTGAGGTCGCTTAACAAATGCCAGGGGTGACATCACATAACAGGGCACCCCTGTATAGAGTGGCTGAATTAACCCTTCGACTAAACCATAGTCATGGAAATAGGGCATCCAGGTAACAGTAGCCCCCTCGGGAGTATATCCACAGGCCCGCTGCAAATAAGCTGAATGGTGGATTAAATTATCATGGCTCAGCATCACCCCCTTCGGTACCGAGGTTGAACCCGAGGTGTACTGCAGGTAGGCCAACGCAGACTGATGCACCTGGGGATTCTGCCATTGCTCCGCTTGATCTAAATCTAACTGCTCAGTATTGAGCCAGGTCATCTGCTTAAACTGAGTCGATATGATTTCCTCGTTACCCTTGAGGAGTTCGATAATCCGCTGGTTACTTAACACCAAACTGGCATTGGCATCCTTCACAATCTCTAATAGACGTGGCAATGCTCGCTTCATCCGCCCAGCATCTGGGGGAGGAACAGGAATCGCAATGACCCCAGCATATAGACACCCGCAAAAAGCAGCTACAACCTCAACACCTTGAGGATAAAGTAATAGCGCCCGCTCCCCTCTAGCATTGACCTGCTGGAGACAAGCGGCAATGGCCCGTGCCTGTTGGTCAAGTTGTTGATAGGTGTAACGATTGGCTTCGGTTTTACCGTCCCTTAGAAACTGATAGGCAAGCCTCTCAGGTTGATGCTCAGCCCGGTAGCGTAATAGGTCAATGAGCGTGGAAAATTTGGGTGGTACAGAGAGCTGAGACATAGAATGTAGCAGAGCTCCAAATAAATAAAGATAACAACCGAAATTTAGAAGGATCGCCCCTAAAAAAGCTGGCCAAAGCCATTAATAAGAAAAGATAACGAAGCAAGATATAGACTTGACTCTGAGCGAGCAGATTGATCTTGGGTTAAAAGCTAGAAATTACAGACATCTATAGATAAAAATATAAGGCCTGATACCGCAGCTACCGCTAGGACTACATTAAATGCCATATTGCATGAACCCTTGAAGGAAGAGCCCTAAAAAAGAAGGCTCTTCACAAAAAAAACATACAAGTTTTCTTGATATAAAGTTCTTGGTCACCTCAGTATATTCACTGATTTTCCGCATCGTTTAGCCGCTTCCCAGCTGGTCTGTGATCATGACATCGTATAAAGGATACTTCCCAACTGTTCCTATGGAAGAAAAATTGAGCTGTAACGGTGTATTTTTCGAAATAACCACTAAATTCTCAGAAGACTCTTCAGGGGTAAGGCAGGGACGATGCGGGTAGCAAATATATAAAAATTGAGCTTTGCCCTGTTGATAAAGTCCCTCTGCCAGTTGTCGAACGTCTGATGTTGACTCCGTTAAGAAGAAAGTCTTATCAGGCATTGCGGCCCAAAGTTGCTGAGCTACAAACTGATGGGACATGGCAATGTATGGGCTAGAATGCTCGCTAATAGCAGCGATAGCTGTCGCGATTGGTTGGTAGTTATGACGCAGAGACGTAGAGTTGGTGTCGCGATCGCGATAGCTCACAACAGCCCCGTTATAGACATTTAGATAGGCCCCAGCCAAAAACACAAGGGTCAGACCGCTGAGTACTAGGTAGTGTTGCCAACGCCGCCGCTGACTCAACATTTGATTGAGATAGATGCCTCCAATGAGGGCCATGAGGGGAATAAGAATTAAGTAAAAACGTGCTCCCCACTGTTTTCCTCCCGCTCCGGGAGGAATAATCAATGGGACAGCCAGGGCAAATAGCAGAATAGTTAGCCACGTTGTCATAGTCGGCGCCATAGTGGGCTGGCGGAGGTTTCGACGTCTACTAAATCGGACCATAACAGCAATAACCAATGCCCACAGGGTAAACGGAAAGTACTGGATCAAGGCAATTAGCAATTGTCGATAGTTAGCAACAGCCTGGGATAGTTGCTGGCTGACAGAAGATTCTTCAACCACCTGAAGAGCATGAATACCTAAAAAATGACCATAGATGATTTGATTGAGACCAAAAAAGGTCAACATGCTAAACGCCAACCCACTCATAAATAAGTGGCTTTTGTTGTCAAGTGTTGGCAGTCGAAATAACCTGATTTTGAGACTAATACATTGCCATAATGCAAGCCCTCCTACAATTGCAGCTAAACATATAAATTCAGAGCGAAACCAAACCGCAAGGCCAATAAGTCCGCCAGATAACAATGCTTGAATATGAGTGATTGAATTACCCTTTGGCCACAAGATTATAGTAATACCCCAAAAAGCTAGACAAACGGATAGGGTATGTTCCCAGTACATAGCACCGTACAAGGTTAAGGGAGACGCAAAAATGAGGATGCTAAGCATCATTGCCAGCACATCTGCTCTCCACTGTAGATATTGTCCAACTTGAAAAAATCTGATCCAGATTAGCCACAAGGCTAACAAAGGAACAACATAGAGTCCCCTATAGCCTAAAACACTATAAAACAGAGCTGTTAGTGCTGGAAAGGGAAAAGGGAACGTGATGAAATAGTGATGAAATTGTTGGTAAACATAGGGAGGCGTGAATGGGTATAGACCCTGTTGCCAGAGTTCAAGCACCCAGTCTGGAGCCGGTAGACGCAAATCAAAGTGCCAATCTCCCTCAGCAAACTGCTGGGCGAGCAAGGCTTTTAGCCCACCATCGCCACTAAAAAAAACACCCCCTTGATTGTACGTTTGCAAACTCAGGGTAAATAAAATGCCTCCCACGATAATGAACCATGGGAATTTAGACTTCAAAAAAAACTTTGATTTTAAAGCATCCATAACGGCAGCTCCTCACTAGACTGTCGCGATTTAAATGGTGAGAGACTTTCATGCCACAAACTTCTTGGCAGTCTGCTGCTAATCAGCTGGAAATAATCACTTAAGACCGTTTTTCGTGTCCTATAAAAGATTGAGTTCGTCTACTCAGATTTAAGAATAGTATAAATACCTGAGATCGCATCCAATGGTGACACAGCGCATCAAACCATGGGAGAGTTCGATCCCAAATCAAGACTTCAAAATCTCTTAAAAGGACTCATGAAAAGATCGGATAAACTTGGAATGAGACAATGCTTCTCTGTCAGCTATTAATTGATCACCTCTGTCAACGTGCTCAGATTCATAAACCCCGTCTTAATAATAGACACTAACGTATTGACATGAGGCTCAATATGCGTACAGTGTGTCTAGCCATAACACAGGGATTAGTTGCTCTATGTCCAATATATCCAACGCAGTAGACAGCCTCGCTAATACCATCGGTACACTTGAGCCTCAGGTGTCTGCTGAGACTGATCTACAAAACTTAATGACCGTCGAGGCCGTCCAAAAGGTACTCCATCGTTCCCGTGCATCGGTATATCGTTATGCCAATACCGATACGCTGATCCTCAATCCCCCTTTTGATCACACTCGCCTCAATCCAGAATCTAGGCAACATAAAGAGGAGCCACTCATGTTTCACCCCAATGAGGTGGCCCGCTTTGCCCAGGATGTCTTAAAAATCAAGCAAGTTATCATCGAAATCAACCAGCCTCCAGAAACCCTGACACATCAGCTACTACGCCAGGTACTCGCTGAGCTCAAAATTATTCGTGACCTCATAGAGTCAACTTCGTAAGCCATGTCAGTGTTTTGATACTTTATTACTTGGCTGAGTCTAGATCCACAAAGCAGTGTTAACCTTAAATCAAGCGATCATTATTAGGCAAATACTAAGTTTTAGCATTTGCTGACAGTAATTTATTGAAGATTCGTTGATGTTTACCCTAGTGGATGTCCATCACATCTCAAAAACTACGTCCCCATGAGCAGACCACCGTAGGGTTATTTCTTTAAAAATCAATTTTTCAAGCCACCGCGCCCCGAAATCGGCGTAGATAATTATTTTTTTATATCTTCCCAGCATGGAATCTGCCAGTCAGTTAGAGTCTAGTTCTGAGCCTTACCATAGTCCCTTCGTTGAGATACTAGGTATATTTATTGCCGTAGCGACATTTACCCTACCCTTGTTTACAGTTGCCTACTTCTCCTCAACGACTATAGACAACTTGAACGGCTTACCCTATTCGGCAATACAAACAAACAAATAAGATATCGCTACACCATAGGTGCTGACTCCCTTTTCTCCTAAAATGCTATCGGGATAAGCCAATAAAAGGTTTATTCCGACTCAGTATAAGTAGTTGGAGAAGTATCGTGGATTTATCTCGTATTCCTGCTCAGCCCAAACCTGGGTTGATCAACGTATTGATCGAAATTCCAGGTGGCAGCAAGAATAAATATGAGTTTGACAAGGATATCAATGCCTTTGCCCTAGATCGCGTTCTCTTTTCATCGGTTCAGTATCCCTATGATTATGGCTTCGTGCCTAATACCCTGGCTGATGATGGTGATCCTCTAGATGGCATGGTTTTGATGGATGAGCCTACATTTCCTGGCTGTGTCATTTCCGCTAGACCCATCGGTATGCTTGAAATGATCGATGGTGGAGACCGTGACGAGAAAATTTTATGTGTTCCTAATGAGGACCCTCGCTATACCGATGTTAAAACCCTAGATGATATTGCCTCTCATCGATTAGATGAAATTGCAGAATTCTTTAAAACCTATAAAAATCTAGAAAAAAAAGTGACCGAAATTCTAGGTTGGAAAGGCTTAGATCAGGTTCAGCCTCTAGTAGAACAGTGCATTGCTGCTGCTAAGTAATCCGGGCTGCGGTTAATACTCTCCGAATAGTGGAGCAAGCATTATAGGGGCACATCACCGTATAAAATGT
The DNA here is from genome assembly GCF_015207065.1 of Leptolyngbya cf. ectocarpi LEGE 11479. GTDB lineage: Bacteria > Cyanobacteriota > Cyanobacteriia > Phormidesmidales > Phormidesmidaceae > Leptothoe > Leptothoe ectocarpi. Next base: position 11,721 of record NZ_JADEXP010000099.1, on the reverse strand, counting down.
GTCCCTATAATACTCACTGTTAATCTTGTGCCGGATCCAATCCAAAAATTGCTTCACTGAAGCGATTAGACTGGAGCGTACAAGGCTTAGTCGCTTGGGGGACGACCAAACTTTATGAGCATACGTGCAATTTGGGACTACACACTGTGAGTGTATCTGCCTATATGTCGGGCAAAGAAAGCACATTGCAGAATCAGTCATACCCCTCGGTTAAATTTTGGGGCGTACGTGGTAGCGTACCAACGCCCGGTGCTTCTACTGCATTCTATGGAGGCAATACTGCCTGTGTCGAGATTCTGGCTGATCACCAGCGCTTTATTTTTGACGGTGGCACCGGTCTCAGGGTTTTGGGTGAAGCCTTATGTCAAAATCCTGAGCCCCTAGAGGGCCATTTATTTTTTACCCATAGCCAATGGGATCGGATCCAAGGGTTTCCATTCTTTCTGCCAGCCTTTGAATCCGGTAATCATTTTCATATCTATGGGGGGATTGCTGCTAATGGTGCTTCCATCAAGCAGTGTTTGACCACACAGATGCTGAAACCAGGGTTTGCACTGCCGCTCCAAGCGATGCAGGCAACGCTCACATTTCATACTATTGCCCCCGGCAACGCGATTCAAATTGGCAATATTAAAATTGAACCGATTGGTTTAAACGGTCAAACTAATGCCCTGGGGTATCGACTGAACTACCAGGGCAAATCGGTTGTGTATGCCACCGATACTGACCATGAACACGTAGACGAAAACTTACTATTTCTTGCCTATCAGGCCGATTTACTGATCTACGATGGCACCTATGTAGATATGTGCGATCAGATTAACCTTCGCCCTTCTCCTCAGCCGTGGCAGGCCGCCATTCAACTAGCTCAATCAGCCCAGGTAAAACATCTGGTCATGGTTCACTACGGCCCACGTCAAACGGATGCCGTACTAAATGCATTGGCCAACCAACTCAAAAATATTGAGCCTCAACTATCGCTGGCCTATGAAGGAATGGTGATTAATTTGATCTAGCCAGCTAACGTAGCTCAAAGCGGATTACGGGAAAAGTTGCTACTGCGGCTGGGGCGACGATAATCGTCGCCTTTAGGTTTGGCCTTGTTGACGCGTAGCTCACGTCCTAGCCATTCAGCTCCGTCCAACTCAGCAATCGCTAGATCTTCCTCTTCATCCTTAACCATGTTGATAAAAGCAAAGCCACGACGTTTGCCGGTTTCACGGTCAACTGGCAAGGTAATCCGGGCAACTTCGCCATATTCGACAAACACATCCCTAATATCGTCTTCGGTTGCTTGGAATGACAGATTGCCAATGTAAATAGTCACGACTAGTCTCCGATGATATATGTACCCAACTGCTCACCTCGGGGCGAGCAGCCTATTCGGGTGACATCATACCGCACAGCTTTTAGCCTCGGGGGATTGACCCACTTGAATTCATCACTACATTATTTAAGTGGTTGCAATTTTCCACGTTTTAACTCGTACATCACTTCATGTTTCTAAAAAAAGTTGTATCGAACTACCAAGATTCATCAATTATGTTCTGCTAGCTGAGTCGAGATCGCAGCTTTACACAACATACTTAACTATCTGCCGATACTGCTACCCGGCAGATAAGGAGAGCCCATCATGCACACGTTTGAAGTGTTCGTTGACATTAAAGAATGCGCTGGCAAAAATAATGCCACCAGTCGCATTATGGCCACACGTTATGAAATCAACGCCAGCGGTCGCACGGATGCCCATGACACTGCATTATTTCAAGCAGAGAAGGAATATCCCAAAGCAACTGAATATGACATCCGCATTACTCGTCTTCTCAAATAAGCTAATCTTTTCCTAAATTTTCATACATGGTCTGCTATCTCCAGGTCTGGCATAGCCAGGCCTGGGCTAAGCGTATGAAAAAATGGTGAATCCCTTCGCCCGGACACAGCTGCTAATTCTAAGAAGAAAGGGATATTTACCACGGCCAATGCACCCAACGGTATGCCAGAAAGTCTAGTTATTAATCTAGTTTCCGAATCAACCATCCCACCGCAATACCTTAGGGGACACCATTTACGCCGATTATTCCTGGCCCTCATCAGTGCCGTTGATGTCAACCTCAGTCAAGCATTACAAACCCACAGACATCCCGCGTTTACCCTCAGCCCGTTACAAATATCGGCTCAGCCTCAGACGGTATCGGCTCGCAACCTTAAATTTTTACTGCCACGCCAGCAGCTGGAAACTGTCCCCTTTCAGTACGGCAATGCCTCAATTCCAGCCGGGTCCCACTGCTGGTGGCGCATTGCCCTGTTAGACGATCCTCTTTTTAGTCATCTGAAACCACGTTTAGAGAGAGTCGCAGCTCGCAAACCCTGGTATCTAGGACCAGCACGACTACATGTCACTAATTTTTTGCCAGCTAATATACCTGACTGGACGAATCATCATACCTATCAACAAATCTACGAGCAGGCCTCCGATACCGATCGCCGTTTAACCCTGCAATTGATCACCCCTGCTGTATTTTACCAAGGTGAACACGAGTCTCCATTACCCACACGTGATGCCATATTTCACGGATTACGAAAATGTTGGAATCGCTATAGCGGTCTGGTGTTTGCCCCTGACATTATTACGCCGATTGTGGCCAAAGCGTTTACCCTGCGTACCGTTAAGCTTCCCCTTAGCAATAACAAAACAACCGTTGGCTGCCTGGGCCATCTCACATTTCACATTGCAGACACAACAGACCCACTGATCGTTAAGCGGATCAATGCATTGACACACTTTAGCCGCTACTGTGGCATTGGCCATAAAACAACATTGGGGCTAGGTATAGTGCGTACAGTTACGGCGACCAAATAAACTGCTCAATCAAGTGGGCCAACCGTCGCAGATCAGCTGGATCTAACCGCTCCATCGAATTACGAGCAACAATGCGTCGACCCACGGTTTTTATACCGTGAGGAACCGTGACGAATGACCAGTCCACAGCGGTGCGTCGACCCAGATGATAGCGCACTGTTTTAGACAATAACTTAATCGGACGGATACCCATTTGAATCAGCACCTGATTCGATAAACCATTGATATGGATCAGCGTGTGGGCTGGAGACGACACTTGGATGACCATCACATATCCCCAGCGCCACCACCCGACTCGTTGGCGATAAACATGTATCTGTTCAATATGACTCAGGCGGTAATTATTGACCCGTCGCTGACGTTGTCGGCCACGGGGAATTTCATGGACAATGGTTAGCCGATTAAACGCCTTATTAAAGATACAGGTAGCGACTTCAGGATAAAGCGCTGGGACAAACGGCTCTATCAATATCAATAGGATGCCTACAGCCATCAAAATCACCCACAGCAGTGGCGCCTGCCGATAACCTAACCACACCACAGCCATCAAACTCAACGCGCCCAATCGGGCCAGATGGGTGACGCTTCCGGCAATATGACGACGCCCTAAATTCGAGAAGCGGAGCACTAGCTCATGTTTATTTTTTCGAAGCTGTCTCACTGAGCTTGACACAGTCACTAATCATCAGATAGCTGTTGAATCTCACCAATAGCTGCTGCTGCTCCCGGCTAATAAATTACCTTGCTGCCTTAGTAATTCATTTGTACTGGAAAGCACCATCCGCTATACTGCCCCTGGCTGCTCAAGGTATCAGACTTTTTGTGTATTTTTGGAACTCATTTGAGCTGACTTTGAAGTCTTTGCACTTGGTACCACTGTCTGCTGTTCTGTCCACACCTGCCCATGGCGCCCCTTTACGTTGTCTGATTTAGATCTTCTAGCCCTCGCGCTTGATAGCAAAGCTCGCAATCAGCTAAGCCATAAAGACCGGGCTGTTCACAACTGGTATCGCTTTGTCCTATCTTTTCCACCTCATTTAGTCAGGCATTATTTACAACGGTTTCATGCGACCGAGAAAACTGTTGTTTTAGATCCGTTTGCTGGCACTGGCACTACAGTCGTCGAAGCCCAAAAGCTGGGCTTGCCTGCTGTCGGTATTGAAGCCAACCCAATGGCTCACTTCGCTTGCTCTGTCAAAATCGACTGGTCACCCGCACCTCAGCATCTAGAACAAATAGCTGAAATTATTGCTGAGGCTGTGTCTGTCGAACTTGAGCTATTGCCACATTTGCCCCCTAGCCTGGCTCCCGATGCGGCTGCTCTGCTATTTAAAGATGCCATTAGCCCACGTCCGCTACAAAAGGTCTTGACCTTGTTGGGGCATATTGACCGAGGGCATCGATGCTCTCCATCAATTTATTGGAAATACAATCGTTTAGCATTGGCTAATGCCGCTGTTTTAGCTAGCAATCTGCGATTTGCCCCCGAAGTTAGTGTTGCTCGCAAACACAAGGCAGATGCCCCGGTGGTTGATCTATGGTTAAACCAAATCAAGACCATGGTTCAAGACTTGCTTGTACTCCGAGAAAGGGCGCTACCTACCCAGCCAGCGGTTGTCTATTTAGGCGATGCTCGTCAGCCTGATCGCTGCTTATCCCCTGGTTCAGTTGATGTGGTCATTACGTCCCCACCTTACCCCAATGAAAAGGACTATACTCGCGCGACTCGGTTAGAGTCAGTGCTATTGGGATTTTTAGACAATAAGGCAAAGCTACAAGCGGTCAAACACGATCTGGTCCGTTCTAATAGCCGTAGTGTTTATCGAGATGACAGAGATGACCAATGGATTCAACCCTATCCACAGATTTTGGAACTGGCCCGCACCATTGATCAACGACGGGAAGAACTGGGTAAGACCAGCGGTTTCTCTCGTCTATATGGCCAAGCGACTCGGCTCTATTTTGGCGGCATGGCTCGCCACCTGGCTAATTTACGCTCTGTCCTGCGTCCCGGAGCCCAGCTAGCTTACGTGGTTGGGGAGCAAGCTTCCTATCTTCAGGTGCATATTCCAACGGGTTCTTTGCTGGCTCAGATTGCTCAAAATCTTGGTTATCAACTCATCGCCATCGACCTTTTTCGAACACGACGGGCCTCTAAAACGGACGTCGATCTCCGAGAGGAGGTCGTCTTGCTGTATTGGCCTGGTTTGTGATGTTTTGAGGGTGTTTTGAGGATGTTTTCAATGGGTTTTAGCCGGGATATACTGGCTTACTCTAAGGTCGATGGCGAGGTCAAAACAGGTGTCTGGGCGGCCACAGCCTCCGGCTGCATTTCTTCTAGAACCTGCCAGGCAATATCACATTCCTGTTGAATCTGAGCGTTTTCATCATCTATGATGCGAGCGTGCTGTAGGGCTGTCTGAACGCGTTGCGATAGTTCATCACGAGATAAGACCCCTGGATGTCCCTTCATTAAAATATCAGTCAGCGAGACGATGCCTAGTAGCTGCTCATTTTCAATAACCGGTGCCCGGTGCACACCAGTCGCTGAAAAAATTTGTGCGGCTTCCTGCAGTGTGGCATTCATCGGCATGCGGATACAGGGACGTCGCATGATGCTACCCACTCGAACAAAATGGGGCGGACTACCTTTGGCAAGAACCTTATAGACAATATCTCTTTCCGTTAGAATGCCATAGGGGCCTTGTTCATCGCCTTCTTCCACCATTAATGAGCGGACCCGTTTGGTGCGCATCAGCCAAATAGCATTTTCTACTGTCGCTGAACTGCGAATAACAACGACGGGCTTTGTCATAATATCTTTGACAAATAGCATATTCGTTCTCCCTGACCTGTGAACCCGGTCTCAACAGGTGTCTCATACTGTTAGTTTTATGTCATAACTTTGAGAAACTTATGAGGGATTGCATGTCTTAAAGACAAGATCGCGAATGTAGCACTGAGCCAGTACTCAACAATAGCAGGGGTAAGCCGTTACTGATTTAGAGATAGTTCAAGACTAAAGGGGCTAGGTTGAGCACCGTGGGGTCACAAAATCTGACTTCTAAAAAAGCCATCATGTCTTTTGGTTGAGGATTACCTCGATTCTGTCCAGTGACCCCTGCCGCGATCATAATGGCACACCAGCCTTGGCTTTTGACTTGTTGCTGGTTCCATTTGCTCAGGGCTTGGTGATGGTAATGATCGCTAATGTCATACTCATGGAATAGATGAAAGGTACCATTTCCTGTTTGCCAAATGCCGAGCTGAAATGTGAGCTGGTTGAAGGGGTCGTGCCCAGGGTTAAAGCACATGGCTTTAACCCCTCCCAGGGACTGAATGCGCGTAACCAGTGCCTTTGCTTTGGGGCGCGATGTTTGAATAATGACAACAGGCCAGGCAGCGTCGCTTGAGCGTGCTTGACCTTTGGATAGGAGCTGGCGATAGATTTTAGGATGGGTTTGGCTACTGCGCAGCTGGGTTAATTGCTCAAGGGATAGCTTAGTCAGCAAAATTAGAGCCCCATCAGGGACTAAATCATCGTGTAGTACAGGATCGGCTAGTATTTCCTCCCCGACGAGCATATCTTCGGTCTCGGCCATGAGGTCAGTGGAGACGTCAGGTAAAGACATCACCGTTACGGAGCATTGCTCAGGGCTAGCTTCTGGTATTGGGTTGGGAATCTGCAGTTGTTTTTTTAGAGGTTCTAAAACGTTAAGCGGTTCGGATGCTTTGTGAAAAAATCGCTGGAGCGCGTCTAGAACAACAATTAAGGTGACAGCTTCAGCCTCATCTAAATCATGGCGCATGCCTTCCAGGGGGTGGATGCTACCAAACTCGTAGTCATCGGGCTCAGGTTGCCCTGGACGTTCAACGGTATAGTTCAGAAAAAAGCAGTCTTGGGTAAGAAATACCTGCTGCAGCGCTTGAGGGGACATGGGCTCTTCCGTGCGATCGCAACTCAAAACCCGTTCACGAAACTCTAGCAACGAGTCCAAACTGCGATAAAGCAATAAACCATAGTCCACATCTGCCATGCCCAAAATAGACACATAAAGGGTGTCTGTATCCCAAAGATTGAGCTCAACCGCCAGCAGTTCTTGCTCACTCAGTCGATACCAAGGAGCCTGATGCCAAAGCGCCAGTGCCATTTGACAAAGCTGCTCATGATAGACCGTAGGCAAAGATGATGACGGCCCGCTGTTGGAGAGCAGATAATCAAAAATCTCATCCACCCAGGGCAACTTTGCCCGATAGGCAACATCAATCTCTAACTCTTGAAGCACGCCCCGCAAAAAGAACTGCAGCTCTCGATCATTGACCACTATCCGATGGGGACGGCTGGGCTCCGCCGGACCTTGGGGATGTTCTATCGCCTTGAGTAAACTCCGAGCTACCGCCTCATAGCCACTGTCGACGGTTACCATGTCTACACTGCGGACATACCCCTGATTGCTATCAATCCACAAAATATAGTCACGCTCATCGTCCTGCGATGTCGGCATTGAGCAGCGTCCTCCCTCCCAAACACTATTCGTTTGGGACAGCTTTTGAATACGACGGCGGGTAAACGGACTCAATGGAGGCATGGGGAAATTGGACTCACTCAATGACAACTATTGAAGCTAGAAACGCGCTCCACCAGGGCCTAAGCTACACTAAACTAAAGCATTAATCATACGCTAATCACCCTACGACCCATGACCCAAGCCACTCAACCGCAACAGGGAATCATGATGACTGAAGCGGCCCTTACCCATGTCCTTGCCCTCAAAAAGAAACAAGGAGACGACCTATGCCTACGAGTAGGCGTGCGCCAGGGCGGCTGCTCTGGCATGTCTTACCTGATGGATTTTGAAACCATCGACAACATCGGTGAACATGATGAAGTGTTCGACTATGAAGGATTTAAGGTCATTTGCGATAAAAAGAGCATGCTCTATCTCTATGGCCTCATGCTCGACTATAGCGATGCCCTGATTGGAGGAGGATTTCAGTTTACAAATCCCAATGCCGATCAAACCTGTGGCTGTGGTAAATCCTTTAGCGCCTAAGGCGTCCTAAAATGGGGAGGTTTTTTGATAATCACTTTCCCCATGAGCCAAACCATTGACGAACTGTTTGAAGACGGTCTCAACCGTTATCAGGCTGGCGAGAGCGTCGATACCCTAATTCCCACATTTAAAGGCCTATGTGAGCAGGCACCTAAAAATAGTGCCATCCATACCTGTCTGTCATGGCTCTATCTACTGGCAGATAAGCCGAATGCTGCCTACAAAGCTGCCCAGAAAGCGATTAAGCTCACCCCTCAAGACCCCCAAGCCCATATCAATATCGCCATTGCCATCCTTGACAGCAATCGTAAAGGCGTGCGCGAGCATGTGGAACTCGCCACCCAGTTGGTGATGTCAGTGGAAGAAATTCAAGCAGAGATTCGTCAAAACTTTAAAGAAGGATTAACTCGCAAACCTGAATGGAATAGCCTAAAACGAGTAGAAAAATGGATTTTTGACGACTAAAACCCCTGCCAGACAAGCATTTCTTATCAAGGCATCATGTAGAAACACGGGCCGACTCCTTAACAAGAATTGATTGATTTTTGTTAAGGAGCGTCAGAAAACAGGGCCGTTACTCATTTCAATTTGTTGGCTGTTAACAGGCTTAATTTAGCTTTTTGTAAGGGTTGCGGGGCAATGATCCCCGCCTTTTTTTGGCTTTTTTATTCGGTCAGATAACTTAATGCTCGGAATAAAAAGGAACTGATAAGCTTAAGAAAAGATTCCGATAAGTTTTTCTTTTTTATTGGAACCCACCCCGTTGTAAGGAGCCTTAAAATGGATAAGCATGCTGTAGAAGTCAAACCTGAAACTAGAAATCACAAGGGATTTTTTGTGCAGGACGGTCCCTATGAATTAATGGGTATCGAGAAGTCTGGCTGGGCTTTAATTTGTATTGATGAGTCTGTTTGCCACTATGTGGATCCTGATAATTTGCAAGCATCTCAAGGACTAGATATCGATGCAGTGTAGGGGTTTAACCCCACACCTCTTCAAGATTGACAATCGGTAAAACTCAACTTCTACAGTATGGCTGTCCTTTGGGGAGCAGCCATATTTTTTATGTATTTTTGTTGGTAGTAAAAGATACTAAATAGATCTAAAAAATAGGCTTTATGGGATATCAATCCTGTTTTCGTAGCTGTTATTGGAGTCCCTTGATTCCTAAGATACCTGTCTTGATACGATTGGCTTATTCAGTTATTTGCTGCTTACTTAAGATAACTTTACGCAACTTGATCTAAATCGGTACTCAGACCGGCTGGAGCCATTGCTCAAATACCCCAGAGTTGGGGATAATCATGCCACTTCAACCCAGCTCAAACCCCACCAAATAGTGTCGTCTTTGTAGTGTCGTCTTTATGAAAGACCGTTTAATTAACTGGTTAAACACAGGATTAACCATCAATCTTTTCTTTGTGCTGTTTAGCTTTGTCTGGTTTGTGACAGCGCTAGCAGGTAGGGCTGCCCACATTAATCTGGGATTTGATCTGTGGTATAGCCTTTGGGATCCGCTGTTTATGCCCTCCATTGGCATTCTGATGGCAGGTGCCATTCTTAGCGGCATTGCTAGCTGGGTGTCTCGACGATTTTTTGCTGGGTAATCAATACACCCTGGCATGCCAACGCATCAGCACCTTGGCCAATCGTGGTGAATCATGGCGAATGGTGCCCTTCTCAGTCTCATTCATGACATTGGCGATGACAATGCGGCGGCCTGATGCAATCACCGCATCCCGGTCAAGCACCACTCGCTCTGCACCTTCATGGCGATAGCGGTCTAGGGCCGCCGCCGAGGGGGAGCGTTTTTGTATGAGCACCGCATCAAACAAACGGCGGCCACAGGCTCGATCAATGGCATGAATGTGCTCAGAGACACTGTAGTCATCGGTCTCACCCGGCTCAGTCATGATGTTGCACACATAGATGCGGGGGACTTGTGTGGCTGCGATCGCATCGGCAATTTCAGGCACCAGCAAGTTGGGCACAATGCTGGTATACAGGCTGCCTGGGCCAATAATAATGTAGTCAGCTTCTTTGATGGCATCCAGCGCTTTGGGTAAGGCTGGGGGGGCGGCTGGGGTACAGCCAATACTAATAATGCGACCGCGAGCTTTGGTGATATTTGACTCCCCTTCAATCCGACGGCCATCGCTGAGTTCGGCCCACAGTTTGACATCGCTGAGGGTGGAGGGCAGCACTTTACCTCGCACGGCCAAAACCTGAGAGCTGGCGGCGATGGCTTTTTCCCAGTCGCCGGTCACTTCATTCATGGCGGCCAAAAACAAGTTGCCAAAGCTGTGGCCGCTGAGGCCACTACCACTGCTAAATCGATACTGAAATAGCTCGGTGACCAGTTTTTCCTGGTCGGCTAGGGCTGCTAGGCAATTGCGAATATCCCCCGGTGGCAGGCCGCCCATTTCGCGTCGTAGTCGTCCGGACGACCCGCCATCATCCGCAACGGTGACAATGGCAGTGATATTGGCGCTATAGCGCTTTAGCCCCCGCAACATGGTGGATAGCCCGGTGCCGCCACCGACCACGACAATGCGCGGTCCTCGGTTGAGTTTGCGATGGGATGCGATCGCATCCCACAGCGTATTTTCTGGGCGGCCCGGCAGGAGCACCTCTGTAATCGAGTCCAGGGTGCGGCTTTGCCCCCAAATAATCAAAGACAGCCCGGCCAAAATCGCCAGGGGACCGCTAATATAGCGGGGGATTAACTGAGTGATGGTGCTCAGCACCGTGGATACAAATCGGACCGTAAAAAAGACCGGGGTGAGTCTGAGCCAAATCATCGACCCCAGACCCACCATGAGCACACCCACCGTACTCAAAAACAGCCAGCGTTTGACCAATAGACCTGGGAGGAGCCAGCGTACCCAGCGGTTGTGAACCGGGTTCAAATCCCTTGTTTCGTGCCAAACAAATCGGATGTTGCGCTTTAAAAATTTTCTGAGTGAACCGATCCACAAGAGCATAGGCTTTTCTCTCACGCCCTTTTCATAGCCATGGGTTATCTTGTCATAAGCTGTCCCCGGCTGACCGCAATTTTGCAATTACCGCCGCCATGTCTGTCTCTAAATCCAACGCGATTGTTCCCCAATCCCCTGGTGATGCTCCCTGCGATAGCAGTGTCCCGATTGTTGAACTCAAGGGTATCTCCAAGCAATTTGGCAATAATCCAGTGCTTGATAATGTGGATTTGACCGTTACCCCAGGGGAGGCCGTGGCTCTAATTGGGCCGTCGGGGACTGGTAAGTCCACTATTTTGCGCATCATTGCGGGGCTGCTGGCAGCTGATCAGGGGGATATTTTTATTGCTGGCCAACAACGCCATGGCCTGATCGAAGATGCCGACGATCCGGTCAATATTGGCATGGTCTTTCAACAGGCTGCCCTATTTGATTCATTAACGGTGCAGGAAAATGTCGGCTTTTCCCTCTATCAGAATTCTGGCTTACCAGAGCGTGAAATTAAGCAGTTGACTAATCAGGCCCTTGAAATGGTAGGGTTACCCAACATTTGCGATCGCTACCCAGCCGAGCTGTCAGGCGGGATGCGTAAGCGCGTGAGCTTTGCTAGGGCCGTCATTGCTAATCCCTATGAGGCTCAGGATAAGCCCACTGTCCTGCTGTACGATGAACCGACCGCCGGGTTAGACCCCATTGCCTCCACGGTCATTGAAGACTTAATCCGCAATATTCATGGCAATCGCGGCTGCAGCACCTATTTAATCGTGACCCACCAAGACAGCACCATTCGACGCACCGCCGACCGTGTGGTTATGCTACACCAGGGCAA
>NZ_JADEXP010000098.1 GCF_015207065.1 Leptolyngbya cf. ectocarpi LEGE 11479 | reverse complement strand
ACGGTAGCCCCTGCAAAATCCTGAAACCCTAGGGTCTGCAGAAAGCCACCACCCCAGATCCAATGGCCAACCATCGGATAAATAACCAGGGACAAGATGGCGCTAAACGTAAAAAAGGCAAAGAACGAAATACGCTCAGCAACGGCCCCTGAAACAATTGTGGCCGCCGCTCCTGCAAATACTAGTTGGAAAAAAAACTTAGCATCTAATGGAATCCCGGCCCAAGCAAGGGAGCTAAAAACACCGCTATAGCGCTCCCCCGTTAATGGGCTCAGATCTAGCCCCCGTAAAAAGAATCCTGAATAGCCGACGACAGCATTCCCATCCCCAAACATAATGGCAAAGCCCACGGCCCAGAAGCACAGAGAAACAACACCAAACACAATTAGGTTTTTGGTGAGTACATTCACGGCATTTTTACTTTGACAAAAGCCTGTCTCTAACATGGCAAACCCGGCATTCATAAAGAATACTAGGGCTGCGCACAACAATACCCACATCGTATCTACCGTGACTTGGAGGGATGCAGGTAGGGGCTCAGGAGCACTATCTGCGGCGATGACAGCTCCATTCCAAACCAACCAAATTGTAGCGGCCAATAGCAGGATAGGTCGCCATCCCAGACGACGCCGATGAAACTGTCTCATGATGAAGAACCCACTCTAGGAATGCACGTTAAACCAGTACTAGCGCTGTAACTGTGGACGTTGCTATTAGGCGGCTAAGTGCGACTATGTAATAGTCCTATATTTCCCAAGAAGAGAGTGTTCTCCCATGCTTTGATTGGCTTAAAAAGATGATTTAGCGAGAGCCAAAATACGATTGGCGACGGTCTCTGTTATGGGCATGACCGACAGCCGGTTACCCCGTTTGACTACCTGCAGCTCATCAGGTGCAAAGTTATCCTTGAGTTCGTTGAGACTGATGTAGTGCTCAAAGGTTTCAAGATAAGTCACAGTCACGGTATGCCAGCGCGGATCCTCCGGGGTGGACTTGGCATCGTAGTATTTGCTGGTGTGGTCAAACTGTGTTGGATCAACGACCATTTCTTCGCTGATTTTCATCAGACCGGCAATGCCAGGAGGTTTGGTATTGGAATGGTAAAAGAAAGCCGTGTCGCCGACAGCCATGGACTTTAGAAAATTGCGTGCCTGGTAGTTACGTACACCGTCCCAAAGTTCGTTGCGATCGCGTTTCAAGTCATCAATGCTGTACACATCGGGCTCAGACTTCATCAACCAGTACTTCATCGCGTTTCAATACCTCCTGTAGGTTACTCCATACCTCGTTGCTTGCAGACCAGTGCAGCACAGCCCGGCGTCCAGCACCCGCATAATCTAAATCAAGACGTATCGGCTGCTCCGGCAAATACTGTAACCGTTCAGCCCACTCGATCACCAGTATTCCAGGTTCTACCTCTTCCCCATCCCAGTAGGTTTCCAAATAGAGGCTATCTGCAGCTGCGCCTTCCAAACGATATAAATCCACATGGTAGAGAGGGACGCGACCAGTCAGATACTCGTTGATCAACGTAAACGTAGGACTATCGATGGTTTGACTTATCCCCAAACCAGACCCTATCCCTTGGGTTAATGTAGTCTTACCACTGCCCAAAGGACCTGATAGCAGCAGTACTGTCCCTGCTGGCAACCACTGCCCCATCAGCCACCCGAGGCGATGGGTAGCCCTGAGATCCGGTAGCTGTATCGAAATAGTCATTGTCTGTCACTAACGTTGGAAGGAAAACCCTCCAACTGTATCGTTAATCTAACGAAGATCAGCAACGCCCATGATAATCACGGTAGCCAGCTTTAAGGGTGGCGTCGGCAAAACCACCACCGCTATTCACCTAGCTGCGTTTTTCCAAGGCAGAGGCAGGACACTGCTGATCGATGCCGATCCCAACCGTTCTGCCCTGGGCTGGGCTGGGCGTGGAGGGCTACCCTTTGCCGTCGTTGATCCGTGGCAGGCTGAAACACAGAGTGAAGCCTATGAGCACATTATTATCGATACCCAGGCTCGCCCTACCACTGAGGACTTAGCGGCCTTAGCCAACACCTGTGACTTGCTTGTATTGCCTACCATGCCAGATATTCTGTCCCTAGATGCCCTGGTCTTAACGATTGAATACCTCAAATCGATCCAAACTCATCAGTATCGAATCTTGATTACCGCCATTCCCCCTAAACCCAATCGAGCTGGGGGTGAGGTTAAAAAGCTGTTGCAAGAAGCTGGCATTCCCATCTTCGAAAGCGGTATTGGGCGTTTGGTGGCGTTTCAAAAAGCAGCGATGCAAGGTGTCCCCGTTTATGACATTAAAGACCCACGAGCCGAACGGGGATGGCAGGATTATAAGACAGTGGGGAATGAGATGCTGAATTTGATGCAAGGAAAGTAAAAGTTCCGAAACAAAGCCCTGGTCGGATGACCGGGGCTTTGTTGTCAATATGTAGATAGGGGTGCTGTTCTAACGGCGAGAGGACATTAAAATACGCAGCACGTACCAAAACAGAAGCATGACTGCAGCGAATAGCTCTAACGACGCGGCCACATGCTGATTGGTGGCGTAGCGATGCATCACATTAGAGGTTTTGTACAAAATCGCTGCAGCGGCGAAGGCCACCATAAAGAACGAAAAGAATAGCCCTAGGGAAAACCCAAACAAGAGGCTGCAAACGATCAGGCCGAGGGCCACCATGCCGCCAATTTTGAGCACGCCTCCCAAAAAAGCAAAATCCTTACCCGACGTGAAGGCCACCGCCGTCAGACCACCGAATAGAAATAAGGTAATAATGCCAGCAGTGGGAATAACCGATGGATCTGAAAAGGCGGCGGCTACGTAGAGCAAAGGTGCAAAGATAATGGCCTCACCCACAACGTACAGACCCAGACCCGTATACTGAGCGTTCACATCATCGGCTTTAGCCGCCATGTTGCTAGCCAGATAGCCCAGCAGCGCAAAACCACCCAACAACGCCAGCCAGCCAAACCGGCCACCGCCGAGGAATACTCGAGCTAGCAATTCGGCAATGCCCAGCTGGAAAAATAGAAATTCCACGACTACAAACGCACCGACCGCCCCAGCCAGATGGGTGTAGGTCCGTTTAATAAATTCTGCTCGCTCACTCGGACGAGCCTGAGCCACCATAATCATAACTACGTGCCTCCTACAGGCAAAAATTGACAATCACTCTGACGGCATGCGCCCCTATTGTCTGTCAATCGGTGATCCTTCACTCAGAGGCTAACATAATTGTCCAAGCTCTGGGTTGCTTTAGCGTTGCAGCAATCTGCGACAACCATCATCTGCAGAATTTTGCCAGCATTCCTCCCATGGGACCTGGGAAAACGTGTTTCAAAATACAAAGATGCCGATTTCAAGCTATAAAGCTGCCACTAAGGTCTTTTATTGTTGATCTCCGCAGAAGTACCAAAACTGTAAGATAGATAACATCCTAGGGTAATTATTTATCATGGTCGATTCAGCCACTGTCGCATCAGATCCGATGGCCTACACCACGGGTCTGTCAGAAACCTCGATTGAACTGCGGCAATCACTTCAGGGGGATCGAATTTTAGCGGCTATTGATGTTGGGACTAACTCAGTCCATATGGTTGTGGTCAAAATTCAACCAGAGCTGCCAGCGTTTACCATTATTGGTCGTGAAAAAGATACCGTACGTTTGGGTAACTTCCGCCCAGGAACTAACTGCCTATCGGAAGAAGCCATGGAGCGAGGGATTGCGGCTCTAAAACGGTGTAAACAAATTGCTGACAGCTACCAAGCGAATGACATTGTGACCGTGGCTACGAGCGCCACCCGTGAGGCGAGTAACGGTCAAGTCTTTATTGATCGGGTCAAGCAAGAGGTGGGGCTGGATATCAATCTTATTTCTGGGCTCGAAGAAGCCCGACGGATTTACCTGGGAGTGTTGTCTGGCATGGAACTCCATGGTAAGCCCAATGTCATCATTGACATTGGGGGGGGGTCCACGGAGATTATTTTGGGTACAGGTGAACGCCATCGGTTTCTTAGCAGCACTAAGGTGGGCGCTGTTAGGCTCAATGCCCAGATGATCACCACGAACCCTATCAAAACAGAAGAATTTTTGCAGCTACAGGCCTATGTGCGAGGTCGGATAGAGCCTAATATTGAGGCCCTGAAGAGCAAGCTGGCGGAGGGAGAATCTGTGTCATTGATTGGCACATCCGGCACGGTTGAATCTTTGGCAACCTTAACGGCCATTGAGAAGTTGGGAACAGTGCCCACTCGGATGAATGGCTACACTATGACGATGGCTGAGCTGGAGAAAGCCATTCAGAAACTGCGTCGCATGAGCTTTAGTGAGCGGCTAAAGCTGCCGGAGATGTCGGCCCGACGAGCGGAAATCATTGTGCCTGGAGCGGTGATTTTGCAGGAGGCCATGCGCACTCTAGGTATGGACCGAATCACTATCTGTGAACATGCTCTGCGGGAAGGCCTGGTGGTGGATTGGATGCTGACCCACGGTCTGATCGAAAACCGGATGCAGTACCAGCAGTCGGTGAGAGAGCGGAGCGTGATGAAAGCAGCGCGAAAGTATCGGATTAATACTCCCCACGGTGAACTGGTGGCAAAGTTTGCCCTGGCGCTATTTGACCAAACTCGTGGGCTGCTGCACCAGTGGGGGCCGCTGGAGCGGGAGGTTTTATGGGCAGCGGCTGTGCTGCACAACTGCGGTCACTTTGTCAGCCATGGTTCTCACCATAAGCATTCTTACTATCTAATTTGTAACGGGGAGCTACTGGGGTTTACCAGTACTGAAATTGAGCTGATTGCGAATATTGCTCGCTATCACCGAAAAAGTGCCCCAAAACTAAAGCACGAGCCCTACAAGGCATTGACGAAGCAGAATCGTAAAATTGTCAGTCAGCTCAGCGCTATGTTGCGGGTAGCTGTGGGTCTAGATCGACGCAGGCTAGGTGCGATCGCAAGTTTCGACACCACCTATAAATCCAAAAACCGTACCCTTACACTGACGTTTACTCCCGCCCATACTGGCGATCCCTGTGAGCTAGAAGTCTGGAGCGTCAATGATAAAAAAGCCTGCTTTGAGCAAGACTTTAAGGTGACCTTAGTGACTCAGGCTGTCACCTAGCCAAACTTTTTTCCTAATACAAGGCCCCAGGGAGACAGTATCTCCCTGGGGCCTTGTTGGGTCGCGTTTTGGGTCGCGTTCAGCTATCTGGGGTATCCCTACTTGCCTTCTGGCAATTGCTGAGAGCTGCCACTGGCGAGATTGTTGACCACATTAGCAAGGTCTAATCCGGTGGTTTGCTTGAGCTGCTCCATAATTGCGATCGCTTGCTTAGCCGTACCTCCAGTTTGACTATCGATCACAGTGACATTTTGCACATCGACATCAGGGACTGTGGCACTGAGGGTTTTTAGCAGCGTTTCCAGCTTTTGCAGCAAGAAAATATCGCGGGCATTTTCCCCAGCGGCACGCCAGGACTCAGCTAGCTTTTTAGTACCTTCAGCTTGGGCTTTACCATCCTCGATAATCTGGGCAGCATCTCCCTTAGCCGCAGCAATGGCCCGCTTACATTCCGCTTCGGCTGGAGCAATCACGTCTGCCTTGAGCTGTTCAGTAACTTGCTTAATGCGCTCCTGCTGAACCGGAATGTCGGCCTGAAAACGCACCAGTTCAGACGCAATTTCGGCCTCTACTTCAGCGACAACTGCACCCCGTTTAGTCAGGGCATCTTGGATGCGGCGTTCTGCCTCCGCTTCGGCAATACCGGTGTCACGGTCAATACGCCGGACGGAGGTAATTTTCTCATTTTCTGCTGTTTGGATGGCTGAAGCTGCCTTGGCTTCGGCCTCGGCGATGCGAGCATCCCGCTGAAGCTGTGCCTGCTGCTTACGACCGATGGAGTCGAGGTAGCGCACGTTGTCAGAAATGTTTTGAATTTGCAGCGTGTCGAGGACCAACCCTAGCTTTTCGAGATCTTCTTCTGCCTCATCCAAGAGACTTTTGGCAAAGGCAATTTTGTCTTCGTTTACCTGTTCTGGCGTCAGGCTGGCAAGAACACCCCGAAGGTTACCTTCTAAAGTCTCTTTAGCGATCTTTTCAATCTCTTTTCGACTTTTGCCCAACAGTCTCTCAATGGCATTGTGGATGGTGGGTTCTTCACCCGCGACCTTGATGTTGGCCACGCCGTCTACCTGGAGTGGAATACCGCCTTTAGAGTAGGCATTGGTGACCTGCAGCTCGATGATCATGTTAGTTAGATCCATACGTAGCGCCTTTTCGACTAGGGGCTTTCGAATACTACTTCCCCCTTTGACCAGACGGTAGCCGATGGTTTTTTGGCCGAGACGCTGTTGAGCACCTGCAAAGATCAGCACTTCATTGGGCTGACAAATGTAGTAGAGATTGCGAATGATCAGGGAGATTACCCCAGAACCACCGCCGAGAATAACGAGTAAAAAAACTAAACCTGGCATTAGTGATGGTCCTCTATGGTGGGAGCTGCGGTTGTTGAAGCGGGTTCCAAACGATGCTGAAAGTCTAAATGTTGGTGCAGGGTACCGGTAACGTCGATGCCCAAGGTGTCATCCACCTGCTTGAGGAACTGACGTACGACGTCAGGGTACACATTGACAAGGCTGGCGATGGCTTTACCGTCGCCGTTGTCGATGACGTTGACATTTTTGAGATGAATATGACCGGGAATTTTAGCGGCTTCTTTCAGCACCATGTCAATCTGTTGGATCAAGAATACCTGAGTAGCATCGGTGCCAGTTTCAGCCCAAACGTCTGCCAGCATATCGTTGACTAGGGCGGCAGCCTTTGCATTTTCTTCGAGAGCTGCGGCTTGGCCCTTAGCGTATAGTTCTTGGGCATGCCTGGCTGCCTGGGCCGGTAACACTTCATCTGCTTCTAGACGTAGTCGTTCCAGTTCGGCTCGTACGGTCTGGAGCTGTTGTTCGGCTCGAGCGCGAGATTCTTTGGCGGCAGCAGCGGTACGTTCCTCTTCAGATTTGGCCCGCTCTTCTAGCTCCGCTTTGATTTTGCGCAGCTCGTTTTGGCGTTGCTGCACGACCGTGAGAGCCTGGGTTTTAGCCACTTCGGCCTGCTTTTGACAGTCGGCTTCAATCCGGTCGGCCTCACCCACGGCCTCCGATTCGGCAATTTCCGCATCGCGGATAATATTGGCAATTTGACGGCGGCCAATGGAGCTGAGGTAGTCCATATCATCGGTGACGCTTTGAATTTTTAGCGTATCCAGATGCAGTCCTAATTTACTGAGGTCTTTGGCCACATCAGCGGCAATGCGTTCAGCAAAGTTCATGCGGTCTTCGTTGACCTGCTCCGGTGTTAGTAGTGCCACCACGCCCCGCAGATTACCTTCTAGGGTTTCTCGCACCACCCGACGAATTTCGGAACGGTTGCGGCCCAAAAAGCGCTCGATGGCGTTACCGACAACGCTGCGATTGCTGGAAATTTTGACATTGGCGATGGCCTGAATATTTAGCGGTGTGCCCCCTTTGGCATAGGCATTGGTCACTTCGACTGGAATGGGCATGGTGGTCATATCCATGCTCTGTACCCGCTCGATGATGGGGACCACTAATGTGCGCCCCCCAAAGACAACCCGATAACCAACGGTTTGGCCGTTTCTGTTTTTGTACTGGCGACCCGAGATAATCAAAATCTGGTTTGGGTTGCAGATGCGTAGACAGGTCTTGAGAATGATCATCAGCGCGCCAACGCCGATTAAACCCAGAACTAGGGCACTGCCCCCCAGAACAGTACCCACTTGAGCGGTACTTTGACTGCTCTGGAGCGGCAACGCCTGGGCGATTTCGTAACTAACTGTTTCGGCAGGTCTGGTTTCAGCCTGGGTCGATGTCTGCTCTGTCTGCTTAACGGCTGGCGCAGCCTGCCCCAGCAGCAATGGAGTATGTGTCATGGTGTAAATTTGCAAACTATTTAGACTAGAGTTCAGCGCTGGGCAGCGGTTTCGTCGGAGACAACCCAAAGGCGGTTGTTCTCAACGTTGACGATCAGGACTTTGTCGCCTGGAACAAACTGTTTGGTGTCGTCTGTGAGTGCCATCATGTGCAATACGCTACCGCGTAGTTCTAACCGCACTTTGCCTTTACTGTTAGTGTCAAAGGGCAATTCAACGATACCGACTCGTCCAGCAAAGTCTGAGGTGCGGATGAGGCTATCGGTATGGCGACGGGCCAGGTGGCGTAGGGCAATTGCCAAGGTACCTCCTAGCAAAATGCCCATGATTAAAGCGGTAATGAAGATGAGCGAGGTGGGCCAGTTAGGCTGAACCCAGCCGAGACCCAGACCAGTGAGGCCAAAGAAAAATCCGCCAACGGTCCAGAATTTGAAGCTGGTCAGGATGTTAAGGCTAAAAATGTAGGCTCCCTTAACCTTCCGTAGGAGCTGGAGGTCGGTGTCTACTTGAGCATCGAAGTCTACGTCTGGAGCATCTCCGTCTAGATCTAGATCGCCGTCTAAATCGAAATCTGCATCCGCGTCAAAATCTGCATCAAAGTCAACATCGGCATCGGCATCGAAATCTGCGTCACCGGAGCCGCCTAGGGTTGCGATCGCAACAAACACGCCACCGATAACAAAACAAAACCAATAAACTGACTGCACAGGTTCTCCTTAGGGTTCATTCCCTAGTGATAGTCAGATACAGTCTGTGACCTAGCAATTCCTGATAATTTTTAACGATTCAAGGCCGCTGAGTATAGAAAAAGGCACCCCCTCAGGAGTGCCTGGTTGTAGTCAACTGGAGATGAAGCATAGGCTTCTTTCCAAGCTGAAACTTGAGTTGTCAGCGATGCCTTGAGTCGAAAGGCACCTGCTTAACTAGGCTTCTTTTCAGGCAGCAGACACTTATCAGAATCGCAGCCTGCAGGCCCGGCCTCGATTAGCTCACCCGCGTCGTACTGTTCGAGAGCCGCATGGAAATTCTCGGTTGTCCGACGGGCAACGACTTCGCTGCACAGCTCCTCATACCGGGCCTTGTCAATGGGTTCAAAAGGCAGACGAGGGAAAGTTTGCAGGTCATCAAACCGGGCTAGCAGCGCTGACGAAATATAACCTTCATCATTTTCGATAGCCTGGTGGATACGCTCGGCCAGGGGCTCAATTTCGTTTTCACGAAACTCAATGGTGGCCGAGGTGTTGTGGGCAGTGTAGTGCCGCTGCACCTGCATGTAGAAGTCAAACTGGGCCAGGGCCGAGAATTTTTCGATAGCGACAACATCCGCTCCAGGTAGGTTAGCCCAGGGAACTTCTACCGGCATCTCTACTAGCCACTCGGTGCAGCGAGGATCAAACGGGTCGTTGAGCAGGTTGCCGTTTTCGTCCTTGTCGGACTGGGATGGAATCACCGAGTAGCCATAGTCGATGCAGGCTTTGGCTACTGGGTCATCCTTGCGGAAGGTGATGCGGCGGATAAACCGCTGGGACTTGGGGGGATGCCAGCCAGAGGAGGCACCGCTAAGCAGGCTTTTGGTACCGGCGGGCTGTACGGTGGTGCAGCGGTTGGGTCGGGGGATATGGTTGCGATCGCAATACTCCCACACCGTTTCATGGACGATGGTTTTCCAGCGGCTCAGATACGCCTGCTCTTTGGCCTTAAACTCTACACCCTGAATTGTATTCGGACGACCCGCTTCCCACCAGTTGAGCCACTCAACGCCAAAGGCCCGCACAAAAAAGTCAAACAGACCGGTAAACGATACGCCCACAATGGGGTCTTCTAGCCGAGACTGCTGATAGCGAGGCTCAATAAACTGGTGATTGAGCAATGCCGCGACTGCAATACCGCCAGCCCGAAAAGCATCTTCCTGCTCCTGAAGATTTTTAGGATCTAACTGATTGAGATGGATTTCCGCCAAATTACAGTGGAAATTTTGCCCCAGGATTTCACCGCAGTTGTGGGCTACAAAACCATTGGCATCAAAACAAGCCGGGCCAGGTACGGTGCAGTCGTAAACCGGCTCAACACCGTCTGCCTCGATAGACTGCACGGTTGCTGTGAACCGCTCACGATTTAGCTGACGTTTATATCCAGAGAGTAGCTCGTCTAACTTGGCTGCTTTTTGCGGCTCCCGAAAACCGATAAGTTGCTGGAAATAATCAAGATTATCTTTGCTGATAACTAGTTCGTGCTGTGCTTTACACAGATATTCAGCAGGTTGGCGCTGAGCGTCTGGCAGCATCCGATAGCCTTCTGGGCGACGCTCCTGATAAACCTTAGCTACGATTCCCAAACGAGACAGCATTCTTTGGATCGCTTGCAGGTTGGACAGGTTGCTCTGTGCTAAGCGAACGCTGACGCCTTTAATTTGCGTTCCCTGTACACTGCCATCTGCGTCAAAAATCCCCCTCAAAAAGCCGCGATAAAATTCGTAGCTAGCCTGCTCTATAGCGTCACTAACTTCTTTGCTTTCTCTTGTGACATTGTAGGAGCTTGCTAGCGTTGCCAGCCCCGTTGAGTTGATGACTCGATGCTTGAGTTGCTTGTGATAGTGAGCTTCGTTCGTTCGTTTACTGTAACCAACAGTCGTTTCTAAAAGCTGTACAGCATACTGACTCATCTCGTCTTGAGAATTCTCCCAATAGCGAAGAATGCCAGTATCATTCCACTGGGTTTCAGCAAGGCTGCCATCCCCGATTAGGCTCCCCAATAGCCAACCTTCTTCATAGGTGCCCTCTCCGTCCCAACCTTGAAGATTGCGATGGTCATGCAGAAGAACGTAGTCGCCCGGTCGAAGTTCACCCGCCTGAACCCATTCGGTATACTGCTTTTTCTGCGTCTGAGCCGTTACTTTGAGAACACGGTGGTTCTCAGTGAGTCGTAGCGATTGCCCTTCCTGAGTCACTAGCTTGACGACTGGCTTCTTACCCGAAAAGAAGAAGCCAGCAGCGGTGGTGCTAAACAATTCCCCGTTGACATAAGTGCTGTGTTGCTGGCCGATTAAATCTTTAACCTTCCGTGGCCCCTCGTCGGTATGCACCCAGGTATCAGCTGTCACACAGGGGTTCAGTCCGTAACGACCTTTACCCTGTGCTCGACGCTCGGCCTCGCCAGCCCATTGAATCGCCCCCTCGCCTGAGTAAAACTGCTTACGGACCGCAGCGGTCATTTCCTCTAGAGAAGGCTTGGCATGGAAAACCCGCGTGTGGTTGGCCATCCGCAGCGCATCCCGTTCTGGGTCAATCCGCCAGTTGCCCTCAGCGTCCTGTTGCCATAGATTGTCCTTGGCATTGGCCGCTAGCTCATCATGGCTATCAAACTGACGCATGCCTGCACTGTTGTGAGTTAAGTAGCCATTGACATAGAAGCAATGGGCTTCTTCAACTTCAATGTCGTAGGTTTGGACCTCATCGTAAGTACCAATGCCTCTAAAGGTAACCGGAATGTCTAGCTCGACTTCGGATTCGGCACTGTATCGTTCATAGTTGGCGTCGGTTGTTCGGCTGCCCTCGAAACCCATCTCCCGCATTTCGCTGTAGGTGTAGACATTTCGCATAAGCTGTCCTGGAACTGTAAAACCGTACATTTTCAGTCCCTGGCGCAGTTCACCCTTAGCGGAGTAAGGGGCAATTAAGCTATTGTACTTACCCTTCAACGCCGGAATCGTCAGGTTGTACTTGACCTGCCAGCTTTCCTCTTTTGGGCGAACAATGGTTAGTCGTCCAGCAATCCCCAGGCTCGAAAGTACCGCACCTACTTGTCGGACAAAGCCTCGATACACGCTGGTCAATAAGTGGGGAGGACGGTTTGCTACTGCGCCGTCACTGTCCATTAAGCCTGCTAGATAGGCTGCTCGCACTTCTATCGAACCTTGCAGAACAAAGCTAGGAACGTTCAGCGGTTGACCAGCCTGCTTGATATAGCGATGAAAGTATTCAGCAAGTCGGATTGAAGAGCACACTGACTTAGCTGTGTTTTCGCCCCTGACCCTACCATGATGAACAGTGAGGCCAAATTCAGCCAGGCTAACATCTAGCTGCTGCTGTAGCCTAGCTGTCTCCTCACTCAAGCTGTTCATTGCCCACTCAACTCGACCATAGGGTTTGTCATATTTATTACGACCCAGGGCTATATAACCATCTCCGTGAGTAAAGCCAATCAGCCAGGCGACGTCAGGCGTCAAATCAGGAATTATTAACGGCTTAGCGGTCCGATCAGGAATTATTAACGGCTTAGCGGTCCGACTTTGCTCAGGTCGTGCTTCGGTAAAATCAGCAGGCAGACGGGTCGTGGTTCCTGGCAAAATCTGTGTACTGTGCATCAATCGGTCGCCGCTAGCCAGCACACCAGCATGTTTCCACTCAATTTGTCCCTGAGCATCAGCCAATACGGCATGGCGGTGATTGAGCGTTGACCTTAGGGGCGTAGCATTGGTCTCTAGCTCGTAAACGGCCTGTTGCCCTTGGTCAAATTTTGCGACGATCGGACGAAAACCTATGGGTGTCTGCACCCGATCGCCTACCTTCACATTCTTAATAGGTATCAGTCCTTTAGCCGTGTGTACTAACGCATCTTCGGGCAGGCACCGTCGTATATTTCCGGCTACCACGCAGGCAGCCGCTTCGTCGATCAGCAAGCAGCACTCGATGGAGGTGAGCTGACGACCGATGGCTTTATTCAATATTTTGGCGCAGCGCGCGTACAGACCCGGTAGCTTTACTGGATTGGCCATACCGCCAAATCCTTTGAGCTTCTCACCTGCCGGACGGACATCACTCAGGTCAACAATGACCTCCACATCTCCAGTGAAGTGCTCATTACTGGAGAGTTCCAAAATTTTCTGATACGACATCACCCAGCCATTACGGCTGTCGCCTACATGGATCTCCACGCGGTTGCCGTCAATCGTTACCTCAGTTTCCTCACGACGCTGACCTGAAGGTGTTGCGCCCACATCACCGGTCATGGTGATGCTCAGTCGGTTACGAATCACTGGCAGCTGATCGATGTACTTGGGCTCTAGCATTGCGCCTGTGCCACAGCCCATCATGGCCAGATCCATCATTAATCCAAAGGAGCGCCAGTCCACCACATTGGTGCTGGTGCAGTTATAGGCTCCCGAGAAATTTTTCTGCTGTTTACTCCATTCAGTGCCACCGACCCAAAGCCACCGACCTGACGGCAGTGCCTTTAATTCCCGCTGCATGCGCTGCACTAAGTTCTTCTCATCAGCGGTCAACTGACCCAATTCCACAAGGCCGCCCAGGGTGCGATCGCACACGTCATACCATGACTCCCGCTGGCCGTTATCCAGACGGCGACTGTAGGTACGGTAAAACACGGGATAGGCTGCTGGTGCAGTTTCAGGAAAAGGCGTTTTCGTTCGTAGCCGTTCTAACTCTTGAACCATTCGTCCGAACTTCCTTGCGAATTTTGAGATACTTCAGTGCAGTATGTGGAATGTGGTCGTTAACGATGGGGCATATACGCGCCAGCGAAGCCAAAAACAGCACATATAGCGCTCATGGTGGCCCTAATATTTGTTAACACTCTAGATATGCTAGATCACATGGAAGTAAAGCCTAACACCCCTACTTAAAAAAAACTAGCGTCTTGTCTTTAGGACGAACGCTAGATGTAGTGATTTCTCAATCTGGAGAACTAATTGCTAAAAAAATCAGTCAGTTTTAACCATCAAAACTAACTGTCGAATGCAAGAACACGGGTTAACGGGGGAAACCTACGTTGTTGTCAAGGATTAACCGCTAAGCTTAGAACATCTGCGCATAGCCTTATCTATTAAAGTAAGTGTCTAGACCAGACATAAACGCCCAGATTAATTAAGACTTGTAGGCTCGCTTTGCAATCCTGTCGTAGGAGGGCAATCCGAAAAGTGGTCAAACGGCTGATGATTATCGCCGAATCTACCAGCAAGCTCCAGAATAGGCTAGCTATTATGGATAGTAGTGAACACTCAGATTAACAGTATCCATACATAATGGTAGGTGAGGCATGCTTCTGGCGCATGGCTATGGTTTCCTGTGTTACGACTGGCTAATTCCTTTTCAGGATTTTGCCGAAGTTAGTTCTACTTCCTTTGTATTTAATGCTGTGAATCTACCCATTGCCCATGAGCTATTCAGTAGTGTTGTCCTCTCCTTCTACAGTGACAGTGCGTCGGCCATGTGATTTCACAATTGCTATTTGCACTTATAACGGTGCCCAGCGCATTCCGGCTGTACTTGCTCGACTACAACAGCAGATTGGCACCCAACAGTTACGGTGGGAAGTTTTTGTGATTGACAATAACAGCAGCGATGCTACAGCTGCTGTTGTTCGACAATATCAGCAAAACTGGCCGTCAGAATTTCCGCTGCGATACTTTTTTGAGGGGCGTCAGGGGGCAGCCTATGCTCGGCAGCTGGCGATGAAGAAATCTAAAAGTGAGCTAGTTGGTTTTTTGGATGACGATAATTTGCCCGCTGATGATTGGGTGGTGACTGCCTTTAAGTTTGGTCAGGCGCACCCCTTAGTGGGTGCCTATGGTAGTCAGATCCATGGTCAGTTCGAAGGTGCACTTCCCGATGACTTTCATCGGATTCAGTCATTTTTTGCCCTCACCCAGCGGGGCGATACCGCCCATGTCTATCAGCCTCGCCTACGGGTATTGCCCCCGTCTGCAGGTCTGGTTGTGCGCCGTAGAGCCTGGCTCAATAACGTGCCTGAGCAGCTGATTTTGACGGGTCGCCACGACGAGCAAATGCTGACTGGTGAGGACTTGGAGGCCATTTCCCATATTCGCAGAGGCAACTGGGAAATTTGGCACAATCCAGCCATGAAGGTCTGGCATCAGATTCCAGCCCATCGGCTACAGCGTAGTTATCTGCTGTCCTTTTTTCGTGGCATCGGTCTCAGCCGTCACGTGACTCGCATGCTCACCATGCCGTTATGGCAGCGGCCGTTTATGTTTTGGGTCTATGGGATAAACGATCTGTGTAGAGCTTTACATCATTTGTTAACCTATCGTGGACTGCTTAAAACCCATACTGTGTCTGCCTGTGAGCTACAGCTATATCTCAGTAGTTTGATGAGTCCTTTTTATATTTGGGGCATTCTGATTAAGCGCCGAATGCGCTAGCTGATGGTGCGCTGTTAGCTCTCACTTGTTTTAGTGGGCTTTTATCGATGACATGTCCTGCGTCAGGTCCGATAACCCTATCCGTGGTGCTGCCGACATACAACGGGGCAAAGCGTATCCCGGCGGTTCTAGATTGTTTACTGAACCAGGTGGTTACTAGCGATATTGCTTGGGATATATGGGTGGTAGATAACAATAGTGACGATGCCACGGCAGATGTGGTGCGTCAGTATCAAAACCATTGGCCGACTGACCCACACCTCAGCTATGTTTTTGAACCGCAGCAGGGGCTGGCCTATGCCCGACAATGCGGTATGGATAGTTCGGATGGTAGGCTAGTTGCCTTTTTGGATGATGACAACTGGCCGCCTTGTGATTGGATAAATCAGGTCGTTGCGTTTGGTCGCCAATATCCTTGCGCAGGGGCCTTTGGTGGCCGTATTACTGGCGTCTTTGAAACTGAACTGCCGACAGAGGTGGAACCGTTGCTGGGGTTTCTGGCTATTCGAGATCGCGGCGAGCAGCCTCATCGCTATCCCATTGAGCAGCTACAGTTTCCACCAGGGGCTGGCCTGGTGGTTCGACGCGATGCCTGGGCGCAATGTATTCCCCCTGTTTTGGTGCGCCATACTCGGGGGGCAGACGATTCAGAAATATCCTGGCGGATGGCTAAGGCAGGCTGGGAAATTTGGTACAACCCCTACACGACCATTAAGCATTTTATTCCCAAGGCTAGATTAGAGCGGTCCTATCTCAGGTCCCTGACCCATAGCTATGGTTTGTGTACCTGTGATCTGTTGATGATTGAGACAGTGGGGTGGAAACGTCCGTTTTTGTTACTCAAATCTTTGCTCGGCAGTCTGAAGCGCATTATTGCCCATCTGACAAAATATCGGTACCGGTCAACGGCAACAGTGGAGGCGGATTGCTTGCTAGCGTTTCACATTGGCAACCTAAAGAGCCCATTTGCCTATTTGTTTAAACGGTGGCGTAATCAGTCTGTCTAATGGTCTATATTCAGCTTTAAAGAGGACTAAATCCCTTGTTTTCAAGAGTTACGTCAACCGGCTGCATTTTTATTGTGGGGTGTCCTCGTTCGGGGACGACGTTATTGCAGAGCCTATTGGCCAGCCACAGTGCGATCTCATCGTTTCCAGAATCCAAATTTTTTCTACGGCTGATCGCGGAGCCCAGGCAAAAATCTCGCCGCTACAAATTAGGACTGGCGAGTGCGGATATCAAACCTACCCTTAAACGTTTTTTAGATGAGGTGGATGCGCCTGACCTCACACTGCCCAAACTACCCTTTGTGCGCTCCTATGTGGCTGGCTTTGACCGTATTCTGAGTCAGTTAGCCCAGCGCCAGGGCAAACACATTTGGCTGGAAAAAACGCCTGAGCACCTCCATTCAATCAGTGATATCCAGCGGTATCTACCCCAGGCAAAAATTATTCACATTGTTCGCAATGGTACGGATACGATTGCCTCGCTTTACGATCTCTGCCAGCGCCATCCCCAAATTTGGGGTCAGTACTTTGAGGGTTTAGAGGGCTGTATTGATCGCTGGATTAATGATGTGGCCATTAGCCGCCGCTATCTAGCTCAGCCTAACCACACAGTTGTACGCTACGAAACGCTAGTCGACTCGACAGAAGTTGAGATCCAGCAGCTGTGCCAATTTCTGGGAGTTAGCTTTGAGGCGACTATGTTGACCCGCTATCAACACACGTCTCAAGGACTGGTCCGTCGTCGTGAAAACTGGAAGGGACTCAATCAAGCTGCTATCCAAACCACGGGCGGTAAAAAATTTCATACTCTTTTGGACCCGGCTCAACAGCGGCATGTTTTGGAACGCATTGCCCAAACTGACCTAGATATCTTTGGTCAGGGAGGGGTCAGTGAAGAGAGTGAAGCGGATGCATCGGTTTCCGTACAGTAGCTAAGATAGCGATCGCTAATGGTCAATACTCCGAGTTCGACTAACTGCTGTGGATTTTCTAGGGCAATCGATGTTTGATGCCATAGCCTCAACCCTTCGGTCTCTGAGAGCTTGGCCTGATACTGTTTGTATTCGGCTGAGCCTTGGTAATACTGGCCTTGATCAATGGCTTGGGTGACCCGTTGGGAAAAGCCAGCCAAAAATTTATAGTGGTAAACCACGCAGGAAAGATCGGCTATCTGGGCCCAGCTCACCAGGTGCAGACCGACTAGGTGCAAATAGCGATCGGGTTTAATCAACGAAAATTTCGACAGCAATGGCGATGCATTAAAAATGCGCTGACGGACACCCCCGTAGTTGAGATGTAGATCGGAGTTGGGTAAAGAATTGTCTAACCCCGGTGGAATGGGTTTGGGGACTAGAGTATCGACTTCAAACCAATGGTGAGCCTCCCGAAAGTTTGCGTCAGATTGATTATTAGGGGCAATGGCCGTTTGAGGATACATATCCAGCATTTGTACCAGCACAGCTGTGGCATGGGTGTGATTGAGATACTGCATCAGCTGAGATAGGTCTATGTGCTCAGACCCTGGGTAATCAAAAAACTCGTCACAGTCTGCCAGCAAACACCAGTGGTGGGCCGAAAATCGATAGGCCATGTAGTTGCACATGTGGCGCTTGTATTGACCAAACGGCAGCAGACACTGTAAAACGGTGACTCGCTCGTATTGCGAGGCTAGGTCTACGGTGCTATCCGTGGAGCCGTTATCCATCAGCACCACATGGGCAAAGCCCTGGTCAAGGTAGTACTGGATAAAAGTTTTGATATAGTCTTCACAG
>NZ_JADEXP010000629.1 GCF_015207065.1 Leptolyngbya cf. ectocarpi LEGE 11479 | reverse complement strand
CTCCGCGAACCTATGATGCGCTCAACGAGGCCATCGCTGATGCTATTGATGAGATCCATCAAAACGATATTATTGGATGGTTTACTCACTGTTGTTACTATACTCAAAACAACTGAGAAACGCTATATGCCCCATTGGATGAAGCCTTAGGGATTGTTAAACATCAAAAGAGTAGTGATGAATTGGTGCGTTTGGGCTGTTTGTTCAGTGTCTTTGTGCCCTATGAGTTAGCGGCGTGGTTACTCGGTCAGTTCAGTGGTCTCCAAGTCAGTGCCAGCAGTCTTTGGCATTGGGTTGAGCAGCATGGTCAAGTCGCCTTAGCAGAGCTGTCTGACCAATTGGCCCAACACGAAGCGGGCCAATGCATTGCACCGGACGTCTTAGAGACCCCCTTGGGGAATTTACCGCTGTTGATTGGAGCGGATGGGGTGATGGTGCCCATGCGTCCACACCCCAAAACCCCGAAAGGCAAAACCGTTTGGCGCGAGGTCAAAGTTGGTATCTTCACTCGCTTGGGAACGCGCCTGACCCGCTCTGGAGAGTCGGTGTCCCAGTTGTTGCACCGACGTCTGGTCGCGGTGCTCGGTCCGCTTGAGCGTTTCATTCCGGTCCTCCAACTCGAAGCTCACCGACAATCGATGGAATCAGCCTCTCAGGTCATCTGGATCAGTGATGGCGGACGAGGGTTCTGGCGAGTCTATCGGCAGTGTTTTGCCCACTGTGCCATTGCTGTGCTCGATTTCTACCATGCCGCTGGGCATCTTTGGCGAGCCGCCACCGCTCTGTTTAACCATCAGGCTGGACAACAGCAGTGGTTCAAGCGATGGCGACATGCCCTACGCCATGGGCAACACCAGACGGTACTGGCCATGCTGACCTCCTTGGTTAATACCGAGCTCTTCACAGGCAAAGACTTGACCACACTGCTGCAAGTCCAGGCGTATTTTCAACGTCACCACGCTCACATCCGATATCAACGTTTTGAGAAACAGCACATCCCCTTGGGCTCTGGTATGGTTGAAAGTGCCTGTAAATGGTTGATTCAGCAACGATTCAAGGGGGTTGGTATGCGCTGGAGTGAGCCAGGACTCAAACATCTCTTGATTCTCAGAGTCGCATGGGTGAATCAGCGCTTTGACGAGTTGTTTCCTGCGGTTCCTAAAAGCTCTTTGAAACACCCATCCCACAACACTTAATTACGCCCGATGCCTTAGGAATGGCAAAAACATCTGGCAATATGAAGTCGCTACTATTAGGAGAGCTGAAGGATATAAGTAGATCGCCAAAAACCTTTACATCATTCATGATGATGTAAAACCCGTTAGTAATAGATAGTCTATCGCTCAATGAAACAGCGCTTTATCCAGGGATTGAGTCCAGAAACGATCCACTTACTCC
>NZ_JADEXP010000097.1 GCF_015207065.1 Leptolyngbya cf. ectocarpi LEGE 11479 | reverse complement strand
TCCTGAAAAACCAGTGGGGCTAGTATATATTGGTATTGCCAGTGCAGCGGCAACCCGTCATATGGAATGCCGTTTTGGCCATCGCCAGGACCGCGACTGGATTCGCCTGATGAGTTGCAATACAGCTTTAGATATCCTGCGTCGGGCGCTTCTTGGTAGTACTTAGATGGGATAAAAGATTTCGGCAAACACCTAGGAGAATTCCACGAACTTGATCATTTCTGACAATTCGTTATCATAGTGAATACTCCCACAAATAAGTTTACTGAAGTTTACTTCAGGTTGATTTGACATTTGTGGAACCTATAATAGGTGACACGCAATACTGCACCAGATGAGATTAGGAGCAGCCTGGCTCATGGATATTGATAAAATTCTGGAAAAGCTGAAAAACTGGGTTAACCGAGTGTTAGACTCGCTGCTTGGTCCATCAGCACAGCCGGAGCCAGAAGCAATTCCCATTCCAGTCAATGATCGTCGTTAGCGTTATATCTTAACGTTAGGTAATCTACACGATCTTAGGTTCGAAAATTTACAAGCTCTGCTTTATTACTTTGTGATGGCTTGAGTTTGATACTATTCGATGTGTAGCTTGCGAGTGATGCATTGGATAGTATTTTGGTACTGCACGGCCCCAACTTAAATATGTTGGGGAAGCGTGAGCCTGATATATATGGCAGCGACACCCTAAACGATGTCAACACTATGTTGATGTCGCTAGCTGAGGATTTGGGTGTCCTTATTAGTTTTTATCAGTCGAATCACGAGGGTGACTTGGTAGATGCTACTCAAGCGGCGCTTGGAAAGCATCAAGGCATTTTGATTAACCCTGGTGCCTACACCCACACCAGTGTTGCCATTCGAGATGCGATCGCAGCTACTTCCCTGCCTACGGTTGAGGTTCATCTTAGCAACATCCATGAGCGTGAGCCCTTTCGCCATCACTCATACATAGCCCCCATTGCCATTGGTCAAATATGTGGTTTTGGGATTAATAGCTACGCTTTAGGGCTGCAAGCTCTGGTTAGTTATTTGCACACCTAGCCTCACTTCTTAGCAACCGTTGAGAAAACGTAGGTTTCTCGATGGAATTTAGCATCCTGTGCTAGGTTAGCCACAGCAAATTCTGGGCAGCCATGGGTGATTCGCAAGGGAATCCGTTCATCAGTAACCCCTTTGTGCAAGGGGCCTCCAAGCAAGTAACGCAGTCTGAGTCTGCACCCGAGCCGCTGCGTCGGTCAAAAAAATCGCTAGAGGCTCCCGAGCCGCTGCGGGAGCTGTCCAATTTGTCTACAGACGTCTCTAACGCTACAAACGTCTCTAAAACAGCCTCTAGCCCAGGCTTAAAAAAATCAGAGAAATCCCGCTCGAAGTCAGTCAAGCCATCTGTTAAAACATCTACAAAACCACGGTCCAGGTCGAAAAAGAAAGATATCGGTCAGCCCAAACCCCTTAGCAGCCCCCCGGTGACTCCTGGATATACCGGCAAGGGCTATAAGGTACAGGTGCTAGCCAAAATCCCAACGCCCACCAATACCAATATGCCCAGCCGGGACTATCTTTGGTTTGCGGTTTATCCCATCATTCCCCGCGTAGGTGATTGTATTTTTCACGATGGCCGTTACTTTCGGGTGGATGCTGTTTTTTTGTATGAAAATACCAATGCAGGATGGTGTGCTGATCTAGAGGTGTCTTACTACACGCGTCGCCATTAGCTAAGGCGTGGTTGCTTGGGTGACCGTGTGATTGACAAATGACCCATGAATTTGTGTGACCAAGGTTTCAGCCTCAGTATCGGGCTCATAGGAGCTGCTCAAAATAGCCGTTTGCTGATTGCCGTAGCCAACAAATGTAACGATGGCCTGCTGCCCTGGTTCGGGTTCATACCAAATACGAAAGCCAGATTGCCCATCTACAGCCACGAGTGAATAGCGCTGGACAGTTACCGCGTCCGCCACAATCTGATCGAGCTTCTGGGGTACGGCGCGCTCAGGATCTTCCCGGAGTACGGTAATGTTCGTCTGAATAGGCATAGTAACGCCATCGGTAATACTGACAATGGCCACGCTGCTGTCTCCCTGGGGCGTAGCCTGCCATTCTCTGGGATAATCCACACTAAACTTAGCCGAGTCATAGCGAGTAAAGTTGCCAGGGACTGCTGACTCCTGTTTAAGGTTAAACACCCTGTTAGGGGAGGCAATAGTCAATTCACTCTGTGTTGTCTGCGGTTTGGTCGCCGGTTGATCAGCGGAAAAGACCTGTGAGGCTGGGGCTAGGACGATCCCCAAAGCGCCCATGCCCAGTAATAATTGCCCTACGATCTGTTTAGTATCAAAGTCCATATGGTTTAGCCCTAGCGATTTTGTTTATTACTTTGAACAATAGCTTTTAAGAGTCCTTGCGGTCTAAACACAGCCCCTTAACATCGAGCATCCCAGGTCTCTATGAAATTTTCTAGCATTTTTTCCACAATCCCTCTATTGGCGTTGGGTCTGGTTGGTATGGTCCCTGGTGCTGAGGCCTTTCCTGCCTACCAACCACAGCCGCGAGGCATTCCCAATATACGAGTGTCCGGCGGTACTCGTTCGCCAGTGGAGATGAGTTGTCTGAGCGATCCTGGTTCACCTCGGCTCACGTCCCTATTTCCGGAGGACGATTTAGGGTACACCACGGATAGCTACCCGGCATTTCAGTGGTACATGCCTAGCAACAATGCCAGCCATGTAGAGTTTAATCTGTACGAAGTGGTCAATGACGATGAGGGTATCTACCAGCCGGTTTATCAAACAGCCTTTGTGCCGAGTTCTGAGGCCGGGATTGCCACATTAAAATTACCGTCAGCGGCCGGGCTGGCTCCTTTAAAGAGCGATACTTACTACTACTGGAGTGTAGATGTGTACTGTCCTGACGACAGTACGGCTGCCATGACGGCGGAAGGATTTGTGGAATTCTTGGAACCGGATGCTGCTCTATCTGAGTCTTTGGCTGAGAGCGAGGGGCTGGAACGAGCTGCGATCGCAGCTGAAAATAGCCTATGGTTTGACGCCACCCGTGCCCTAACGGAGCAGTTGCAAACTCAACCCGATGACCAACAGGTCCTGGCAAGCTGGAACATGCTGCTTGAATCTATCGGATTAGAGAATATTGCCGACGCCCCTCTATTACCCTAGTTATCAATGTTTCTACAGTATTTTTTCCACTATAAATTATTGACCTAAGGCCGTAGTTTAATCAGTAGCCAACAAACTGTACGTTGATATTTGTTACAGTTTATGAACAGGTTCAACGTTGGTAATCTCACTAGCCGCTTATGCTACGTCTCGAAAACATTGCTAAGGTCTATCCCACTGGGGAGGTATTGCGAGACGTGACCTGGGAGGTCAAACCAGGTAACCGCATTGGTTTAGTGGGCGTCAATGGGGCTGGAAAATCGACCCAGCTCAAGATTATCATGGGGGAAATTGAGCCTACCAGCGGTAGCGTCATCCGTCCAAACGAGCTGCATATTGGCTATTTAAACCAAGAATTTGAAGTTGATCCCCGCCGCACAGTACGGGAGGAATTTTGGACCGTATTTGAAGAAGCCAACGCGGTGCAAAAGCAGCTAGCAGAAATTCCCATGCAGATGGAAACAGCGGAGCCAGATGAGCTGGATCGACTGATTAAGGTTCTTGATCGCGAACAGCGCAAGTTTGAGGCCTTGGATGGCTATGGCCTGGAATCAAAAATTGAAAAGCTCCTGCCCGAGATGGGGTTTCATAACGACGATGGCGAGCGCCTGGTCAGCTCGTTTAGTGGCGGTTGGCAGATGCGCATGGGGCTAGGTAAAGTCATGCTCAAAGCACCAGACCTGCTGCTGCTAGACGAGCCTACCAACCATTTAGACTTAGAAACCATTGAGTGGCTCGAAGGCTATCTCAAAGGATTAACCACGCCCATGGTGATCGTCTCCCATG
Source organism: Leptolyngbya cf. ectocarpi LEGE 11479 (assembly GCF_015207065.1). GTDB lineage: Bacteria > Cyanobacteriota > Cyanobacteriia > Phormidesmidales > Phormidesmidaceae > Leptothoe > Leptothoe ectocarpi. Next base: position 13,998 of record NZ_JADEXP010000097.1, on the reverse strand, counting down.
ACCGTGAATTTCTAGATCGCCTATGTACCCAGATCGTCGAAACTGAGCGGGGCATATCCACCACCTACCTGGGCAACTACAGTGCCTATCTAGCCCAGAAGGAAGAAACCAAGCTAGCGCAGCAGGCCACTTACGACCGGCAGCAAAAAGAAATTGCCAAACAGCAGGTCTTTGTAGATCGTTTCCGGGCCAGTGCCACACGTAGTACCCAAGCTAAAAGCCGCGAGAAACAGCTGGTAAAAATAGAGCGAATTGAGGCACCTACTGCCGATGCCAAAACACTGCGGTTTAAGTTTCCTCCCGCTCCCCGCAGCGGTCGTGAAGTAGTGCAAATTAGCGACCTAACCCATACCTACGGGGATAATATCCTCTTTTTGGGGGCAGAGTTGCTCATTGAGCGGGGCGATCGGATTGCGTTTGTGGGGCCAAATGGCGCTGGCAAATCCACCTTACTCCGTTTGATTATGGGCTCAGAAACTCCCGTAGAAGGAGCCGCCACCTTAGGGGAGCACAACGTTATCCCCAGCTATTTCGAGCAAAATCAGGCGGAAGCGTTAGACCTGAATAAAACCGTCATGACCACTATCCATGACGAAGTACCTACTTGGAAAAATGAAGAAGTCCGTACCTTGTTAGGGCGCTTTCTATTTAGTGGGGATATGGTACAAAAGCTTGTTTCAGCCCTTAGCGGTGGGGAAAAAGCGCGTTTAGCCCTAGCCAAAATGCTATTGGCTCCAGCCAATCTTTTAATTCTAGATGAGCCTACTAATCATTTAGATATTCCTGCAAAGGAAATGCTGGAATCAGCCCTGAAGGACTATGACGGCACAGTTCTAATTGTTTCTCACGATCGATTTTTTATTTCCCAGGTTGCTAACAAAATAGTCGAGATTCGAGAGGGAGAACTTCGTTTATATCGTGGTGACTACAGCTACTACTTAGACAAAATAGCTGAGGAAAAAGAACGCGCTAGACTCGAAAAACTAGAGGCTGAGCGAGCCGCCAAGACGGCTGCTAAACGTCAAAAACAAAAGGATAAGCAAAAGGCAAAAGCCGCTGCTAAGAAAAAAGGCTAGGCATGCCATCTAGCCTATCTCCGGTATGGATGATCGGATAATAAAGCCAGAATGCCGTGATAGCGCTCCCAAAGCCTTTCTGTAGTTTTGGTAACCATTCTAATAGTTCAATATAAACTTAGATATAGCCTTATATAGGGCGTTGCTTAGTGCTGGAGCGCTTTTTTATTACTGAATAATTAATATTAGTAATTACAAAGAAAGGTGTTTCGGGTATGTGAAATCAAACTGACAGCTATCAATCCCTCTAGTAAGTAATTTAACTCATTGGCATTCTGGGTGTAAGCTGACAGCAAAGATGCCGTCAATTAGTCTGCATACCGCCAAAAAATCGGTAATGGTTCCATGGCTGATGAGCATCAATACTGAACTATTACCCAACGATTCCCAGCAAGCTAAAAGGCCGGTGTTTAACCGAGTGTTAACGCTATGGAGCTTTGAACCAAGGCTCAGCAAGTCTTTTTCCCAGTCTCGGGAAAAGGTTAAGGAAGTCTTAATGATCAAGAGGGCGCGAGTGATATGATCTCGCTAAGTAAAACGTTAGGCATAGTCGTTCATAGTCGCAAGAAGGATTTGTAAGTATGGCACAGGAGTCTGTTTCTCCAATGGTGCTCGTCATCTTAGACGGATGGGGGCATCGCGATGAGGACAATGGGAATGCAATTCATAATGCAAGGACCCCTGTCATTGATAGCCTTTGGACGGCCTATCCCCATACGTTGATTCAGACCTCAGGCAAACACGTGGGTTTGCCTGAGGGGCAAATGGGTAATTCTGAAGTAGGGCACCTGAATATTGGTGCTGGCCGCATTGTCCCTCAGGAACTCGTTCGCATTTCCGATGCCGTTGAAAATGGTTCTATTCAAGAAAACCAGGCATTGCTTGATGTATGTCAGCAGGTTCGCTACAACGATGGCAAGCTCCATTTAGTTGGTCTATGTTCAGAAGGTGGGGTGCATTCACACTTGAATCATCTGCTTGGGTTGCTAGACATGGCAAAGGCTCAAGATATTCATGATGTTTGTATTCATGCCATTACTGATGGTCGTGATACTCAGCCTACGGCTGCTCAATCAGCGATTCAGAAGCTTCAAGACCACATCGATCGACACCAAGTGGGTCGCATCGTCACCCTCAGTGGTCGTTACTACGCTATGGATCGCGATCAGCGTTGGGATCGAGTTGAGAAAGTGTATCGCGTGATGACCGATCCCGGTATTGGTAAAGGATGTACTGCCCTAGAAGCAATCCGGTCCTCCTACGCTGACGATATTACTGATGAATTTATTCAGCCCTTGCGCTTAGAGTCGGGGGCTATTGATCCCAATGATGGCATTATTTTCTTTAATTTCCGTCCTGACCGGGCGCGTCAGCTAACCCAAGCTTTTGTTGCTCCTGAGTTTAAGGGGTTTGAACGGTCGCCGGTCGCTCCGATTCACTTTGTGACGATGACTCAATACGATGGATCGTTACCTGTGAACGTGGCATTTGAGCCCCAAAACCTGAGCAATATTCTAGGTGAAGTGGTTGCGGATCATGGTCTTAAGCAGTTTCGAACAGCTGAGACTGAAAAGTATGCCCACGTGACTTACTTCTTTAATGGTGGTCGTGAAGATCCCTTTGAGGGGGAAGACCGTGAGCTGGTATCGAGCCCTCAGGTGGCCACCTATGATAAAGCTCCGGCGATGTCTGCCAAGGCCGTGACGGATACGGCTATCACCGCCCTTGGAAAAGGTATCTATGGTCTGGTTGTGATTAACTATGCCAATCCTGATATGGTGGGCCATACAGGCAATATGAAAGCGACGATTCAGGCCCTTGAGTCCGTTGATGTGCAGTTAGGCCGTTTGCTGGGGGCGGTTGGTCAAGCGGGAGGAACCTCAATTATCATTGCGGACCACGGTAACGCCGAGTATATGTGGGATGAAGACGGAAACCCTTGGACCGCTCATACCACTAATCCAGTGCCATTTATTTTGGTTGAAGGTGAGCGGTTAAAAATTCCTGGTCGGGGTGGCGAAGTTGAACTCAGAGCAAACGGTTGTTTAGCTGATATTGCACCGACTATTCTGGAAATTCTCAAACTTCCTCAGCCCAAGGAAATGACCGGTCAGTCTATGATTCAGCCTGCTCGCGTGGATGTTAAACGGAACCGTACGCCAGTTAAGGTATCGCTTTAACCAAGTTCGCCATGGCACCATGCCCTGAGGTACCATGGTCTGGCGCTTAAGGCTAAGGTTTTCGCTGAGGTTTTTAAGTGCGATCGCATCGTTTTATGGAACAGTCAGGCTAAAAAATTGAAATGGTAATATCGGTTTTACAAGTGGTATGGCTAGTGTCTGCCATTGGGTTAATCATTTTGGTGCTATTTCATAGCCCCAAAGGAGATGGTCTTGGTGCCCTCGGTGGGCAAGCCCAAATGTTTACGAGTACCAAGAGTGCCGAAACAGCTTTGAATCGTGCCACATGGCTGCTGACTATTCTATTTATGGGAATTACAGTGATTTTGAGCGCTGGCTGGCTGAATGAATCGGTTGCTGAACTGTCTCCACCTAATACCGTGCCGATTGAAGAAACCGCTCCTGCCGTTGAGACTATCCCCTCCGACCTGGGGGCTCCTGCTGCACCCAGTGAAGCTGCTGAGTAAGTTTAAGTACCTATTATTGAGCTATGTATAGAGCTTAAGGCACAGCCAGCTCTACGAGCTCTCACTGTGAAAGCCTCGGAGAGAGTACATCCTCCGAGGCTTTTGATTTGTCTATTGGTAGCTTACTTGCCTGCGTAGGGCAAAGACCCAGGGCACCCAAACGAGTGCCCCAGGGGGTAGTAGATCTCAATAATGCTTAAAGCGCTTTGGCGCGAGCAACGACGTTCTCTACGGTGTAGCCATACTCTTGCATGACGCGACCGCCGGGTGCAGAAGCACCAAAGCCGCTGACGCTAATCATGTCGCCTTCAGCACCGTAGTATTTGCCCCAGCCCATTTCAATACCGGCTTCAACGACTAAGCGCTTAGTTACGGCTTTGGGTAGAACAGACTCTTTATAAGCGGCATCTTGAGCCTCAAACAGCTCCCAACAGGGCATGGAAACAACGCGAACTTTCTTGCCTGCGGAGCGCAGTTCCTTGGCGGCCTCTAAGCAGAGGGGCACTTCGCTACCAGTACCGATCAGAATCAGATCAGCGCCATCATCATCAGAAATGACATAGGCACCCTTGGCGACAGCATCAATGGAGCTACCCTCTAACTGAGGTAGATTCTGACGAGAGAAGGCCATCAACGTGGGAGTCTTTCGGCTTGAGATCGCAACCTTATAGGCCCCAGACGTCTCGTTCCCATCCGCTGGACGAATCACATACAGGTTAGGAATTGCCCGCAGGGATGCAATCGTTTCCACTGGCTGGTGAGTAGGACCGTCTTCACCCAACGCAATAGAATCGTGGGTCATGACGTAGAGAACACCCGCCTCGGACAGAGCCGATAGACGAATGGCCGCTCGCATGTAGTCTGCAAACACAAGGAAAGTGGCGCAGTAGGGAATCAAACCCGAGTTGTGCAGGGCAATCCCATTACAGATAGCGCCCATGCCATGCTCGCGCACCCCAAAGCGTAGGTTGCGATTCTCGTAGCCACCCTTTTGGAAATCCCCAGATATTTTCATCAAGGTATTGTTGGACTTGGCCAAGTCAGCCGAACCACCCACTAGCTCAGGCACTGCTGGAGCCAGTGCGTTGAGAGTGGCTTCAGAGGTTTTACGAGTGGCAATGGCCTTACCTTCAGGAGAGTAGGTGGGTAGGGCATCTTCCCAGCCGGTAGGCAATTTACCCGATAGCATCCGCTCAAACAGAGCGGCTTCCTCGGCATACTTAGTGCGGTAGGTAGCCAAGGTCTGATTCCACTCAGCTTCAGCACTAGCACCTTTTTCAATCGCCTGACGGAAACGAGTCAGCACATCTTCAGGAATTTCGAAAGGAGCGTGGTCCCAACCCAGATTCCCGCGAGTGAGACCAATTTCTGTATCACCTAAAGCCGCTCCGTGCACGCCCGACGTATCGGCCATGTTAGGCGATCCATAACCAATGGTGGTAGTTACCTTGATCATGGTGGGCTTGTCGGTTACCTTTTTGGCTTCTTCGATGGCGCTTGCGATCGCAGCCAAATCGGTATTGCCATTTTCCACATGCAGCACGTGCCAGCCGTAGGCCTCAAAGCGCTTGCTCACATCTTCGGTAAAGGAGATATCCGTAGAGCCGTCGATGGAAATGTGATTGTCGTCATATAGGGCGATCAGCTTACCCAGACCCAGGTGACCGGCTAAAGAACAGGCTTCACCCGACACACCTTCCATGTTGCAACCATCACCCAAAATTACATAGGTGTAGTGATCCACCAAGGTGCAGTCAGGCTTATTAAAACGAGCCGCCAGGTGGGCTTCTGCCATGGCTAGACCCACACCGTTGCAAATACCCTGACCTAGGGGACCTGTTGTAACCTCAACACCCGGAGTCTCAAAGTTCTCGGGGTGTCCAGGCGTCGTTGCACCCCACTGCCGGAAGTTTTTAATATCTTCAATTTTGACACTGTCGTACCCGGTGAGATGCAGCAGAGCATACTGCAGCATGCACCCATGACCCGCAGATAGAACGAAGCGATCTCGGTTAAACCACTGAGGATTTTTGGGATTAAAGCGCATAAATTGATCCCAAAGAACAAACGCCATTGGCGCAGCTCCCATAGGCAAACCAGGGTGACCAGATTTAGCCTTTTCAACGGCATCAATGGCCAAGAACCGAATGGCGTTTATACACTGCGTTTCAAGAGATTGGGTTGCGACAGCCATAGTCTTCCAAGTAATTAACGACGGTACAGTCCAGGTGTGAACAAAGCAGACGAACGCACCTTTGCTGATGGTGATAGCAGGTTAGGGCTCCTGTCGGTGCCCTTCAACACGCCAAAGCATGTGCTAAAAACGGACAGGTACGTAATCTAAAATATAGTATTGATTTGAACAGGCCCATCTGAGAAAGGTCTGCCCGCACAATAGGCAAACCTTTCTTTTTACTTAATGTCTCTGTTAGGTCATTATACCTATCAAGCCGTAGCGCTAGCTACGATACTTGCGAAAAACCAGAGTGACATTGTGGCCACCAAACCCAAAGGAGTTAGACATGGCCACATCTACAGTGTGGGTACGGCTCTGATTGGGCACGTAGTCTAGATCACATTCAGCGTCTGGCTCTTGCAAATTAATGGTGGGGGGCACCCGGTCATTAGCCACCGCCATACAGGCAGCGACACCTTCAATGCCACCGGAGCCGCCCAACAGATGGCCGGTCATAGACTTGGTGGAACTTACTGGAATCTGTTTGGCACAATCGCCCAGGGCTGTTTTAATGGCAGCCGTTTCAGTCGGATCGTTGGCAGGAGTGCTAGTGCCATGGGCATTGACGTAGCTAACTTCAGATGGAGATACCCCAGCATCTTTAAGGGCCAATTCCATAGAGCGTGCTGCTCCAGCTCCACCGGGAACGGGGGCCGTCATGTGGTAAGCATCACAGGTCATGCCATAGCCCACCATCTCTGCATAAATACGGGCGCCTCGGCTAAGGGCATGGTCTAGCTCTTCTAAAATCAAGACACCAGCGCCCTCACCCATAACAAAGCCATCGCGCTCCTTATCAAAGGGACGACTGGCGTGGTCAGGGTCATCGTTGCGTGTGGACAGAGCCCTAGCTGAGGCAAACCCCGCTAAGGATAGGGGGGTAATCGCAGCTTCAGTGCCACCACAAATCATGGCCTGGGCATAGCCATTTTGGACGATACGAAAAGCGTCGCCGATGGCATTGGAGCCTGCCGCACAGGCTGTCACAGCACAAGAGTTAGGCCCTTTTGCTCCGGTATGAATGGCCGTGAGACCGGCTGCCATGTTGGCGATCATCATGGGCACCATAAACGGGCTACAGCGACTGGGACCCTTGTTGATATATACAGATTGCTGTTCTTCCATGACCTTGAGGCCACCCACACCTGTGCCAATCATGACGCCCACTTGTTCTGCGTTGAGATCGGTGATGGTGAGACTGGCATCGGCGAGGGCCTGTTTACTAGCTGCGATCGCAAATTGAGCAAATCGGTCGGTCCGCTTAGCATCTTTAGCCTCCAGATACTCTAACGGATCAAACCCTTTGACCTCACCAGCAATGCGGCATTTATGCTTTGACGCATCAAACAGTGTGATCGGCCCAATGCCACTTTTGCCTGCCAGTAATCCTTGCCAGTAGGCTTCTAGGGTGTTACCGATAGGAGTCAGCGCCCCCATCCCAGTAATCACAACGCGTTTTTTTTCAGTAGTTGTCATGGTCATCGACACAAGGGGAACGGTCCCAAGGCATTAAAAAACAAATTCTCAAACAGACAGGGGCGCTCATGCTGCCGGTGACTTGTCTGTAATAAAGTCAACAGCAGCCTGAACCGTGCCGATGCTCTCAGCTGCTTCATCGGGAATTTCAATATCAAATTCTTCTTCGAGCGCCATTACCAGCTCTACTGTATCTAAAGAGTCAGCGCCTAGATCATTGGCAAAACTAGCTTCAGGCTTAACCTCAGCGACATCAACACTCAGCTGCTCAGACACGATCTTTTGAACCTTTCCCAAAATGTCGTCAGCCATAATCTCCAAATCTCCTTTTCAGCGGCAGCAAATAACAGGTCCTAAATACAGACTTGGAACACTCCATGGCGTCAAAACGCCCGTCTGAATCTAGACATTTTTTCATCTTATAGGAAAGCGTGCGCCCTATTATGGGAACCCCTCGGTTGCATTTAGGGCGCAAAGGGAGCGGGGCTCGGTGACATTTATCAGCGACATCTAAGCTGAATAACCCCTAACTTGGTCGTGGGCAAACCCTAGCGCTCTCAACTTTAGAGGTGGTTTATTACAATCCATAAACTTTTTACATGTTGCTCCGTTCCCTAAAAACGGCACTGATAGACTAAAGCTTGATTGGAGAACTCTTGTGGCTGATTTTGGCTAATGTAAATGGTTCTTTCTGTAGCTGTAGTCCTTAAATTATTATTGGATTTACTCTCAGGATAGGGCCTATGTGCATTACAGGTCATGGCCAAGCCGCTATATAGCTGAAACCGTTTAATAATATTGGAGCATTCCTTCGATGTCTCATTCGGTCAAAATTTACGATACCTGTATTGGTTGTACTCAGTGTGTTCGGGCTTGCCCGACAGACGTACTGGAAATGGTGCCTTGGGATGGCTGCAAAGCCGGTCAGATAGCTGCTTCCCCTCGAACTCAAGACTGTGTTGGCTGTAAGCGTTGTGAGACCGCTTGCCCCACTGACTTTTTGAGTATTCGTGTCTATCTGGGTGCTGAAACTACTCGTAGCATGGGTCTAGCCTACTAGGCATTGATTCCATAACAGCTTTCACTCGAAACGTTTACATACTCCTAGCCTCTAGGGGCTAGGTTTTTTTATGGGTATTTAGATCAGGCCTTGTCGGCAGACGCCCTAGGCTGGCCTAGGGTCGTACGGCAAACTTGCGTACCGCCACCAAGCTCCCTAGGAGTCCCACCGCACTCCCTAGGGCAAACAGTGATGCGGGCAGCAGTATGAGCTGCTTGGGCGTAAACTGCAGGCCGACGGCTAAAAATTGTAGAAATTCAGGTTGCTGGGCCGATAGCCGCTGCAAGGACTGGTGTGTACCTACCAGTAAGGCCCACGCGATCAAAGCTCCTAAAATACCGAAGGTAATGCCCTGCAAAATAAACGGCATATAGATCCAGACGGAGGTGGCACCCACTAGCTGCATGACCTCAATTTCTCGTCGTCGAGCCATGACAATGAGGCGAATGGTGGTAGTGATGACTGCGATCGCAGTCAGGCTCAAAATGGCAAGTACTCCCACACTGACATACTTCAACCCCTGATTCAGTTCCGTTAGGCGCTGGACTGCTTCAGTTACATAGAGCACCTCGTCTACGCCAGCTATGTTCTCTAGCTGGGCCGCCACCGCAGGTACCGCTTCAGAGGTTTTGACCTTAACTTTGATTTCGTCGACTAAAGGATTGCCCTTGAGCTGCTCAGTTGCACCGGGTATGTCGGCAATTCCCAGTTCTTGACTCAGCTGTGCCCAGGCATCTTCTTTGGTGACCGTGACGACATCAGCAACCTCGGTCAGGTTACTGATGCGATCGCTAAGGCTATCAGCAGCCACGCCGCTTTCGAGATAGACCGCAATTTCTAGCTGGCTACCAAACTGATTCAGTAAACTTTCCACCTGCCATGTAGCTTGTAGGCTGACGCCAAAAAGAAACAACAGCACCATGATGGTACTGACAGCAGCCCAGTTCATCCAACCCCCACGCTGCAACCCTAACAAGGTTTCCCGCAATAGATAGCTGGCTTTAGTAAAAAACTTACCCATGCTGATTTACAAACATGCTGAGCGAACAACCAAAACGACGCAGAAAACACAAACAGCCTGATTAAAACATTATCCCAGGGCGTTACTGTCGGGTTTTTCTGTACATAGCCCCATACGTGCACGCGAGTTGAAACCCTAATTGCTAGGATAGATATTAGATTCATCAGCCTAATCAATTTAACTGTGGGTATTTCAGTCAGCAAAGAAAAGTTAAAAAAGCCCCCCTTGGAGCTGCACTACTTGGGTGACCGGGTGCTCAGAAAGGCGACTAAACGGGTTGCCAAAGTGGATGACGGTATTCGTGACATTGCCCATAAGATGCTGCAGACCATGTACAGCGAGGATGGCATTGGTCTAGCCGCGCCCCAAGTTGGCATTCACAAGCAAATTTTAGTCGTGGATACGGATCCTGAAGAAGCCGCTAACCAGCCTCTGATACTGCTCAATCCCAAGATCATTCGCTACAGCAAGGAAATGGCCTGTGGGCAAGAAGGCTGTTTGAGCATTCCCAATGTGTTTCTAGATGTTGTGCGCCCAGCGGCCATTGAGGTTAGTTTCAAAGATGAAAATGGTCGTCCTCAAAAGATCAAAGCAGACGATTTACTCGCTCGCGTGATTCAGCATGAAATGGATCATCTCAATGGCGTCATGTTTGTTGACCGTGTGGAAAATGCCATTGCCCTGGCTCAGGAACTTCAAAAAAGTGGGTTTTCTGCTAATGATGTTAGGAAGGTAGCCTAAGGATTTTATTGGAATTCAACGTCTGTACGGCCCCATATCCCATTTTTCATTGTTAGGAGAATACTGTGACCCCTAAAAGTGGTTTGTTTTTAGCCGGTACTTGTATTACCGCCATTGCTGGTGTCGGCTCGGTGTTTGAACTCGCCTATGGCGAACCCGATCTGGGGGTGCTGCCCACCAGTATTGTGCTGGCGTTGAGTATTCCGATTACGGTCATATTTTTTATGGCCGCAGTTAAAGATACGCGAGAAAATCAGCAGTGGTAAGTATTTGACGGGACCGTACCCCGTGTAATTTTCTTCGCTTTAGGGTGATGTAGGAGTTTGGTAGGATGTAAAGGAATGTATCGTTTTTAGCGCTCCCAAGCTGATGTCGATATCGATCTCTACATCTCCGCTTTCTCTAAAATGAATTTATTGTTTGTGCTCAAGCTGTTATTGACGTTGTCAGTGCTGGGAGTGGCGGTTTATGTGTTGAGCGCCCGACGTTATCAGTCTTCAGACTCAGTGGCTAACTCCTACGATCAGTGGACTGAAGATGGCATCTTAGAGTTTTATTGGGGCGAGCATATTCATCTAGGGCATTACGGGTCTTCCCCCCGGTCTAAGGATTTTCTCAAGGCAAAGGCCGACTTTGTTCATGAAATGGTGAAGTGGGGCGGTTTAGACCGCTTAGCTCCCGGTACCACACTGCTGGATGTGGGCTGTGGTATTGGGGGTAGCAGCCGCATGTTGGCCAGGGACTATCAGTTTGATGTTACGGGTGTGACCATTAGTCCTCAGCAGGTACAACGAGCACAGCAGCTAACACCAGCAGGCGTCACTGCGCAATTTAAGGTGGATGATGCCATGGCCCTGTCGTTTCCAGATGCCAGTTTTGATGTGGTGTGGTCGGTAGAAGCGGGACCGCACATGCCTGATAAAGCTGTGTTTGCCAGAGAACTAATGCGAGTCCTAAAACCAGGCGGTCTTTTGGTCTTAGCAGACTGGAACCAGCGAGACGATCGTCAGGTACCTTTAAATTTTTGGGAAAAGCCAGTGATGCGGCAATTACTAGACCAATGGTCCCATCCCGCCTTTGCCAGTATTGAAGGATTTGCTGAGAACCTGGCGGCGACTGGCTTGGTTCAAGGCGATGTGGTGACGGCAGACTGGACCCAAGAGACGCTGCCTTCATGGCTAGATTCCATATGGCAAGGGGTGGTCCGTCCCAAGGGATTAATTCGCTTTGGGTTCTCTGGTTTGGTTAAATCCTTGCGAGAGGTGCCCACACTACTGCTGATGCGGTTGGCATTTGGCGCAGGTCTCTGTCGATTTGGTATGTTCCGGGCGCTCAGAGCGCAAACAACACCCGATAGTAGCTCGCAACAGCTGGCGGCATCGTCTAGCTCTCCTGTCTAGCTCATCATCAATCCTATGGGCGTCATTATTGTTGGGGCCGGACCAGCGGGGGCAAGCCTGGCTTTCTTATTAGCTCGAGCGGGTCTTCGAGTCACCTTACTGGAACAGGAAACTACCTTTGACCGGGTTTTTCGCGGTGAAGGACTGATGCCTGCGGGGATGCAGGCCCTGGCTCAAATGGGATTGTTGCCTCTTCTACAGTCAGCAGTTCCCCGGCGTCGGCTTGAATCTTGGAATATCCATCTGGGTGGGAAGGAGGTTTTTGTTATCCCTGAACCAGACCTGGGTGACATATCTCTCAGCATCGTTTCTCAACCGGCTCTGCTGCAAACACTGGTGGATGAGGCTGCAAAATATGACGGCTTTGAGTTTAGGGCTGGCTGTCAGGTTCAAGAGCTACTTTGGGAAAATGACCGTGTTGTCGGTGTTCAGGTAAAAATAGAAGATCGGGTCTCCAAGCTGCATGGGGATCTAGTGATCGGCTGTGATGGTCGCGGTTCCTTGGTGCGCCGGAAAGCGGGGTTAAAGATCGACCTACAACCCGATCAATATGATGTGCTGTGGTTTAAGCTGCCAGCTCCTGAACGATTGCAAAATACCTGTCAGTTTTATCTGATGGCTAAAGCCCAACAGCATCCGGCCAGCTGCTATACCTCATGGGATGGTCAACTTCAGTATGGCTTAATCTTGCCGAAGGGAGGACTGAGCACGTTAAATGATGCAGACTGGTTAACTGTGGCAGCTCGCCCCGCCCCCGACTGGTTAGCCGAGCATGTGCTGTCCCAGAGAGAGGCGGTCACTCCTCCTGTACGACTCAATGTAGTCGTGGGACGATGTGCTCGCTGGTGGGTTCCAGGTGTTTTGCTGCTGGGGGATGCGGCCCACCCCATGTCACCGGTTAGGGCTCAAGGAATTAATTTAGCGCTGCGGGATGCCATTGTCGCTGCTAATCATCTGGTTCCTGCCTGGCAAGCAGGCCCGGCAGACCTCGATGATGCACTGCAATGTATTCAGCGGGAACGATTGCCGGAGGTCGTGCGATCGCAAACCCTACAGCTGCGAGAAGCCGACGGCCTCAAAGTCATCCGTTCATCTCCTCGAAAATTAGCGATCGCTCAACGTGTCTTGCCAGTATTGGGCTCTCTACGCCCAGTTCAACAAGCCTGGCTAGCGCGTCAGCACGATTTACGATACGGCTCATATCCTGTGGAGTTAACCGTCAGCTAAGTGCTGACATAGGAACGGCGGATCAGCGCAGATAGTCAATAATCCCTTGAGCAATAGCATCGGCAATTTGCTCGCGGGCTGCATTGCTGCGAAAGCGAGCTGAATCCTCACGACCGGTGATAAACCCGGTTTCCACCAGCACTGCCGGCATTGACGTGTTGCGTAGAACGTAAAAACGAGCCTGACGAACGCCGCGATCGCGAAGGTCGGTACTACTTAGAATACTTCTCTGGATGGATTGTGCTAGGCTGCGCCCCGATGAAAAATAATAAGTCTCTAGACCATTTACCTCAGGACGGCTAAGGCTAATAGCATTGGCATGAATACTGACAAACACGGTGGCGTTGGCGCGTTCTGCAATGTTTACCCGAGGTTGTAGATCGACTTCTATATCGCTGTTGCGGGTCAAGGCGACTCGATAGCCTCGCTGTTCTAAGGTGCGCTGGACGCGGCGAGAGATAAACAGGTTGATTTCCTTTTCCTGGAGGCCATTGCCGACGGCGCCTGGATCGCGTCCGCCATGCCCCGGATCGATCATCACCAGCACTTCTCCACGACGGGCGGGCGTGGTCGGCGTGGTGGGCGATGGCGTGGGTGTGGGGACACCAGTAGTTTGAACAATGCGCGCATCGAGACCCGCGTCCTTCAGCCGTCTCTGTAAGTTATTAGCCCGAGACTGTTCGCGAAAGCGCCCAGCCTGGATCACCGCCTGACCATCTACCGTTGTGCGAAAGGCACCGGACTCGATCGAATTGACTCGAGATCGCACCACTGCAGAACTTCCCGGCACAATCACCTGGTAAACGATGTCGCCCGATGGCGTGGTGGGTCGAGTGGGGAGGCTGACTTGCTCCGTTTCCACAATCTGGGCGGAGAGTCCGGCTTGGATGAGTCGCTGGCGTAGCTCATTAGCCCGAGCTTGCTCCCGAAAGCGGCCAGCTTGGATCACAGTCTGGCCGTTGACCGTGGTGCGAAAGGCACCCGGTTCGACGGAGTTAACCCGCGATCGCAAAATAGCGGAACCTCCCGGTACGATCACCTGGTAGTCAACATTGGTATTGTTACCAGGGGCTGGCAGACCGGGACGGGGTAACGGATTGCCGCTGGGTGGGGT
>NZ_JADEXP010000096.1 GCF_015207065.1 Leptolyngbya cf. ectocarpi LEGE 11479 | reverse complement strand
GTTCAATATGTCGAAAAAGTCCTCAAAGGGTTTGGGGAAGACTATGTAATTAATTTTGGATAAGTACTTATCCGGCGCTCAATTTGCCCTTTGCTGAGCGTGGTGCCCGATTTCGCGAAAGCTTTGACTACATCAGACGCATGGGCGAGGACAAACCGGTCTTTGAAAATACCTATGGCAGTCCCAATGGTGGTATGGACATGCTGCCCAAACCGACGTCCGGAAAACTGCCGTTGCTAATTACGGGCGGTAGTCAACAAGCCCCTGAATGGATCGCCCAGCATGGGGATGGTTGGATGACCTATTCCCGTAATACTGCCCTCCAGGCGCAAGTCATTCACGATTGGCAGGCGCGGGTCAAAGCAACAGGCAAACCGAACAAACCAGTGATGCAACCGCTCTATGTTGACTTGACCGATGCCCCTGGGACACAGCCGCAGCCCATCCATTTAGGTTTCCGACTGGGTACCCGCCACCTGCGAACTCATCTTAAATCGCTAGAAGCGATTGGGATCAATCATGTTGCACTGAACCTGCGCTTTAACCAGGCAAATATCGAGACAACGCTGAAACGTCTCGCCGATGATATACTGCCAGACTTCGCTGAGTAGAGGAAATAAGATTATGGAAAAGACTATCCTTGTCACGGGAGCAACCGACGGCATCGGTCTGGAAACAGCAAAGATGTTGGTCTCGCAGGGGCATAATGTTTTGTTGCATGGGCGTAACCCGGCAAAACTTGAGAACGTGGAAATGATGCTCTCTGCGGACGGTGGGCGAGTTGAAGGTTATGTAGCTGATCTATCATGCATGGCTGATGTGGAGGCTTTCGCGATCGCGGTTACCGAACGTCACGCAAAGCTTGATGTACTGATCAACAATGCTGGTGTCTATAGCTCGTCCGATCCGGTGACGCAGAATGGTCTGGATGTACGGTTTGTTGTCAATGCGATCGCACCCTATTTGCTAACACAGCGGCTAATGTCACTCATGGTTGCATCCGGGCGGGTAATCAATCTGTCCTCCGCAGCTCAGTCGACCGTCAATCTGGACGCGCTGGCTGGACGAGTTAAGCTATCTGACGGTGCAGCCTATGCGCAAAGCAAACTGGCGATTACAATGTGGTCGCGCGTGCTAGCGCTAAAGGAAGACAGCCCGGCCATCATCGCGGTGAATCCTGGATCAATGCTCGGCAGCAAAATGGTAAAACAGGCCTTTGGTGTAGCGGGAGGTGATATCCGCATCGGTGCTGAAATTCTTACTCGCGCGGCGCTTTCAGATGAATTTGAAACTGCTTCCGGCCAGTATTTCGACAACGATTCAGGTCAGTTTGCGTCCCCCCATCCAGATGCGCTAGACCCACAAAAATCTGAAGAGATTGTGCACGCCATCGAAACGATTTTGGATGAAATATTACCATCGAGTTAAAAGCACCGGATTACAATCAATGAATAGGTAACTACTTTTCTTGTCAAGGGACGATGGCATCAGGCCACATGTTCTTGCCATAAACAACATTGCTATTCAGCAGCTTTGATACTTCATCAGAGCCAATAGGGGTGCTAAAAAAATAGCCCTGTGCAGTTTCACAACCAAATTTTTGGAGCGTGTGACATTGCTCTGCGGTCTCAACTCCCTCAGCCACAATGTTATGCTCCAGATTGCGACACATTTCTATCATGGAGCCGATTAGGACCTTCGATTTTTTATCGGAAAGCATATCATGAATAAAATATTTATCGATTTTTAGGCAATCAACCGTCAGGTGTTTCAGGGAGGCAAACGATGAATACCCTGTGCCAAAATCATCAATTGCCAGTAACACCCCTATATTTTTCAACTCCTGAAAAATTGAGAGATTTTGTCGATCTGTCTGTACAACACTCTCGGTCACTTCCAGTTCTAATTCCGATGGCACCATGCCAGTCTCATCAATAACACGCTTAATCAATGATACAAAATCTTTATCAAGAAAATGAACGGGAGAAATATTAACCGCCATCCGAATTGCCGGTAAGCCTGCCTGCTTCCAGGCAACAGCCTGATTACAAGCCGTTCTTAATACCCATTCTGTGAGGGGTTTAATCATCCCTATTCGTTCGGCGGTGGCAATAAATTCAACAGGTGAGACTTGACCTAATTGGGGATGATGCCAGCGTGACAAAGCCTCAACACCGATAATGTTACCCGTGAGAATCTCAACCTGAGGCTGATAGACCAGTGATAACTGCTGTTTTTCGACTGCCTCCCTTAAATTTTGCTCCACGCGAAACCGATACTCTGCTTTCTGAGTCAGCTCAGGTTTATAGAACGTATACTGATTTTTTCCACGTTCCTTGGCGGCATAAAGTGACGTGTCAGCTGCTTTGATCAAAGTAGAGAGATCTTGTCCGTCATCCGGATAGTGGGCAATTCCAATACTGCAAGCTGGAGTGAATTTTCTGGCTGATAGTTCGACTGGCCTTGATATCACGTCAAGACAACGTTGAGCCACATGGGCTGCAGCATAGTCATCGTCTATATCATTCACCAGAATACAGAATTCATCACCGCTCAGCCGAGCGACAAAATCAATTTCACGTGCCACATTTTGCAGTCGCTTGGCAATTTCCTGAAGCAGTAAGTCACCAGCACCATGCCCAAGGCTGTCATTCACACTCTTAAAATTATCTAAATCAATATAGAGCAGTCCGAAACGAGATGTGTTTCGGTCAGAACGTTTGATCGATACTTCAAGATTCTGATAGAAGTGAGCACGATTAGCAATTCTTGTTAAGTCATCGACATACGCTAATTCTCGTATCCGCTTTTGAGCGTGGTCTCGCTCCATCACAATTCCAGCTAGCCTGGCCGCAGATTTGAGATCGTTTGACTCCTCCTCATTGGGCAGTGCGGGATAGTTGTAGTACATACCAAAGGCACCTAATACTATGCCTGAGGAACTTTTAATTGGCTCAGACCAGCAGCAGCGCATGCCATGGGGAAGAGCTACATGTTTAATCTTTGCCCATTTTGGATCTGTTTCAATATTCTCAACTAGGACACGTTTGCCGGTATAGGTCGATGTGCCACATGAGCCTACATTGGGACCGTTTTTTAGACCATGAACCGCCTCGCAGTATTCTTTGGGCAGGCTTGGGGCTCCTCCATGCATGAGGTGTCCATCTTCTAACTCAAGCATGGAGCATCGCAGCCCAGGGTGACGTCCTTCATACATGAGTGCGATTTCTGGATAAATCTCTGATGCGGGTTTTCCAGTTGCGATCATTTCCAGAATTTCTGCATTTTTGTCATCAAATGCCTCTGACTTCTTTCGGGCTGTTATATCAACGTGGGTGCCTACTAGGCGAACGGCTTTTCTATCAGAATCACGATGGACCAGAAATGCACGGGATAGCACAGAAACTTGATGCCCTGCTTTATGCTGCATACGCATTTCAACATCAAACGAATCAACGTTACCGACCAAATAGTCTTGAACCATTTTCAAGACCATGTCTTTATCGTCTGGATGGACTAAGCTTTGCCAGGTGCTTAAATCATTGGTCAGTTCATCATTTGCATACCCCAGCATGTTCTTCCAGCGCGGTGAATAATAAACTTGATTTGTTTCCAGGTTCCAGTCCCAAAGTCCATCATTGGCTCCACGCATAGCTAGGGAAAACCGTTCCTCGCTTTTCTGCAGTTTTTCCTCTGATGCTCTACGGTTAGTAATATTATGTCCAATGCCTAGTACACCGATCAGCTTTCCTTTATCTCCATACATGGGAAGTCTTCTTATTTCCAGGAGTTCGCAGTGTCCATCATTGGCAAATGTGGTCCATGCTTCGTTTATGGATGGGGAGTCTTTCAGAATGACCTCTTGGTCGCGCTCCCGAAACAAGTCGGCCAATCTGGTATTTACAAAATCATAATCGGTCTTACCAAGTATCTCTTGTTCAGAGGCTCCAAAAAAATCTTCGAAACGCAGGTTGCAGGCTAGGTATACACCATTAAGAGCTTTTAGCCAGATGAGATCTGGAAGCGTGCGAATGATTATGCTGTAAAATTCAGCTTCTTTTTTGAATCCTAGTGGAATCCTTTCTGCAACAAAAATTTCCTTACAGCCTATGGCTGCAGCCGATTGAAGATCGCATCTCATAACGGGTTGCTATACGCTCAGTACTTAAACATTTTCTAGGTTATGTTTATAGTAAAGCGTAGAATTATAATCAGAATTCGTACTTTGGCTGAACAAAGTTATCAGGAATTATAAGTTCTCGATAAGCTATCTTGAAAGTTCCGTATAAATACGAAGGTGCTTGTGTGATATAACTATGAGCCTCAAGTATCTGGCTCTATAAAAATCTCCTAGTCCGAAAAGCTAATATAAAGAGCGCTTAGCTAGTATTGACTAAAATCACTCAAAAACTAGAGCAGAACGACACCTTGTCTGTATCGTTCTGCTCTAGTTCTTATTATTTTCAACGATTGCTGATTTAGAGGATGCGCCAATCTGTAGCTGCTGCTATTTAGCGATCTCTTCCTGGTAACGTCATCCCGAGAATCAGCGATGCCTTTTTTCTGCTTTATTCAGACTTACTATGCCTGAATAACAAAGCTATTAGCGTCTAGTGTGGGTGCGCCTTCAATCGTTGCAAACTGGGCACCGTTGCCAAAACCGTCATCTGCACCATTGGGATTGTAATACAGGTTCCCGGTATTCGCCCCGTAGACAATGGTGGCATCACTCAAGGCAGCCTCTTCAGCACTGTTAACCACTGCAAATTCGTTAGCGGCTAAGGCTCCCCCAACTGCGCTAGTGAGTGCAGCAAAGACAGTGACGTCTAGCACAATGCTATCGATGGCTTCAAAGTTTTGAATTTGATTGGTGCCGAGATCAGCAGCATTAAAGGCTGCACCGGTATCAAAGCCAAAGAGGTCGGCCCCGACACCGCCAATCAGAATATCACTGCCAGCGCCACCAATCAGCAGGTCGGCACCATTGCCACCAATGAGGATGTCATCCCCTGCACCACCGATGAGAATATCATCACCGTCACCGCCATCGGCAGTTACCGGAGTCGAGGTACCGCTGGCGTTCAAGAAGTCATTGCCATCGCCACCAGAGAAGAGAACAGATTGCACCTCACTTCCTGTGAGATCGCCAATCGTGAATGAATCATCACCGCCTTGACCATTAATCTCGAACTGCTCGATACCTTCATTAGTCAGGGTAAACAGACCCAGGTTAAGACGGTTGAAAATAGCCTGACCATTGACCTCACGCAGGTCAAACTCATCGCCAGCGCCATCCGCTCCGTTTACTTGTGTAACATCAAAGCCTAAACCACCATTGATAAAGTCACTGCCGTCGCCATTGTTCCAGATAAAGCGATCGTCGCCATCTTCCAGGTATGCGATGTCATTGCCGCGCTGGCCCACAACAATGTCGTCTCCAGCTCCGGCAAAAAAGGTATCTACAGCAGAACCACCTTGGAGTAAATCATTGCCATCGCCACCAAAAGCCTCAATGGTGGTCGAACTTTCACGGGCGTCTAAGACATCATTGCCATCACCACCGGAGAAGACAACTTTTTGCACATCGCTGTCGGCGAGTTCACCCACTGTCAGGGAATCATCGCCGCCCTGACCATTAATCTCAAACTGTTCAATACCTTCGTTAGTTAGAGTAAAGAGACCCAGATTAAGGCGATTGAAAATAGCCTGACCATCGACCTCACGCAGGTCAAACTCATCACCTGCACCATCAGCACCGTTCACTTGGGTAATATCGAACCCATGGCCCCCGTTGATAAAGTCACTGCCGTCGCCATTGTTCCAGATAAAGCGATCATCGCCAGCACCCAGGTCCGCTGTGTCATTCCCCCGCTGACCAACGACTGTATCATCACCATTGCCTGCGATAAAGGTATCTTCGGCAGAGCCGCCTAGTAGCAGGTCGTCACCATCTCCGCCTTTGGCCTTGATTTCAGTGGAGCTTTCACGGGCATCTAAAACGTCGTTGCCATCTCCCCCGGAAAAGACAACTTTTTTAACATCGCTGCCGGTCAAATCACCGACTTTTAGAGAGTCATCGCCGCCTTGTCCGTTAATCTTAAATTTTTCAATACTCTCGTTAGTCAGGGTAAACAGACCCAAATTTAGACGGTTAAAGATAGCCTGACCATTTTCTTGGGTGAGTTCAAACTCATCTCCAGGACCATCGGCACCATTGACCTGAGTAGTATCGTAACCAGCTCCACCATTGATGAAGTCACTGCCATCACCGTTGTTCCAGATAAAGCGGTCATTACCTGACCCTAAGAATGCAACATCGTTACCCGTTTGGCCAATAACGGTGTCCTTACCATTGCCAGCAAAGACGACGTCAGTACCGGCACCACCAAGAATGGTGTCATCACCATTGGCACTAAAAAAGATATCGTCTTGGTCGCCGCCTTGTAGATTGTCATCGTTGTTGCCGCCTACGAAGATGTCTCCCAGGTCTTCGATTTCTGGTGCATCCTGAAACAGTGTGCCAACAATCTGATTAACGAGAAGAGCTAATAAAGCGTTCATTGGAGGTTCTCCTAATAGTTTTAGATAGCAAAAGCGAGAGAGAATCTCGATAAAATTTCAGTACGGAAAAATCGTCCTGGCAGCAGCGCCAAGACAGCTTTAGTCGAACTTTTTATCAAGAAAAGAGCTAATAAACAGATATGCAATTACTGTTCTATGGCTTACTTAACAGCGAAGCTGGATGAGAACATAATTGGCATTCAGTTATAGATACGAATAATGTTCGGCATTGGATGAGATTAAATTTGATCTTTTTCGTAGTCTGCTGGAATCCTATTTGGATGTCATACAGATTGAAAAAATCTCTCTCAAAATCGCACTTAGTGGTGCGATTTTTGTAGGCCCAACAATAAACTCCGTATCAACAACAATTTATCCGTTTGATTATTAATACGAGTGAGGGTGTGGTTTGGATGAACTTTTTTGGAATTATCCTGAAATGCTTTTTCCTAAATGGTTTCAGCCACTATAGGGCCTGTGGGTTGAGCAGGTAAATCGGCAGGTTCAACCGTGACGATGACGTCTTTAACCCAGGGTCTAGACTGGTAGACCGGTGGCATGGGTAGGGTGGCGAAGACAGTACCGTCCTGACCCGGTTGGATATTACCGCAGGGAATGTACTGGCCTTGATAGTTAACCCATAGGGCATAGGTTTGATCGGTCGCTAGGGGAGGGAGGTTTTTAAATGCGATCGCAGCCTCCAACCCTTGCGTATCCACAATCATGCTGCCAAATGAATCGGCAGCTCTATCAGTGCCTTCAAAGTCGTAAAAGCGAGTATCAGGCTGCTGCAAAATCAGCTGTGCCTGCTGTGCCGGCATGGCTGCAACCAGATCGTTCTGGAGCTGCTGATTTGCCAACCGCAATCGGTGGTTATTCAGTCCGAGGATGCCGGATAGCGCCGTCGCTCCAGCGGCTAAGGCTCCCAATATCCAGACTAAGGATGAGGATCTAGAGCGAACGTTAGGGCGCTCAGTAGAGCTGCTAACGGGACTGTCAATTCCCATAAGGACAGCGTCCCGTAACCTTGGGGGCGGTTCCATCAGCGGGAACTCACCCAGCACTAAGCCAATAGTTTTTTCAAGACGACTAACCTCTGCCTGCAGCTCTGGATTCGTAACCACTAGTCGGGCGAATTCATCAGCCTCTTCATCTGAGAGAGTGCCAGCAACATAGTCAGCGGCTAATTCATCTAATTTTCGCTCAGAAGCCATAGGACAGAGATGGGTAATCGATCAAAAGAGGGGCGTAGTTAGTCAACTAAATCTTGGAGGGTTCCTTTCAACTTGAGCAATCCCTGACGCATTCGCGACTTGACCGTCCCTAAAGGAATATTCGTATGACTCGCGATTTCGGATTGACTAAATCCATGAAAATAAGCCAGCCATAGCAATTCTCGCTGCTTTTCAGGCAGATTTTGTAGGGCCGCGCGCACCCGCTGCGACCGTTCTCCCTGGGAGGCCTGCTCGACAGGAACAGAAAAGTCAGGCACCGTCTGGGGGACCATCCCTTTAAGAATCCGACGACGATTACTGCGCGATCGCACCCGGTCGATAGCCCGATTGCGAGTCACGGTGCTCAAAAAACTGCTGAGGGCGCTGCGGGTCGGATCGTAGGTTTGTTTTTGCCAAAGGTTGAGAAAAATTTCTTGGGTCAGATCCTCAGATTCTGGACCGTTGTTTAGGATCCGAAAGGCAACGGTGTACACCAGCCGCGAGTAACGGTCATACAAAACCGCCAGGGCAGCCTTGTCCCCCTGTCGTAGGGATAGGACCAATGCTGCATCCGTTTTATCTCCCCATTCTAGAGACTGATTTGTGGGATTTTCAGAAGCCATAAATAGGGTACGGGTATCTCCTTAATTTTGGATGTCCGCTAGCTTAGGAAATGCCAAAATCTCTAGATGGTAGATTTAGCAATGGATAGGTAGCGTAAACCAAAATTCTGCGCCCCCAGCTGCAGGTGTTTGCACACCGATATTACCACCGTGGGCTTCAATGATTTGACGGCAGATATAAAGACCCAAACCATATCCATCCACTGAGCATTGAGTATCCCCACGGGCGTATATTTCAAATAGGTTTTGGCTCTTGGCAGGCTCAATACCTACGCCATTGTCAATCACCGCACAGCGCACCATCGCTGGGGTGTCGAGTCTGGCGGTCAACGTAATGCTCACCCCTGGTGGATTGTATTTCAGGGCATTTTCAATCAGGTTCTCAAAGACGCGTCTGAGCTGACTAAAATCGCCATGAATTGGCGGCAGGTCTGATGAAATCTGGTTATCTATGCCGCCTGCGGTAATGACCTGTCTAGTTTCGTAGAAAAATCTGACATCTTCGGTGAGCTGTCGTAGGTTTACAGGGCTAGGCTGGAGCGATACGCGCCAGATGTCGGCTGACTGCACGTCCATTAGCGAACTCATGAGTTTAAGCTGGCGATCGCAGCTCTGCTGAATCATGGTCAACGCCTTGGGCTCCATGACGACCGACGACCGAGCCGGCACGGCCTTTGCTCGGAAAAGCATCCCCTGCACCAGGTTGGAAATGCCCATGACCAGATTGCGCAGGTCGTGGTTCATGGCATGGGAATAGGTTTGGAGGGCATCTTGGGCGGTTTTGCGATCGCGCATTTCCTGCTCTAGCGATCGCGTCCGCTCTTGCACCGCCAGCTGCAGATCTTGCTCCCGCTGACCTAGCACATAAATCATGTACTGAAACGAGCGGGCTAGCTGACCGGGTTCATCCTGCCGTTGGGTTAATTTCTCCAGAGGCCGGTCTTGAGGGCAGGTTTCTTGCCCTGCTTGAATAGAACAGCTGCTGACAAATTTCGCCGTATTCGTCAGAACCTTCAAAGGCTTAACCACCATCCGCCATAGCAGCAGATTAATCACCACAAAAAACGCCCCTAAAATACCAAGGAGCGTTTTTGTAACCGTGAGAAGATTCTGACGTCCCCGATTAAAAACCATATCGGCTGGCACATAGACCATCTGTGCCGCCACGACATCATTGAGCTGCCAGTTAAAGCCGTTGCGATCGCCGTACATATCCAACAGATACTGGGGAGCATCTTGAGCGCTGCCGTGACACTCCAAACAGCTAGTATCCGTCATCAGTAGCGGTCGAGCAGAATAAAAAAGCTTTTTCCCATCTAAAGAACGATACCCAGACAGTACCTGCGGTTCATTTTGATGTTCTTTGACATACTGCTGCAGCTGACTAAAAATATCGGCTTCAAACGTATCGGCTAAATCATCCAGGTTAGTCGGATTAGGTGTGGCCTCTTTGTATAAGAAATCTTCTAAAAGTGCATCCTGTTGTTGAAAATCAGCAAACACAGTGCGGGCAGAAAAGTTAGGAATGCTCTCCTGCACAAAAGTACCCACATCTTCACTCTCTTTTAGTAAAGGCTGCACATGGTCACGAGTATAATCGCGCACGGACTGCATAGCCGTTAGTACGATTGTCGCTCGCTCTCTGACAGCCTGTTCTGCATGGCTATTCAAATGTTGAGAGAGCATCGCGATAGTCGATCCACTCACCACTAGCCAAACTAACAAGAGAGCTACGCTAAATTTTGCCCAGAGATTCCAACGCATCATAACGGATTGTCTGAATTTACGCAGGCTGCAGCACCTCTATGTTACTCGTATTGACCCAAATTGCTAGCTGTGTGCGATCTCTTAAACCGACACGACTTAGAATATTACTCACATGATTTTTAACCGTTTTCTCAGTAATGTGCAAATTCTGAGATATCTCTCGATTACTGGCACCTGTCGCAATTAGCTGCAGCACCTCTTGCTCTCTCGGCGTTACGCCTTTCCAATCGTTTACAGAGTTGTTGGGAGCGGGTGACTTGAGCTGTTGATGCAGTTTTTGACCCATGGTGGGGTCAAACTGCATGTAGCCCTTGTGGGTACTTTGAATAATATGAATAAAATCTTCGGGGGGAACATTTTTCAACAAATAGCCTGAGGCTCCCTGTTGAATAGCGTCGTGTAAATGACGATCCTCCGTCAAGGTTGTTAGGATTAATACTTTTGTATCGGGCAGCGCCTGACAAATCTTTCCCGTGGCCGTGACACCGCTCATCCCAGGCATGCCAATATCCATGAGCACAACGTCTGGGGTCAATCGCTGAGCCTGCTCCACCGCCTCTTGACCGTTACAGGCTTCTCCGACCACTTCAATGGCCGTTTCACATTGCAAAATTGCATTCAGCCCATAGCGAATAATGTCTTCATCATCTACCAGTAGGAGTCGAATGGGACCTTGTGACCTTGCCATAACTGTGATGTACCCTATAACGTCGGAAGCACTAAAACCGCTAAGTCATTTCTTGCACAGCTCCTAAAGTATATGTGAGGCATCTTTGCCTAGATGAATGTCTACTGAGAAAGCCCTGGGTGCTGGATAATTATTTTGCTGCTCCTTAGACTAGGCCAATTACTCAAGCTTAAAAGTTTTACCTTCTTCATTTTTTACTGAGGTAAGAAATATGCGGCTAGGTAATATAACCCGACAAATCCGGTTTCGACTCCGCTCAACCTGCTAGTTTCGAGAGTTGAGCGAAGTCGAAACTCGATCTACGGGTATTTCATATTCGAGCCAGTCCCTAACGAATGCACAAGCAAATTGAATGAGAGTTTTATTAGGGAGTTTGATTCCGTCTGAGAATTGGCTGAACAAACAGTGAGATAACAGTAGATTTCTTCCTATGCTATTCTCACGTTTTCTAAACCCAGACAAACTAGGCTCTTGTAGGTCCTAAGGCCCAGATTTGATTTGGGTCCTAGGCCTCAAGCGCGTTGAGATACTGCCTGTCTACGATACGGAGGAAACAGATTCTGTTACTCGCTGACAACAGATTAAACAACAAACTTAGAGGTCTTAGTTATGGCAAACGAACTGACTACTCCTATCGTGATTGATAACGGCGAGATTGAAGTTATTTTCGATGATATTCAAGCTCCGGTAGGCCAACCTGCGGTCGATATTTCTGGCGATCAGGCACTCTTAGCGGTTTTGCCTAACGGATCGATTGCAGCTCCTGATCTGGGTAATACCGCTGTTCAAGCAAGTGGTGACAATGTCGCCGTACTAAACCTAGGAGAGATTTCAGGAGATCTAAACGGCATCAGCTCCACTGGCGACAATCTACGGTTGTTAAATCTTGGCACGATTCAATCTAACAGTCGTGCTGTGGATCTCAGCGATGGTGATGGCATTTTTGTTCTCAATACGGGTGACATTCTGGGAACGGGCGACCAGCGCAATGGCACTCTATACGTGGATGGCACCGTTGATGACTTGGAACTGGATAATCGGGGCACCATTGATGCGGGTGTAGGCAATCTAGGCGATGCTGTCTCTGTTCAAGTGGGCGCTGCCGGAGACTTTATTAACGAAGATATCAATATTGTTAATGATGGCCTTCTCCAGGGACGCGGCGACGGGCCGGATGTATTTGCCAACGGCGGGCGAGTGGCGTCCAACGGCTCCAGCGGTCTGCGCTTTTTTAATGGATCGGGTCAGCCGGAGGCGACGGTTACTGGCTCAGTAACAAACCAGGGCACCATTACCTCTGAAGTGAATGTGGGCTTTCTAGGTGGGCTGGTTGTTGAAGATGGTGTTGCCTTTGATGGCCAAATCGCTAACAGCGGTCTGATTTCGGGTCCTCGCAATGGTCTTTATATTGGCAATGCTGACCACAATCTACAAATCTCTAACTCCGGGCAGATTGAGTCTGGCAGTCGCGCTGTCAACCTGGATGGCGACAACGTTACGCTTACGAATCAGGGCAATATTGTTGGTACTGGTAATCAGCGTAACGGCACGATCTATCTCGATGGTACTGCCGACAATATCACTGTTGATAATCAAAGCCAGGGCGTCGTCGATGCCGGTGCGGGGAATCTAGGGGATGCCATAGCCGTTCAGGTGGGTGCAACCGGAGACGCTAGTAGCGAAGATATCAACATTGTCAACAGCGGGCTGCTGCAGGGGCGCGGTGATGGCTCTGATGTGTTTGCCAATGGGGCACGGGTGGCGTCCAACGGCTCTAGCGGTCTGCGGTTTTTCAATGGGTCAGGACAGCCAGAAACCACTGTTACCGGCTCTGTAACGAATGAAGGCACGATTACTTCTGAGGTCAACGTGGGCTTTTTAGGAGGGCTGGTGGTAGAAGATGGCATCGGCTTTGATGGCCGCATTGATAATAGCGGTCTGATTTCTGGACCTCGCAACGGTCTGTATATCGGTAATGCTGACCACGACCTGCGGATTGTAAACTCGGGCCAAATCGAATCTGGCAGCCGCGCGGTGAACTTAGACGGTGATAACGTCACCCTCATCAACCAGGGCGACATTTTGGGCACCGGTAACCAGCGCAATGGCACGGTGTATCTGGATGGTACTGCCGATGATATTACCGTAAACAACCAGAGCCAGGGGGTGATTGATGCCGGTGATGGGAATTTGGGGGATGCGATCGCAATCCAAGTCGGTGCCACCGGAGACGCCATCAGCGAAGATATCAACATCGTCAACAGCGGCCTGCTCCAGGGACGCGGCGATGGAGCAGATGTGTTCGCCAATGGGGCACGGGTGGCGGCCAACGGCTCCAGCGGTCTGCGCTTCTTTAACGGCTCGGGTCAGCCAGAAGCCACCGTTACTGGCTCAGTCATCAATCAAGGCACCATTACCACTGAGGTCAACGTGGGCTTTTTAGGCGGTCTGGTGGTCGAAGATGGTGTCGCTTTTGATGGTCTGATTGCCAACAGTGCAGGGGGACAAATTTCTGGACCTCGCAACGGTCTCTACATCGGCAATGCCGACCACGACCTACAGATTGTCAACTCGGGTCAAATTGACTCAGGCAGCCGCGCCGTTAACTTAGATGGCGACAACGTGACTCTGCTGAACCAGGGCGATATCTTGGGCACCGGCAACCAGCGCAACGGCACCGTCTATCTCGATGGCACCGCCGACAATATCACCGTCAATAATCAGCTCCAGGGTGTAATTGATGCAGGCGCAGGCAATTCTGGCAGCGGTATTTCAGTGCAAGTCGGTGCCGCTGGTGGTAATGGCACTGACGATGTGGAACTATCCGCTGATATTACCAACAGCGGTCTCATCCAAGGACGAGGCGACGGTAACGTTCCTGCAGGTGTTCGTTTGTTTGTCGGCTCCGGGCTAACTGAAGCTACGTTTACCGGCGACATTACCAACGAACTCAATGGCGTAATTGCATCGGAACAGCAGGCCGGCATCTTAATTGAATCCGGTGTTATCTTTGATGGTCAGATCATCAACAGCGGTACTATCACTGGTGGCAACGGCTTTGCCATTGACGCCGAAGGTGCGCTGGGCAGCGTTGACATCCTGAACCAGGGCACGCTGGTGGGCGATGTTCGTTTAGGCTCAGGCGACGACAGCTTTGTTCAAACTGCGACAGGGGATGTGGTCGTCACGGGTGGTCTAGGCAACGATGAGATTACCGGCGGTAGCGGCAATGATATCCTCAACGGTGGAGACGATGATGACCTATTAACCGGCGGTCTGGGCACGGATACCTTTATCTTTGAAGAGCATGCAGGCATTGATATCGTGACTGACTTCTCCACAACGGACGACCTGCTCAATGTGAGTGCCATCTTCGAGAACGTCTCAGACGTTCTAGGATCCGGGGGCGCTGCCACTCAAGTAGGCACGTCCACACTGATTGATTTTGGTGGTGATAATGCTGCACTCCTACTCAATGTTAATGTCAGTGACCTGACCAGCGACAACTTTGTCTTTGCATAGGTCACAAGCTGAACTCATGAAGTCAAGCATGGACTCATGAGTTCAGCAAAAATCGACACCAGATAGCAAGATTCTTGAGACAAAACCGTATAGCTGTAACAGATATCTGCTGCAGCTATTTTTTGCCCACAAGTTGAGGCCGTACCCCTGACATCAGTTATTCAAGACCAGGCTTAGCCCTTGCAAAAGTGATGACATTTATGCCGTTGCTGATTTAAAGGATGAATCGACCTGTTAAATATGCTGGTGGCCAATAGTTGGCAGATAAACTCATACCGGGGAGCAGCAACGCCACATTTGTATTTAACTCAACTGATGTGGAATTCCTTTGATGCCAAGAGTCCAAATACGGCACCAGTTGGATCTGTGAGGATGGCTTTCCGCTCACCATTGGGCATGTAGATTGCTTCCTCACCCACGCTCGCTCCCAGCACCTTGGCATTGGCAATAGCTACATCAACATCGTCAGTGGCAAGATATGGTATCCAGGCAGCACTTGCTACCTTATCAAACGATTGATGCGTGACTCCAACTACATCAGCATTGTCAATCTTTTTCAAGACAGTGTAGTCACTAGTCCGGGTGACGTCGATGTCATGGAATCTCCAGCTAAACAGATCACAATAGAATAGTTTTGCTGATTCAACATCATCAGTGATGAGTTCATCCCAAAGAAAAGTCCCCCTGGAAGCGGGAAATGTGTGAGTAGGAAAGGTAGGGCAAATAACTGCACCTTGCAAATCTTGAATGACTGAGCTGCGACCAACTCCCGGTGTGTCAAAAGGTTCTCGAACAACTGTTGCGCCAAGATTCTTTGCTTTAGCCGTTACAGCATCAACATCTTGAACCATCACATAGGCAATCCAGCGAGAGACTAAGTTCTGTCCAGGATCAACAAAGCCCCCATGGGCTTCGTTATCAGCGAGAATTAACGGATATTCAGCTTCACCAGGCTGCCAAACAAAGTTTGTCGTGTATTCAATCTGGTATTTCCAACCAAGTAAGTCGGCGTAAAAATGTCTTGCTTTGGCAATATCCTGTGTCAGGAGATCGTGCCAGATAACTTGACCAACCTCAGCCTTGATAGACATATTTTCTCCCTCCAGAGGCATTCTCTATAAGAATAACGCCCCCTTATTGGAAAGAAACATTCCACCTTGCCTGATGGGAATATGTTTACTCCTTATAAACTTGCTTCAAAAGCTCGTAGGGCTCGACTACTCCCAACTTTTTGAGCCTGGTCAAGTACGTCTGCCACCATTGCTTTGATGGGCAAACCTGGAAATGTAGGACTAGCGTCAGTGTCTAAATAACTGTTTGCCGACAGCACATATATCTTCAGCGTTCGATCATAGATCCAAAGCTCGGGTACCTGCAGCGTTAGATAGGCTTCTAACTTAGTTTTCGACGTATAGTCAGATTCAATCGCCAGGTCGGGTGGAGGATCTGAGACTAAATCCAGACGGTTCTTACCAATAACAGCCTGATAGTTGGCTATATAAAAACAATCATCGGGTTCTACACCTGCGGTCTGTCGCCGAAATGTTGTTGACCCCAGAGATTCCCAGTCACGATTTTGATGGCGCAACAATACCTTAACAATATCCGAGATCAAGATTTTCGAACGTTCATGATCTGGCAAAGGAACCATAATTTCTAATATCTTGCGGCTGTAAGCGACGCGACTACCGCGATTTTCTCCCAGTTCTTGCAAAATGCTTTCAAAATCCTGCCAGCTCACTTCTGGGATAGTGACATGACTACCAGGCTCTAGATGAAGTTTACTAATTGCCATAGTGACAACCATAGTGCTTACCCTGGTAAGAACGCTTCTAAGATAGCACTTTACTTGGAGCCAACAATCCACGCTATGGTAGGGAAATGAGTACGTTTTACCTACCCACTTTTCGCGACCAAGACCTCTGGCAGCTGGCCATCACCCATAAGTCCTATGCCAAAGAACACGAGTGTGAGGACAATGAGCGGCTAGAATTTTTGGGCGATGCTATCCTTACGTTTCTCAGTGGTGAGTATCTATACCAGCGCTATCCTGAGCGCTCTGAAGGAGAGCTGACTCCATTACGGGCTTCCCTTGTGGATGAAAACCAGCTCAGCTACTTTGCTAGTCAGCTGGATCTCCAAAAATATCTACGCCTCAGTCGAGGTGCCGAAAATAGCGATAGCCGCAACAGTAAGCGGGTCCTATGCAGCACCTTCGAAGCTCTGATTGGGGCTTACTTCCTAGACAGTGACCAAGATATTGAGACTCTGCGAGCGTACGTTATACCGATGTTTGACAGCGTGGCTGATCAGGCCAGCGAAACGGCGCTCCAAATTAATTATAAAAGTCGCTTTCAAATCTGGTCGCTGGATCAGCTAGGCGAAGTTCCCACTTACAAAATTATTGCCGCTATCGGTCCCGATCACGCCAAACAGTTTACCGCTGAGGTACGTGTAAAAGGGCTGCTCTATGGCCAAGGTACAGGGCGTCGGAAGCAGGATGCGGAAAAAAAAGCAGCACAGGCAGCGTTGAAGCGGGTTGGTATTGGCTGAGATTTGCCTATTCCCCATCACCCACTGCCCGGCGGTTGGGTTTAACTATCTGAGCTGGATAGGGCTAAATCATCCCGCTCACCCGTGCGAATTCGATAGACGGCTTCAATGGGGAGAACAAAGATTTTGCCATCGCCGATTTCGCCGGTACGGGCGGCGTCGGTAATGGTTTGCACAACGAGGTCTACTTGGTCATCGGCAACGGCCACTTCTAAGCGTAGCTTTTGTAGAAAGTCGACTTTATAGTCCTGACCTCGGTATTTTTGGATTTGCCCCTTTTGTCGGCCAAAACCACGGGCGTTAGAGACAGTCATACCAACGATGCCTGTATTGACGAGGGCGTCTTTAACTTTATCTAGATGGGTGGACCGAATAACTGCGACAACTTGTTTCATAAAATCCTGTCAATGATGACTCTGAAGCTGGTTACTCTGATTGCGATGTTTTGGGGATATCCTGAACATATCAAACAGTGTAATTTGATACAAAAAGTATGCTAAATAAACCTATCATGTTCCACCTTGCTCAAGCGTATCAACTCCAACCTTAAAGCTGCGTCGTTGAGAATTCATCCGGTCAATACCTGAAGCCGCTATTTACTGACTGAGCCAGGCGATGGCTTCGCGAATCCAGGCTTCGGTGTCGGCGGTTTTACTAAGAGACTTGCTCTGACCAACGGCTTGCAGGGCTTTAGTGATTTCACTATTGGAATAGCCCAGGGCTAGGAGCGTCATTTCTACATCTTCTTGCACGACGGATACAGGGCCAGCGGCAGGTGCGGTGATCAGTCCAGCCTGCTGACGCCATTCGGCGAGTTTAGTTTTAAGTTCTAAAATAATGCGCTCGGCGGTTTTTTTGCCCACCCCCGGCGTTTGGGACAGAATGCGGGCATTGCCAGAAACGATAGCTTGGACCAGATCGTTCAAACTGAGGGTATCTAGTAGGGCCATGCCCATTTGGGGACCGATGCCACTCACGCCAACGGCAAGGCGAAATACGTCCCGCTCTGCTCGGGTGCTAAAGCCAAACAAGACTGGCTTGTCGTCTCGGTTTTGGAGATGGGCAAAAATTTGTACTGTGTCACCCGTGGGAGGAAGAGTCCCCATCACCCGAGCGGTCACCTGTAGCTCATACCC
>NZ_JADEXP010000095.1 GCF_015207065.1 Leptolyngbya cf. ectocarpi LEGE 11479 | reverse complement strand
GTACCCCCAGATCAAATAAGGCCTGGACGCGGTTGCGATCGCGTAATCCCCCACCTACTTGCACCGGCACATCAACGGCCTGAACAATCTTGGTAATCGCCTGCCAGTTCTCCGGTTTACCGGCTTTTGCGCCGTCTAAATCCACTAGGTGAATACGAGAGGCTCCTTGCTCAGCCCAGCGACAAGCAACAGCGACCGGGTCCTCATCAAAGACCTGGGACTGGTCATAGTCTCCTTGAAATAAACGCACACAGCGACCGCCAAGTAAATCAATGGCAGGGATCACATCCATAGTCAGAGTCCACCGTTAGAACAAGCAATGGTTCAAATTGTACAGAAAAAGGTGAGGTGCGGAAGATTGGGCACTCTTTGCGCTTTGACACTTACACCCGGTAAAGAATCAAACCGATAGGTCTAGAGATTGTCCGTGATGTTATCCAAAAGCTGCAGAATCTGGTCTCGATCGGTTGCATTGGGGCTGTGGACCAGATAGGTTTCTAGGTCGCTACGGGCTGCCAACAAATTTTGCAACTGATAGTGAACCAAACCGCGATCTCGGCTGTTGCCAGGTTCGTTGGGAAATAGCAGCAGCAGATAGTTGAGAATCACTAATGTGCGGGATAAATTACGCTGATTGAGATAGATCAGCTTCAGATTGTTCAACAGGCGAGCTAACAGCAATTTGGGTGAAATCGGCTTGAGATAGGCAGCATTCCAGGCCGCATTGGCCCCATACAGTTGGTGAAAAATTGCCTGACAGTCGGCTTCGAAGAGGACGTTCCCTTGGTTAAACGGATCGACATATACCGCCATATTTTCTACGGTCGGACAGACTAAAAAGTGTCCTGGCATGCCCACACCCGCCATGGGAAAATCCAAACGCTGAGATACTTCTAGGTACACAAGCGCCAACGTGATGGGAATCCCTAGCCGTCTTTCTAGAACCCGATTGAGATAGCTGTTGTCGGGGTCGTAGTAGTTGATTTGATTACCGCTAAAGCCTAGTTCTGCATAGAGCTGCTGATTGATAGCTTGAATCGTCTTGAGGGGATAGGCAGACAGGTGGGGGCTGATGGTATCGGCAATGGCGTCGAGCTGCTGATAGTACGATGAGGGATCTAGATCTAGATAAACCTCCTGCGCTAGGCAAAGCGCCGTTGCTGCTAGATCGAGTCGAGGCTGAGTAATCAGATGGCGAAATCGCTGTTGAGCCTGGGAAAAATGTAGGGACATTAATCGCAATAGTCCCCACCGCTGCCATACATTAGCGACTCTCGCCATCGCCGCCAGTAGTAACCGGCACTACCGCCCACCCGATCGGGTGCTGTCGGTGACAGCATCCGATTGAGCGCACTATAAACGGCCAAACTCAGATAGTGCCCGGTCCAATCAAAAACCGCTGGGATACCAACCTGGGGAAGAATCTTGGCCACCAGCATCGGATGATAGACAGAAGTGCGCAGCAGGGTTTTAGCCAGAGGCCCAAACTGGACAACATCCTGGAGAAACGGACGGAGAACCGGATCGCCCAAAGCGGCCATGTCTTGAAAGATGGTGGTCAGTAGGGTGTTGATCTGGGTCTCGGGTAAGGACTGGTCAACAGAAAGGCTCATGGCTTTTTGAAACAGCCAGGTAACCGCGATATTAGGCTGGTAGGGTTGCAACCAGCCCAAGGCTGAGGCGCTGAGCTGGTCCTGTTTAAGGGCATCGTCAATGCCGTCGGTCAATCGGCCCAGGTGTCGAACCATGGCACCAAACCCACCAAAGCTCAGGGGAGACTGGTGACCACTGGCATCGCCAACAGCCAGTAGCCGATCCCAGCGAAACCGGAGGGGACTGTTCCGATAGGCTGGGAAAAAACCAAACAGGGCTCGTTTAAAGCTGAGGTCCTCCAGGGAAACTCCCTGATAGGCGGGTAACAGGTCAAAGTAATCTTCAAAAAGGTCTTCTAGACTCAGCCGCTCAGGATGGGCGTCAAGATAGGTAAACAAATAAGTAGTACGGCCATCACGGGCGGGAAACGCTTCCCAAAAATACTGACACTGGCGATGGATGGGGGTGAATGAGGCGATCAAATCACCGGTTTGATTTTTGCTGTAGCCGGTGGCACAGGTCCCCACTACCAGACAGATGGCATCGGGGGAGTGTCCCTGACGAGCCTGCTGCACCATGGGGGAAAAATGTCCCATAGTGTCGATTAACAAACGAGTTGCTAACGATTTCTGACCCGCCGTGACCAGGACCCCATCCGGAGCCACCTGAGCCTTCGAGAAGGGTGTTTGCTCTAAAAGTTCGCCACCAGCGGTCAGAAAAACCTGCTTGAGAGTGTCCAGCAGGTACACCGGATCGATACCGACATTGAGAACATCCCGCACCCAGAGATCGTCACCCCCATCAAAATGGATCCGAGCGGGGTTGTATTCCGTTGCGATCGCACTCTCCAATTCCGATTCACTCAAGAGACCCAGCTCAACAAAGAGCCGTAACTCGCTACGAGAAATATTCCACTCCTGCTCTCGGCCCCTGAGGACACCCCGCTCCAATAGCAGCACCCGCCAGCCCCGACGGGCCAGGGTGGCTCCCAGCAAAATTCCAAGGGTGCCACCACAAATAACCACATCGTACAGATCAGAGCGAGTCTCTACCCCTAAAGGCTCACTTTGAGTAGACACCACAGTCGGTATTGGAATCTTGCCGTGGCGGTAGTCATACCATAGGGCGTCGGCCCGCTGGAGACCAACGTAGGGGTTCCCTGGCAAAGATTGGAGAATCGCTTGAGTCTGGGACATAAAAGAAAACAGTGAAAATAGAGGCTATCAGACAGTTAACGATACACAGCCCAGGTAAAAAACATTGGGGCAAAAACACCAACCCACCCCAGCAAAAATCATCCCCGCGTTTCTATCATCAATGCGGTTCCCACCCAGTTGCCCTCAGCATCATAATCTCGCACAATGCGCTGGCGCCGATGGTCGGACAGATACCAACAGACTTCAATCTGGGCCAGGTGTTTTGACGGCAGCTGAGGATAAACAGTACAGCTCACCCCCCTCGGTAAAAGCCATAAATGCTTAAGATCATCAACGGCCTGCCAGCGATACTGATCGACAGGATCGATAGGGGTGAATTTCTGCAACCCTCCATCACCTGAGAGTATAAGCTCAGCACCCGAACGCCGAGCCTGCCAATGGCTGGTACTCACCTGAGGCCGATCCATCGTTGCAGGCAGATAAAGCCTGTCTCCGTGCCATGAGCCTAAAAGAGTATCAAGGCTCAATCGGGCGATCTCATGGGTGGCGTTGTCTGCCCCAGGACGATATTCCGGAATCAGTGTCACATAATCCAGGATGTGCTCACCGCTGGCAGTACCGTTATACAGCTGAACTAATCGCAGGCGACGCTTGCCAGACAGCAAACAAAACTCAGCACCAAAACTGCTCCATGGACGCCGCTGCATGGCGCCTTGGGAGAATGCTCCCGTCGGGAAAAAACAAATGTAAGGAACGGCACCGGGATAGCCCAGTTCTCGCGTCATCGTTTGAGTAGCCTGTCCCTGGGGAGTACGTTTTAATACCAAAACCATATGCTGGTCAAGGCGATCTTCTTCCAGGGTAAGCACACTCGGAGTCTCACTAACCCAGTCAGCCTCCGGAGAGAACTGAATAAATGAGCCATGCCACTCACCAACATTCTTACGGATATAGGTCCACTGGTCTGCGGTCCATAGATTCTCGATAGAAATACCGGCAAACTGGATCATTTTTTTGGAACGGGCAAAGGAGTTACAGAGATTTTCTCGGGCATACTCATACAATTGCAATGTATTGAAAATTCAGACTTTCTTAAGTTTTAAGTTGGTATATCAACCAACGTCAACCAACCCACCCATTGTACGAGGTGCCGTCTAACCTATAAAGATGTGTCGTTAGCGTGCCTGTCCAGGCAGCTCCGGCAGTGATTTAGTAAAACACTAAGGTCCTAACCTGTGATGAGAGTTCATGAGTTCCTGCGTTTGTATGAATCAGGACATCGAAATTTTAAAGGGGTTAACCTCAATGGTGCCGATCTGTCAGGTTGCATATTAGTCAATGTCGATCTCTCAGGAGCCAATCTAGCCGGCGCTAACCTCAGTCGCACCTTTCTGACTAAGGGACAATTTGTTGAAACCCAGCTCCAACGGGCCAATCTACAATTTGCCAAGTTAAGTGAAAGCAACTTTAGTCGAGCTAATCTTACTAAGGTCAACGGTCGCGGTGCATTTTGGGTCAAGTCCGATCTCTCCCATGCTCAGCTCAGCGGTGCCCAATTAGCCCATGTCAATCTGCGTCAAAGCTACTTACGCTGTGCCAATTTCTGCAGCACGGCGCTGCCGGGAGCAAATCTGAGAGAAGCCCAGCTCAGTGGTGCCAATTTTGCCTGGTCAAATCTCAGTGATGTCCGATTATATGGTGCAGATATTACCGCTGTGCAATTTAAGGGGGCAAATTTAGAAGGCGCTCGGCTCAATGGCCTTAACTTTTCTAAGCGCGATCTCGACGGGATTAATTTTTCTCGAGCGCATATGAAAGGGGTGAAGCTACAGCAGGCCAATCTCACGGCGACCAATTTCGCTTACGCTCAATTACAAAACGCCAACCTAAAACAGGCTCACCTGGTAGGTGCTAGCCTACGGCATGCCCAACTGCAGCGAGCCAACCTTGAGAATGTCGATCTCAGTCGAGTCAATATCGACCAGGCCGATTTTACAGGAGCTACCCTCACTGGTCCGCTCCCCTCAGACAGCCTGAGAGAGAGGACGAGAACACCTCAGCGACAGCCGATGGCTTTACCCCGATCTCCTATCCCACAGCATTCACCAGCTACGATTTCCAATTTCTATATGGGTATGTTTCCGTCAGCTATGGTCAGATAATCCCATGTCCTTTTGTTAACTCAAACAAAGGAACGACTCACCAGGATTCTGAATACCAGCTGGTAATTAAAACTGACTTAGCTCTGTTTGAACAAATTGTGGCCCACGTCACTCAACAGCACAGCTATGATTTACCTGAAATTATAGCTGTGCCAATAACTGAGAGTACTCAAGAGTACGCTCAATGGGTGAGAGAACAACTAAAATAGCTTGGCCGTATGATTATCTACGTCATACTGATAGCGGCGTTTATAATCCGTTACCCCATAGAGATTAAACGAAACAGTGGGTTCATCTCCCAGCGGTTCGACCCGATGGATAGCCCCAGGCGTAAATCCAATAATATCGCCAGGAACCAGAATTTGTTCTCCTGCGGGCTCTAGGCGATGGGGCTGTTCTACAGTAGGCGAGCGTCGCCAAAGATGATTTTTTTCTTCGCCACCAATCAGGGCAACAATCCCCCAAGCCGCATGATTATGAATGGTGGATACCTGGCCAGGGGCCCAAGCAACCATTTGCACCGTCAGCGGAAATTTATGTTCTCGATATAAAAATTTGACAGACCAACCCGTTTTGGGTGAAGGCGGGTCAAACTCCATCTGTAGCCAGTAGGAACTCGTGAGCAGCTGGCGCACGAGGGGGGTGATTTTCTGAACACGAAGACTATCGTCACTCTCGCTTTCTAGAATATCTTCTAAATCCGTTAAAAATCGATAGAGCCGATAGACTCGCTCGGGGGTGTCAACATCAGCATTGCCAAATGTAGTTTGCTGAGCGTCATCGGTAATTAGCCAGTTGTGGTTGGTCATAGGCAGATGGGGGGCAGATGGGAAAAAGATATCGCTACGAGTACATATCGAGAATATCGCCTAACTTTAACAAAGTTGTACGAAAGAAATGTCTCATCTTGGAACAGCGGCGCCTTCACAGCAGACATTAGTTATGGGTAGATCTTTAGTTATGGATAGACCTTCATCAAGGATTGCCAATCCTTAAGTCATAAATAGCTTGATTAACAGAGCAAATGGTGCCAACGTTAGGGAATTCTTCCCGTAGCACCCGACTTTACATAACGCCTCGGAACGCTTTTGGTACGCATGCTTAACTCACGTTTCAAACAATACCTTCGTCCCCAGTTAGCCTGGACACTGCTCATGGTTTTAGTAACCGCTTGCGGCCAGGCTAATTCACAGGCAAACGTAGGCAATGGCGTGATCCAGGAGGGGCAGGATGCTCGCTGTGGTGAAGACTCTGCATACATCGAGCGCGGACGTTATATCGGCGGTAGTGACCAAGCCGAGCGAGATTATGCCTATCGCATATCCGCTGAGGCCCTAGCCAGTACCCCAGAAGAAATGGTCGATGTAGAGACCCGCTTACGCCAGCAACGCTGGTTTGATTTTGAACCCGACCAAGGCAATCAGCGCATGGCCGCTTTTTGCATTAGTCGCAACTTAGTGACCAACGAGGAATATCAAGAATTTGTCCTAGCGACGGGATATCACCAGCCTGGCATCACCGCTGAGAACTACCAAGAGCAAAATATGCTGGTGCATTCCTATCAGGATTTACGACCCTACTTTTGGAGGGGCTACCAGTTCCCAGCAGGTAAGGCCCAGCACCCGGTTGTGCTGGTCTCTCAGAAAGATGCCCTGGCCTATGCTGCTTGGAAAAGCCAAGAGGACGGTATTGCCTACCGTTTGCCAACAGCGGATGAATGGGAAAAAGCAGCGCGGGGGACAGACGGACGCTACTTTACCTGGGGGAGTGATTGGCAAGACCAGGCGACTAACTGGCAGAAAAATGGTCCAGAAGGCACCAGTCGCATTAGCGCTTATCCCCTGAGCAAGAGCCTTTACGGGGTAGAGGATATGGCAGGCAACGTCTTTGAGTTTACGTCCACGGTGTACACCCAAGACAGCCAGGAACGGGCCATCATGAAAGGCTGTGCCTGGGACGATTTACCAGGATTCTGTCGGGCTGCCTACCGTCATGGACGACCGACCACATATCGCCATATTTTGTTTGGATTCCGATTAGTTTCAGATGCCCAGCG
Source organism: Leptolyngbya cf. ectocarpi LEGE 11479 (assembly GCF_015207065.1). Classification (GTDB taxonomy): domain Bacteria; phylum Cyanobacteriota; class Cyanobacteriia; order Phormidesmidales; family Phormidesmidaceae; genus Leptothoe; species Leptothoe ectocarpi. The sequence continues at coordinate 11,137 of NZ_JADEXP010000095.1, read as the reverse complement.
CTGATCAGTGAGCCTCAAAGGTGACATTCCTGAAGGTGAAATTCCTGACCGACAGCTCTTTTGAAATTCTTTTCTCAGGAAAAATTCAGACAAAATTCAGCTTTAAGGTCCATAATGGTTGATGGATTAATTTGTCGATTTGGTTTCGGCTGCATTATTATCTGTTCAATGCTTTAAAAGGAGCCTTCTGATGAAAGTTAATTATTTGGCAGCTGTAGCTGCTGCTTCTGTGCTGAGTGTTGGTGTTTTAACTGGTTGTGGCGGCGGCGGTGCAGACCCCTGTGCAGCTGATCCTTGTGCAGCAACTACCGAAGAAGTTGCTCCTGCAGCTGATCCTTGTGCGGCTGACCCCTGTGCAGCTGATCCTTGTGCGGCTGACCCCTGTGCAGCTGATCCTTGTGCGGCTGACCCCTGTGCTGGCAGTTAACTAATACCGCCTAGCGCAAGTTAAAAACTAACTCAAAAAACAACCAGATATTTCACATGTATGGCTCCCTAGCAACTCTGCTTGGGAGCTTTTATCTGAGGGTTTTATCTGGGAGCTTTTATGCAAAGAATCGTAATCCTATTGTTGAGGAGACTACTCCATGAAGGTGGCTTTTATTGGCCTTGGAACTATGGGCATGCCCATGGCCCTCAATCTGCTAGCGGCAGGGCATCAGCTGAGTGTCCATAATCGTAGTCGCGATCGCGAACTTCCCCTAGTAGATGCCGGAGCCCAGCGCGCTGACAGCCCGGCCATAGCGGCTGCCGAGGCCGAGATCATCATCACCTGCGTCAGTGATACCCCCGATGTGGAAGCCGTCGTTCTCGGCCCTGAAGGGGTAATTGCCGGGGGAAAACCCGGCAGTTTGGTGATCGATATGTCCACCATTAGTCCCACCGCCACCCGTACCCTGGCCGCCCGCCTGGCAGAGCGGCAGATTGCCATGCTGGATGCCCCCGTCTCCGGTGGTTCAGAAGGGGCTCAAAACGGCACCCTCTCGATTATGGTGGGTGGCGAGGCTGACCAGGTAGCCACCGCTATGCCTGTGCTCGAGGCCATGGGCAAAACCATCACCCACGTTGGCCCCATTGGTGCTGGACAGACCACTAAAGCCATCAACCAAATCGTCGTGGCGGGTACCTATCTATCGGTTGCAGAAGGACTGTCCTTGGGACTGAAGGCCGGTCTAGACATGGACAAAGTTGTCCAGGCGGTGGGCGGTGGCGCGGCAGGTTCCTGGGCGTTTACTAATCGCTCGGGCAACATGCTTAACAATACCTATCCCCTTGGGTTTCGCCTGCGGCTCCATCGCAAGGACTTGCTGATTGCTTTAGAGACGGCCCGCGAGCTAGGTTTACCGTTGCCCATGGCCGCCTATGTGGAACAGATCGAAACGGGGCTGATTGCCATGGGCTTTGGGGATGAGGATATGTCAGCTATCGCCCGCAGTGTCAGGGGTAATGGGGGTATTTAAGGCACCCCAACGGTGGTGATATACAGCACCGCCTCATCCTCTGGAATCCCTAACACATCATTCACCTGGTCGTCAAAGAAGCCGGCAATGCCACTCACCCCTAGACCCAGCCGAGTGGCCGCTAGGTTAAGCCGCTGCCCCAGGTGGCCTGCGTCCATGTGGAGATAGCGGTAGGCGCGATCGCAATGGCGCTCAATGGCCGTCTTTAAATTGGCCGTATGGATAATCGCCACGCTGGCATCTCGGCCCAGGTGCTGCTGCAGGCAAAGGTGATGCAGTTCCCGACGAAAATGCTTAAACCGCACCTGCCGTAGCGTATTTGCCACCGGATCGTAGTAATAGCACCCCGTATCCAGATTATTCACCCCCAGCACCACGATGAACGTTTGAATCAGACTCAGATCAAAATAGTCAGGCTGGGCATCGAACCCCTGATCTCGATACTGTTCGGGGTGGTAGGTAAAGTCCAGCAGCTGCCGCAGAGGGTCTAGGGAAATCGCTGCGCCCCGATAGCGCCGGGTGGAGCGGCGGTAGAGCATGGCTTTGGTTAAATGCTCTAGACCCTCCCCCCAGGCAATGGGGGTCACCACCGTGCTGGCATGATTGCCAAAGGGAAACGCGTACTTAGTGTCAGCATGGGAGCCAGGAATCTGGGGCGGATGGTCCAACTGAGCCTGCTCCAAACTTTTATCGGGCTGGGGCATAATTTTGCTGGCCTGGTGCAGAGCCCCCAGCAAACAATCATCCTCAAGCACCGCATCAGTCGTCGGCTGTGGGTCACTGGGTAAGGCCGTGCAGCCACGGGACAGGTTTTGCTCTACCTGGAGCAGATCCGCCAGGGCCAGAATTGCGATCGCACTCTCCTGGTCCTGGGGCAAATACAGCAGATCATTGACCGCATCATCCACAAACCCCCCAATCAAATGGGGGCGATAATCACACAGCGAGGCCGCCAGCTCAATATTGCCCAGCAGATGGCCCGTATCCAGGCACACCCGGCGATAGGCCCGAGCCTGATAGCGCCAGACCGAACGTTGAAATACCACACTGGTCACCACCGCCAGATGGGTATGTTCTAGGGCCGGATGCCAAAAACAAGCCTCCTGCAGCCGCTGCCACGGATGATTGTCCCAAAACCGTACCAGACTATGGGTTTTGACCTGATAGTTGTATAGCCCCGCCGGCAGCTGGGATGTACCCCGCGAAATCAAATAAATTTCTGCCGGATAGAGGGCGCCTGCCGACGGAGCCGAGCGCAGGTAGACCGTATCCCCTGCCGTACTAGTGAACTTGGCCGTCAGCCCGTAACTGTGGAACAAAAACTGCGATAGCCGCTGCCACCACTGGTCGACGGTCTTTTCTACGGGTCCCAAATACCCTTGGAGATCAAACCGACTACCCAGCGGATACGTCTTATACACCTCAGGCTGCTCGGCCCAATTTAAGGAACCTTGGGGCAGGGCGTCAGGAAAATACTTGGTGCGTTGGTGATACTCGTGGGCAAGGGAACGCGAGGCCTCAGTCATGGTTAGGGATTGCAGCTTAAATGGCAGCCGTCGATTGGATCAACGTAATCAACGCGTAGGGAGGAGGATGCCCCCAAAAACCTTAAGTGACGCTTAAGAAAGCTCGTTTTTAACGATATGTATCGTAATTTACATTCTGTAACATATTGTCTCCGGTCACCCAGGGCACTTGGGGTTAGAGCTCAGTTGGCCGATAGGCTACCCCTCGCTGTATCTAATTTATTTTGACGTAGATAAGTGTATGACAGTTGATGAATTCTTAGCCGCTTACCAAGCTGGGAAACGTGACTTTCAGGACATTGTGCTAGAGTCAGCTGACTTATTTGATTGCGATTTACGGAATTGCAACCTCAGCTATGCCCAGCTGCAGGGAGCGTATTTGCCCTATACCAAACTAAGTCGAGGCCGACTGATCGGGGTAAATTTGACCGGAGCCAATATTAGCAATGCCTTTTTACAGGCCGTTGATTTTTCAGACGCTGATCTCACAGGTGCCCTATTATCATTTGCAAATTTGCGGGGCGGGCGACTGTGCCAGGCCAGTTTACGACAGGCCAACCTCTATGGAGCCGATCTGACCGGGGCTGACTTTACTGGAGCCGATCTCCGCCAGGCCAATCTCAGTCGAGCGATTTTGACCAAGGCTCAGTTGAGCAAAGCCGATCTGCGGGGCGTTAATTTATTTCGTGCCCAGCAGGTAGATCTGAGCGGGGCTATTTGCGATCGCACCACCATCGACCCCGACGGTTATCCTTTCGACGTTTAGACATTTGGATGAAATTTGCACATCCAGATAACTTTGAGCCAGGATAAGTGAAGGCATTTTAACCGAACCGCCAAGTCAGGGAATCCGCCCATAATCTCCCCCCAAACACCAAGGCAAGCCGCACTAGCTCAGGTATGCTATGAGCAGTCTAAATGCCCCACTCCTGCCCCTATGACTGTGAGCGCACCATCAAAATCTGCTAACTGGCCCAGACTGGCCCTCATGCTGATCCTGATGTGTAGCCCTATCCAACCGGGGCTGGCTCAAACGGCTCCAGCGGCTTCACCCACAGACACAGCCGTTGTGCCTCAACAAAACAGCAACACCGCTAACTGGAGCGTTGTTTTACTCATCGTTCTAATCAGTGCTCTAATTCTGCTGCTGGGTATGGGCATGGCCATGCTCTGGGTCATGCGCGGTGCTGTTGAAAACGAAGTCACTAAAAAAGTGACCGAGAACGTCCTGGGGCAGCTCAACGAAATCGAAAACTTAGAGGGCAAAGTCCGGTCGGCGACTCTCAAAATTGACACCATTTTGGCAGAAGCCGACGACCGCGCCGATGAACTAGTAAAGCGCTCCAGCAGTTTTCAACAGGACCTCACCACCCAGCGCAACAGCTTAACCAAACTGCTAGCCGATATTACTGAACTCAAGGCCAAAACCGTTAAAGACTGGCAAAGCGAACTGGATACGGCTCGCCAGTCCCTGGGCAGCACCCAAACTGACTTTCTCCAAGAGTTAGACAATCTAAAACAAACCGCCATCCAGCAGCTGCAAACTCTCCAGGCCGACACCCGCCGTCAGCAGCAGTCCGTGTTCCAGGGGTTAGACAGTGCCCAGGCCACCCTAGACAATCATCTTTCCGGTCTCAAAGCCACCGCCGATCATCGTCAGGGTATCTATTTAGATGAGCTAGAACGCAAAGAATCCATCTTCTCCGATGAAATTGGCACACTGCAGGCCGACACCATCGAACAACGCGATCGCTGGCTAGAGAACCTAGCCAACCTAGAAAAAGACATCGGCCCCCAGCTCGAAGATCTGCGCCAGGCCATGAAAAGTCAGCTAGAGCAGCAGCGCGACAGCATCATTAAAGACATGCAGCAGGACCGTGGAGAATTTGCCCAGCAGCTCAACGATATGCAGGTTAACGCTCTAGGTCATAAGGAACTAGCCCTACAAACCATCGAACACTCAGTGGGCGACTTGCAACAGCAGTTTCAACAGCTGCGCAACGACACCGAAGGTCGTAAGGCTGACCTGATGCAGCAGCTGCGCCAGTCCACCGACGACTTTTTGACCCAGTTTTCCACCCTCAGGGTCGATGTGGAAGGCCGTAAAGGTGTGCTGCTAGGCGATATGGACCAGGTAGCCGCCGAATTCAAGAATCAGTTAGACCGGCTGCAGGGCGATCTGAGCCTGGAACGGGACGAGTCATTTCGCGCTCTACAGCAGACTGCCAATAGCTTTTCCAACCAGCTCAACCAGCTACAAAGTGAATCTGGCGATCATCAAGCTCGCACCCTGCAAACCATTGAAACCGCCGCCAGTGCATTTAACCGTGAGCTTAGCGAGCTGCAGTCCAGTATTACCCAACAACAAGAGCAGTCCTTCCAGAGTCTGCGCCGTCTAGAGGGTGAATTTACCCAGCAGCTAGGAGAAGTCCGCGATGTGGTCTTTGGCCGCCGCGATGTAGTGATCGACAAGTTAGACAAATTTGACGCCAGCCTGGGCGATCAGATTAGCGAGCTAGCCGAGGCCGCCCGTGGTCGTCAGCAGGAAGCCCAGCAGCGGCTGCTGGTAATTGCCGAACGATTTGCCAACGCCCTAGATGACCTCAAAGCCAAATTTGAAGGTGAGCAGTCCGCCACTGCTACTGACCTAGAGCAGCTCAAGCAAAGCTTTGGCCAGCAGCTAGAAGATTTGCAAACCGAAGCCAAAGTCCAAAAAGACCAGATTATGCGTCAGCTGGGGGAAGTGTCCCCCGAATACGTAGCCGACTCCTTTGTGGACACGGCCCAGACTCAGCTGCAAAGCCTAACCGACCGGCTGTCGCGGCTGCAGTCCAACCGCCCTGAGCTATTTGAAACCATTGATGAATTGGTGGCTGAGGCCGAAGGTCAGATTAAAGCAGGCAACCTAGAAGAGGCCATTGCCACCTATGATCGAGCCTTAGCAATTCAGCCCAGTAATGCTGAGCTGTGGTTAGCCCGTAGCAAACCTCTGGGTCAGCTCAAGCGTCGGGATGAGGCCCTAGCGACCCTGCAAAAAGTGATTGACTTAGACCCTCAGCGTCAAGACGCCTGGTATCAGCGCGGGTTAGTCCTACGAGAACTGCGCCGCTATGAAGACGCCCTGGCCACCTTTGAGCGGGTGATTGACATGAATGACACTGACCCCAGGGCCTGGTTGAACAAAGGCATGGTGCTCAGCCGTCTGAAGCAGCGCGAAAAAGCCATCATCTCCTTTGATAAGGCCATTGCCCTCAACCCTACCTACCATGAAGCCTGGGTCAATCGCGGCGTCGCCTACGGCATTTTGCAACAGGCCGAAGAAGCTTTTAAATCCTTTGATAAGGCCGTTAAAATCCAAGAAAACGACGGTGTTGCCTGGCTAAATCGCGGTCTGGCGCTGCTGGAGCTAGAACGGTTTGAAGAGGCCGTGGCCTCATTTGAGCAGGCCACCCGGTTTAAGCCAGACTTGGTTAAAGCCTGGGATAATCGCGGCCTGGCACTGGTAAAACTGGGTCGAGACCGGGATGCGCTCAAGAGCTTTGAGAAAGCGCTAGAGCTAAATCCGGGCTACGCTAAGACATATTACAATCAGGCGGTTTGTTACGCCCTGCAGCGAGAGACCGATAAATCCTTAGAGAATTTGCAAAAAGCGGTGCAGATCGACCCGAGATATAAGGAAGAAGCCCAGGCAGACGAGAGTTTTGAAGATATTTGGCAGGATAACTGGTTTAAGGAACTGGTGGCGTAGAGGTGGTACTGACTTCGACTTCGCTCAGCTAGCTAGAGTCGCCCGAGGGCTGAGCGAAGTCGAAGCCCGGATCTACGGTCGATCGCTAGAAAAAGGAACTGGGTAAGCTGCTTTAAAGTCTGATCTTTTTAGCGATCGCACCCTCACACCCATGGCAAACCGCTTAAATATTCACGATACCAATACCCTAGGCGAAAACGGTCCCGCATTGGTATTAAACTTCTTAACCGAACACATCACGGTGCGTGAACTCATCCGCAGTCGGGTTTACCAGGAAGTCAAAGACTTTAATACCCAGCAGCCAGAATTCTTCAAGGGGTTAGTGCAACCCACCGAAACAGAACACACCCTCAATGGTTACAAGCTACGCAAACCACGCAAAATCAACTGGGAAATACAGTTTGAAAAGGCCATTACCGCCTTTCAAAGCAACGGCTTTATCATCTTAGTCAATGACGAACAGGTAACGGAGCTAGAGGAAGAGATTATCATTGCCCCCGACACAGCGGTCACCTTTATGAAGCTGGTACCCCTAGTAGGCGGTTAATTAGAAGGGCCATAATGACAACAAACCACACTGACATTCTTCAGACCGTTCTTCAGGAGTATCCAGACGGCTATATCGGTTCTAACTTTAAGCAATCTGAGACTTGGGACACCATTTCTAAGCTCAGTCGAGCCGAACAGGCCGAGTTAGCCCTCGCCATGGTGAGCACCTATCAACAACAAACAGCTCTGTACGACGAAGACAATACCTCCAACGCATTGCAAACTGCTCGACACCTTCTAGATGTCATCCTGCTGATCATCAATCGTAAATTACCCTTTACCGCAGCAGGAGTAATTGAATTTCTAGACGCATGCCAACAGCAACGCTTCCATAGCTGGTATTGGCATGCCCCCATTAAAAAGCTGGTACGGAACTACCTACAAGACAATGACCTAACATCTGAACTACAGACCGCTGTTGAAACAATCTGTGACAGCTGGTCCCAGGGCTACGGAGATGAGCGCAAGACCGCCAGCCAGCTGCGTCTGCTGATCTCTGCCGAAACTGAGACCCTGGTGATGAATCATGGAGACGCCTGGTCTGATGCCGCTAAACAGACCATCGAAGCCCTGCCCGAGGCCAAACGCTCCGCTTGGATCAAGCTCATCGAAGTTTGTTCTACAGCGACTGGCGGTAAACCCACGGCCAAGTGGCTCAAGCTGGCCACCCCCTGGCGCCAGGCCGTGGGTGTGGATGCCTTTCAACAGTGTTTGCTACAGTGGTTTCCCCTGGTAGATCGGCCTCGCACACAGCCCTTGCCCGGCTGGCGCGGTGGTGACGATGTGATCCAAGACCAAAATGCCGACATTCTTAAGGGGCTGGCGTGGCTCTGCAGCGACCAGACTGAAGGAGAGCTTGTCCGTGCCCTAGGGAAACTTGCTGTCTCCGCCTACCGCAAAATTTCTGGCATTGGTCCCCGCTGTGTAAAACTGGGCAATGCCTGTGTATGGGCCTTAGGGCAAATGCCAACGGCTGAGGCCATCGGTCAGCTGGCGTTGTTAAAGGTGAAGGTAAAATTTGGTACAGCTCAAAAGGGAATTGAAAAAGCCCTAACGGCAGCTGCTGAGCGAGAGGGTCTACCCCGCGAAGAAATTGAAGAGTTGGCGGTACCCACCTATGGTTTGAGTGAGGTAGGCGTGCGGCGAGAGTCGTTGGGAGAGTTTACCGCCGAGCTGGAGGTAACCGGGACCAGCAGTACAGTGTTGCGGTGGATTAAGCCTGATGGCAATGTGCAAAAGTCAGTGCCAAAAGCGGTTAAGGATAACCATGGAGAGGACTTGAAAGAGCTGAAACAGGCAGCAAAAGATATTCAGAAAATGCTGCCCGCCCAGAGAGATCGGATCGAGGCGTTTTATCTACAGCAAAAGACCTGGGATTTGGCCACCTGGCAGGAACGTTATCTCAATCATCCGCTGGTGGGAACGTTGGCTAGACGCATTCTCTGGCAGTTTGAGGATGATGGGAAACATGCTGTTGGTATTTGGTTTGAGGGCGATGGCCCCCTCAACGAGATTAAGACAAATTTAGTCAATCTGGACGGTCAATTCATAGACTGGCTGACAAATGATACCCGCGTTAGTCTCTGGCATCCGATTACGGCCTCTACTGAAACAATCCAAGCCTGGCGTCAGTGGTTGGTGACTCATCAAATCCAACAGCCGTTTAAGCAGGCCCACCGGGAGATTTATCTACTCACCGCTGCCGAGGAAAACACTCGTATTTACTCCAATCGGTTTGCGGCCCATATTATCAAACAGCATCAGTTTAATGCGCTCTGTGGCCAGCGGGGCTGGAAGAACCAGCTGCGGTTGATGGTAGATGACTCTTACGAACCGGCACGGCTGCTGTTGCCCAAGTGGGATTTTCGGGCGGAGTTTTGGATTGAGGGTGTGGGTGATGACTACGGCACCGATACCACCGAGGCGGGAAGCTATCTATATTTGGCGACAGACCAGGTGAGGTTTTACCCGATTGATGCGGGTGGTAACTATGCTCACGCAGGAGGTGGGGGCTATGGTGACTATGGCAGTACTGCAGCAGAACCCATACTCTTAACAGAGATTCCGGCCTTGGTGCTGACCGAGGTTATGCGAGATGTGGATTTGTTTGTCGGTGTGGCCAGCGTAGGCAACGACCCGAACTGGACCGATGGCGGCGCTGAAGGGCGACGACAGTATTATGACTATTGGCATGATTATTCGTTTGGGGAGCTGTCGGCGACGGCCCAGACGCGACGACAGGTGTTGGAGAATTTGGTGCCAAAGCTGAAGAAGATTGCGGATCGCTGTTCGTTTCAGGAGCGGTTTTTGTTGGTGAGGGGGGATATACGCACGTACAAAATTCATTTGGGCAGTGGGAATATTTTGATGGAGCCTAATGATCAGTATTTGTGCATTGTTAGGGCGGGCAAGAGTGCGGCGGATCAGGTGTTTTTGCCGTTTGAGGGAGATAAGACCCTGGCCTTGATTTTGAGTAAGGCGTTTTTGCTGGCAGCGGATACAAAGATTACCGATCAGACGATTTTGAGTCAGATTAACCCGTAGGTTGGCGTTGAGCTTTGCGAAACCCAACAATCGATACCCGGTGCTGCATCACCCGCAACCCAACAGTCGATAACCATCACCATATTGACCGATGTTGAACGGTGGGTAATTGAGGCAATTGGCCCATTTCAGAAATATCAGCAAGGAATTTACCCCCCTGTACGAAGGGTGTTCCATCTAATTTTTCTCACCTTTTTCCCATTCCAACGTAATCTCCAGACTGGTCTTACCTGTCCCCTTCGCCAGCGCGGCAACCAGTAAGCCTTCCTGAACCTCCAGCTCTACCCCAAATGTTACGCTGGCCTTAGTGGGTTTCGCGGCATTCACCGGTTTTGCGATCGCTCTGACAATATTCTCAATCGACGACGTTACCCGTTCAAACGATTTTGTTTGCCCTAGACCACCACCGGACACATCCCGCCGTCCCATGGGCGCATCAACCTTTACATATATCGTCGAACCGTCTTCTAGCTCTACCGGTACTGTCTGAGTAGGAAAGGTCATAACAGCTTAAAATCAACTTTTCCTGTTATAGCCTGCTTACCGTCGTTGGTCTAACCCATTAGCAATATTTTGTCAGGGCAGCCATAATTACGCAGGTATGCTGCAAACATCGTTTGCGATCGCACTCCCCGCCCCATAAACAGACATTAATAGTGCCAGTCAATATGGCTTAATCCAGCAAATCAGCCAAAATTTATGACTTCTCCCCAAGATAGTTATGACTAAACCAGCTGTGGCTTTAAGGGGACATTCTGTAGCCTAGAATATACAGTTCCTGCATCAGGCTACAGAATGCTACTACGATCTAAACTGGACCGGCTGATCACCCTGTTCGGCATCATCGGCTTTACCATTGCCATACTCCTCAGTCAGCGAGTATTTCCCAGCGCTGCCATTGATCTCAACGTCCCGCGTCAGACCATTTATCAAACCGCTCAAACTTATTTAAAGACGTATAGTCAGGACAATTTTGACCAGTACCAATCCATTCAACGATTTAACGAAGACTGGATGGCATCGGTTTACCTACAACAAACCCTGGGAATTCCAGAAACCAATCGCCTGATCGAAGATAAAAACCTTCCTATCTACTACTGGAATATTCGCTGGTTTAAACCGTCCCAGCAGGAAGAATTCTATATCTCAGTTTCAACAACCGGTGACATTGTTAGCTATAGCCACACATTACCTGAAACCGCACCGGGCGCTAGACTTACCCTGGCAGCTGCCCAGACCATTGCCGAAGACTATCTTAGCAATGAGCAAGGATGGAATCTGGATGACTGGGACGCTCTAGAGAATTCAAC
>NZ_JADEXP010000094.1 GCF_015207065.1 Leptolyngbya cf. ectocarpi LEGE 11479 | reverse complement strand
CTACTGGGAGATCACTTTTACCAATTCTTGAAAGCTAACCAGCTGGTACATATAACCTTTACCCAACTCTAAACTTTCATTCTCATTCTCTGTATCAATTATTAGTCGTAGCCTTTAGCCACTGATTTTTAGTTTGGTCAAGCTGAGCCTGATTTAACGGCAGCAGCCCTACCTCGTTCATCACCTCGCTCATCTCTGTGAGATAAAAGTTCGCCACAGCTTTGGTGGGCATATCCGGTGCTAGCTGTTTTTGGTCCACATAGAGAAACAAAGACTGCACTAGCGGATAGGCATTACTTTCCACCGTGTCCACACTGGCACTAATGCCGTTAATGGGAATCACCCTAAAGGTTTGGGTAAACCGTTCATAGATAGACGCATTGATAAAGGCCATCGCATTGGGCATTGTGCTAAGACCTTGAACTAAGGGTTCTGGATAGGTGTAAAAGGTCGTGCCTGGTGCCTGCAGTAAAGCAGCCCCAGCTGACAGCTTTTGGCTCAGCAACGCCACCGTAGACGAGTTGGGGCCAATCATAGCTCGTTGAATCGGCACATTGGGCCAGCTTGGGTCTACCTGGGACCAGGTTCTACTGGTAAGAATGGCCTTTAATTTTTCTAGCGTCACCCCCTTAACAAAGTCGTTTTGTTTGTTGACGACTAGCAGCAGCGGATCTTTGCCAATGGCTAGTCCTAACGGCTGACGACCTTTGCCCTGGCAGCCCTGGATCTCTGCTGGGGTCATCGCCCGATTGACGCTCAGCAAATTGACACTCTGGTCTTGGCAAAATTGTTGAATGGCAGCGCCAGCCCTCGTAACATTAATATCAAACACGCCGCTATAGCCCGACTGGATCAAACGCTGATACATCTGTTCATTAAAGTCCTGCAGGGTAGAGGCGGTTGTTACGGTCAAGTTTTCGTTGACATCTAAAAGTTTCACCTGGGGTAGCACCACAGTTGTCTGACGCTCGAGAGTGGGTGAGTTTTCCTGCAGATTGGCTGTAAGGCTTTCTAAACCGGGGTCCAGCAGGGGTTCTACCTGATTGACTGCCTGTCTAAACTGATTGTAGGGATTATTGGGGTTTTCCTCAGGCTGTGAAGCAACCGGGGACGCAATTTGAGCGCATCCTGCCAGCAGGGTAATCCCGATAAGCTGTCCCAAATATTGCCAACCCTGTTTAGCTACAATATCAGATGTCATAATACTGTTTCGCAACATAGGCTTAGTCCTTACGGGCCGTTACTGGCTGACGATGATTGAGGTCTGTCTTGACCCGTAAAATCCCTTTGGCTAGACGCCCTAGACTGTTCTCTTGGGTCGTGTAGGCCGTCAGATCGGAGAGCACTTTTGAAGATTCGTTTTCTGAACGAGGAGAGAGAATATGATCTAGCGCCGCCGCCATGGTTTCCACCTGGCTATAGCTCTTGCTCAGGGTAATCTGAGTCTTCTGTTTTTGATGCTGTAGCCAGAGAATACCGCCGATTAGCAGCATCAAAAACCAGGCGTACATTAAAAAGCGATAGACCCGAGTATTGGCTAAGGCTAACCGGTAGCTGGCCTCTAAGGTGCTGGCGATGGGAGCTGTCGATGTATCTAACGGCTGTAGCAGCTGGGCGGTTACCTCCTCAATTAGGGGTTTAGCATTAAAGATGACGTTGGCATGGGACTGCACCAGCTGCAGCGGCAGGTCTGCTTCTGAAACCTCCAGGGTATTTTGCAGACGGTTTAGGGATGCGAGCAGAGTTTGTAGCTGAGTGGATAGGCCCTCATCAGTGGTGGCGGTAAACAGTAGCAGGTTTCGGATTAGCTGGTTTAAGGTATTATCCAGGGTGGCAACATTGGCAGCCTCTAGGGTCTCAACCAGCTTGGGATCGCTGAGCTTCTCGTCGATCTGATCGCTTAAAAAGGGCAGATAGCGCAGAGAGTTTTTTAGCAGCGCGTTGCGGGCTTTGAACCACTCGCTGAGGTTTTCTCGCTGTTCTAATGATGCCTGTCTGGTTTCTAGGGCAGTCCGGATTTCTTGCTGATCGCCAGCGCTCACAAAGCTGGGAATCAGCCGCAATGCGGCCAGGGTATCCCCTTGAGCGGTCAAGTTGTTAACGATGGGATCGTAATAAGCAAACAGTTCGTACCGAGCTTTTAGTACTTCCTGGGAGAAATTGGCCTCTAGCTCGTTGAGCTGGATAACCTGGTCGCGATACTGTTTGTATTCTTGAAATGAGACGGGCAGACTTTTGTAGATCAGCAGCCCTGAAATTAGGACGATTGTGGCTGCGATCGCAACCATAATCACCCGCACCTGCCGCCCCAGACGACTAGAAAGACGAGACACTACCATGACACTACTCCTGAATCTCTCCGGTCAAAGACTGCAAAAACTGCATAATCAAGTCCACATCGGTCTGGGGAATATCCACGCCCAGCTGATATTGGCCCATGAGCTTAATGGCTTGATCTAATGTTTTGGGATTGCCATCGTGAAAATAGGGGGATGTCAGAGTGACATTGCGCAGGGTGGGCACCTTAAACACATGCTTATCGAGATCGTTTTGGGTAACGTTATAGCGCCCCAAATCCTTCTCGGTGATGGGGGTACCCCGGTCGGTAAAGTAATCGCCAAAGATACCCAGGGTTTGAAACATGTTGCCCCCCACCAGCATGCCCTGGTGACAGCTGACACAGCCATAGGACTTAAACAGGTCGTAGCCCGCTTTGGCATCATCAGAGATGGCATCTTTTTGACCGCGCAGATACTGGTCAAAGGGCGCATTGGGGGTAAAAAGGGCGCGTTGGTATACGGCAATGGCATCGCGCACATTCTCAGGCGTAAGACCATCTTGGTAAGCCTGATCAAACCCCCGCCCATATTTGGGCAGCTTACCCAGCTTACGCACCACATCCTGCCAGCTCATCCCCCCCATTTCACCCACTGACTCAATCGGTCCCTTAGTCTGCTCTTCCAGGGTTCTGGCGCTGCCGTCCCAGTTGAGCCGGTGCATAAACCCTGTATTAAACACCGTTGGCGAATTCAGCCCCGTATTGCCCCCGGCCATGCCAGTGGAGATCGCTTTGCGATCGGTGCCGCCCTTATCTAGAGCATGGCACGTGGCACAGGAGACCGTATTATCCGCAGACAGACGGGTCTCATTAAATAGCTCTCGACCGAGCTGCACCTTATTCTCATCCAGCTCTACGCTTAGCGGAATCGGCTGAATTGGCTCCGGCAGCAAAACTGTCTCCGCCGCGATCGCTGCCCCCGGTGTCTCCACCACTGGACGCTGCCAGAACCGAGTAATTCCCAACGCGGCTAGAGCCGCAAAACAAAATAAAACTAGCAGGGCGGCTACTTTCTTAAATCGGTTTGATTTTAGCCGAGACACAATTCGAGAAACCATAGGAAACACGCTTACCCGTCAATCTGTTTGTAACAATCTAATATTTACTGAGTAACCACAAAACCCGTTACCTAACAACTGTCCAGTTCACAGGCGTAGTATCTCCCTCAGGTCATACAGAAGAACCTACCGGGACTTTATCGGTGACTAAATGCCACGTGGGCATCTCCATATCGTCAGCTTTAACCGAACCATGGGCTGACAGCTGGTGACGATCCTTTAAGCGCTCATAGATTGGCTGAGTGACAACAATTTGATTTGGCTCTGCCTGCTCAGGCAGCTGGGTGGCGATTGCAACCGTTTTTCCCCAAAGCTTATAGGTAAATAGCTCGGTGCCAACCACTCCAGCCACAAACGAGCCGGCATGCAACCCGATCTTGATACTCAGATTTACCTGGTAGCGACTATTGACTGACTGTACTATTCTCAGCATTTCCTGAGCCATATTCAGCCCCCGCTGCTTGTGGTCAAAATACACCTCCGACAGCCCACACACCGCTAAATAGGTCTCATCGGCCATGCTCTGAGGTTCTAAACCAGACTGTTTCGCAACTTTGTTAAAGTCGCTAATCAGAGCACTCAATGCAGTGGTGGTGGTCTCAGATGACGAGTATTGAGCCAGACCTAAAACCTTCGCGACCAAAACCGTGGCCTGCTGGATCGTATTTGCAATCGGCTGCTCTCCCTGTCGAAATCGCGTAACAATCGATTCAGGCAAGATATTTTTTAGCAGGGTTTCATTTTCCAACTCTTTCTGTTTCAGCAGCTGATTTTGGTCTTTGATTTTTTGTGACAACGTTTGGAACGAGGCTCCTAGCTGGGCAAACTCATCGCTACCCTCTACAGACACATCAAGGGTCGACTCCCCTGTCTGTAGCTGTTCGCTGGCTTTTATCAGCCGTCGCACCGGACGGGCAAATGCCTGGGCCACAAGTCCTGCCAACAAAGCTGCCACCAGGGTAATAATGACCGCCAGGGTACCCATGTAAATTTGCATCATCGTGATCGGCCCTAACGCTTCTGAGCGATCCATTTCCGCGAGGATAGCCCAGCGCAGTCCTTCCAGCTTTAGAGGAGCATAGGCACTCAATACCGACTTGCCCTGATAGTCTTGGATAATCTTGGTATCGGTTTCACCGGCCATGGCGGCCTGGGTAGCCTCAGTATCGACGGGCTGTAACAGCACCGATGTATTGAGGTTATAGACCAGATCAACCGTTTGGGAGGACAGCCCAATATTTCTCAGCGTTTCTCGATAGGTGTCGGCATCTTCTATCAGCTCCCGAGATTGCGATCGCATCAGCGCATCTTCTCCCACCACATAGACCTGGCCAGTCTCTCCTAGGCCTTCCTCTTCCCATTCTTGGGTACCCACCAAAATGGCATTTAGCCGATCCGGCGGCATCTGCAGCGCCAAAATCCCGACAATATGGGGCCCATTAAAAATAGGCGTAGCCAGAAACGCCACCGGAGCCGCCACGTTGGGCACATAGGGTTTGAAGTCTACCACCTGAACAAAGCCGCGACCGGGGTTGTCGCGAACAGCGGCGACGATGTCAGATAGGCCACTGCGTCGATAGGGACCGCGATCTAAGCTCGTGGCAAAATCGGGACGTTTGTTGACCGAATAGACAATTTCGCCATTGTTAAAATCAATCAGATACAAATCGCTATAGCCATACTGGTCAATCAGATTCTTAAAGGTTTGATGATAGGTAGCATGGTGCTGAGCATAGGTACTGTCGTCTGTAGAGCTTGCACCATCTCCCTCATTGGAGGGCGCGTTACCAACAAGATAGTGATACTGCAGATACTGACTCGCCTGGCTAAGGGGACGATAGTTGGCAACAATCTGCGGACCTTCTACATTTTCGGCCAGGTCAGGCAAGAAATCGCGGCCATAGTAGGTTTCAATCGCCTCTATCCATTCATTGGGAATTTCTTCGTTTTGTAAGCTGCGATAGGCCGCATTAAACTCCACCATGGCCGATATCACAGTACGATCCTCGCTCAGCAGCTCCAGCCAATCTTGGAATCCTTTGATATAGGACTCAATCTGGGCTCCCTTCGAAGCCCTCACGCTAGTGAGATGATCAAATACCTGACGCTGAAATGCTTGACGAAAGCGTAGCCAGCTGAGGGTGCCGCCCACCACCAACGACCCCAAACTCACCCCCACTAGCAGGGCCATCAGCTTAGATTTAATACGCAGCCGATTCAACATTCCTGTACTTTCCTTTGCCTTCTGTATAGATCCGTTTCCATCTCTTAACCCAGTCCGTTAGCTAACAAACGTTTGATGGCCGTTCGATAGAGCGGCACCTTTGGCCACCTGAATTGCTTTTTTGCGCTCTTCGATAAATTGCAAAATCTCAGCGGCAAATTTTGAATTGCTCCGAATGAGATCAATAATTTCTTCTGCAGGGATCACGACGAGTTCTAAATCACTCTCGGCGATGGTGGTAATCGGGCTAACCTCTCCCGGATAGATGGACATTTCTCCAAACACATCACCAATGCCAAATCGATTTGTTATGTGTGTGTTGCCTGAGTTGTCCGTCAGCTGAGCCGTTACCCGACCGCTGTAGACAGAATATAGGCCACTATCTGGCTTATATTCTTGGGTAATCAGATCGCTTGCACCGTAAACCTCAAACCGTGAGTTTTTTGCCAGCTGCTGGATTCGAGCATCGTCTACGCTGAATAGATAGGATAGCGATCGCAAATAATCAACCATCTCCTGCTGGCGATCCACCGGCATCTGAGGGATTTTGCTGGGAAAACCGCCATCGGCACGAAACTGATATTGCTGCACCATGGGATAGGGAATTGTAAATCCCTCCCGCTGTACCATATAGTAAAATTTTGACAGGAGAGTTACCTTAGCACCCCACGCATCCATTCCTGGAATGGCTAAAAACCAAAGATCGTAATTAATATTGCAATCTCCATAGGAACTCACCACTGGATAGGCGCTGCCAGGTTCAAGTTCCTTCACTCCCTCCGTCAGCTTACCCAGGGCAAGTAATACTTTATTGGGCGGATCATCGTAGGATAGACCAACCTGAATGTAGTCCCAAGCAGTGCCTTTACCAAGATTAGTAATGCTGGCTCCTGACAAAGTCGAGTTGGGAATACTTCGCTTACCAAACCCATTATCTACGGTCACTGACCACCAGCTCTGATCGATGACTCGTGCACCAGACCCATCAAAGCTGATCCAATCTCCCACTTCAAACGGCTTAGCCGCTATGAGTAGTAGACCAGATACCAAATTGCTCAGAGTATTTTGTAGCGCTAGCGCAAAGACTAATGAACCTACACCTACGGCAGTGGTTAAACTGCTGATATCGACACCCCAGATGCTTGTGATCAGGTAGTAACCAATACCAAGCACAACAAGGGCTCTACTCGCCTGAAAGAAAAGATTAGGGATTTGAAGCTGAAATTTTCTCTCAGGTTTCTGATTTGTCAGAGTGGCGTTGATTAGAACCACACCCGCTACAATGACCGCGATCCAGGTGACGGTTTCAACCAGTCGGCTAGGACCGGTTGTGCTAGCGACTTGGAGCAGCTGTCGCATCACCAGCAATAAAGCCAGAGGAGGCAATACGTATCGAAGAATTTTGCGTATTGCCGACGTTAGCTCAGGCTGTTGTTTCTCCAGACGCTCCGCAATCTCATTCAAGACTACCCCTAGCAGTGGAAAACCAATACCCAGAAGTAACAGCCAGCCGATAAAATCTTTGGTCATAGTTGAGTGATGAGCTCTATCAAGCTTTTAGTAGAGCTAGTAGCAGCGATCATATGATTAATTGAAAGGCTTCATGGTATTGCTTATTTTTTTTTCAGATATGGCTTCCCTAAAGAAACAGGTCTTTACACATATGCTATATGACTGCAGCAGCATCCAAAATAGGGATCTACGGATAAGCGAATAACAACATACCTATGTCACATAACTTACTTTCTTTAAGTGTCGATTCGATTTAGTATTAGCTTTAACAAAACAATTGACTAACTCAGGATCAGCTTTTCTCTTGATACTTGAGTATTCTAGGTAAATATTTGACAAGTGATTCTCAATGATTTTTCTAGAGGCTCTCCAAACTAGCCTCAAATGAAGTTAGGGATCTGCTTAAAAATAAAGTACCGATGCGTTACGGCTATCGCCTAACACATCCTACACAATATGGGTACGTTATTTAATGGCATATCCCTTACAGCCTCTGAGGCCCATTGATGCGCTGCTCGTATCTGACAAAAATCTGAGCCAAATGAGAATCTTTACCTCAGGCAGCCAAACCATCAATTATTCCATTCAATTAGGATTAACATAATGAGTAATACATTTGCTCCACCTCTCTCTGATGATTGTTATGCCGAATATTACCGCTTAAGAAAAGCGGCCTCAACCATGACATCTGAAACAGTTGCATGGTTTCAGAAGAATAGCAAAATGCTAGTTGAAGGCATGCTTTCTCAGTTTGAGCAGCGTGAAGTATTCTATATGTTAAGTGTAGGCAGTGGAGAAGGCGATCTAGATTTAGAAATCATTCAAAGCTTGCTACCCTATCTTCAGCAATATAACCTCAAGCTGAAATATGTTGCTATTGAGCCAAATTCAACCCATCGAAATTTATTTATTAAAAATCTTAAAAATCTCACTTTAGATAGCTCCTTTGAATTTGAGATCCGAGATAGCTATTTTGGGAAAACACGCGATTTTGAGAAAGACAACACATACGACCTAATTTTATTAATTCATGTTTTATACTATTTCGAAGATTTTTATACCCCCGTTCGTCAAGCGCTGAAGCAGCTAACCCCAGCAGGTAAAGCAGTTATCGTTCATCAGGAAAACGTCGGCATTCCTGAACTTCAGCGACAGTATATGATGGCTTTGAAAGGTGATGAAGCAGAGCTACTGACGACAGAAGATATTCGGAAAAGGCTAGAACAGGAAGGATGCGACTATACCTATGAAAGCGTTAATGCCCACTTAGAGATCACTGAATATTTGGCAGGTTCGGAACAGGGAACCAAGATTCTTTCGTTTTGTATGGAATGCGACCTTCGTCACTTGGAGAAGCAAAAATTAGAGCAGCTCTACCATTCATGTCAAGACTTAGCTAGCTTTGATCGGAATGGAAAAGCCTTTATCAGTGAGCCAATTGGAGTTTTCATATTACCTTCTCCATCTACACAAACTAGACAAAGCTTCAGAGCTTTGGAAGACAGAGATCCTGTCCAGGATTACTGGCAACTGGCAAAAGAATATGACTGGCTCAATCTATTTTCAAAGGTAACGTCTGAAGAGAAGAGTATTAACCTATTAGATATTGCCTGTGGCAACGGGCGTTGGCTCAAGGCACTGCAGCTTTACGTAGACTTTCAGTACCAGGATAAAAGCATTGTTTGTGACCTTTTAGACCCGCACAGGGAAGCGATTACTAATGCCTCTCAGACGTTAAAAGCGCCATTTCAGCTAGGTCAAAAATACGAAATCGAAATTCAAAAAGCCCATCTCAAACCAGCCTCCTATGACGTTATCTGGTCGATGCATGGCTTTTATATGATTAACCCTGGAACGCTGCCTGCTATTTTCGATCAGTGCTGTAGCTTACTCAAATCTAATGGTGTGGGTTTAATTGCCTTAGCAACTCGTAAATCTTTCTACGTTGATTTCTATAGTAGGTATCTTGATGCTTTTTTCGAAGGTAAAGGAGAAAGGTTTACCTCAGCTGAAGATGTTGTAGCTACCTTGTTAGAAGCTGATATTCAACACAGGGTAAGCAAAATAATTTACGAAGAAAAAATTCATTCTAATAATCTCTCTGCATTGGAGCACTACATTAAAGTAGAATCTACAGTCAACTCCTTTAATCAGGAAATTGAATCAGAAAAGCTTTCCTGTACAAAGGATATATGTTTGGATGATCTGATGAGTCATCCAAAAACGAAGAAATATTTAGAGTCTCTAGTTAGAGGTTCGTTCTACTATTTTCCTCAAGAGGTTTGGCTTGTGTCCTTTAATAATTGAATGAACGTGTAATCGTCGAAATAAGACTAGGCTATCCATTCTAGCCAAAGCATATCGGCCAAGTCTCCATTGGGCATTGGCCATGAGCGGTACCAGGTTTCTCGCACTTTGAAGCCCAGTTTCTGAAATAGTTGAATCGACCGTTTATTTGTCGCTAATGCCGCCGCCGCCAGGGTGTGGAGCTGTAATTTGTTTACACCGTAATCCATAATTAAGCGGAGAGCTTCTCTGCCAATTCCTTGATGCCAATACTGCCGATCTAAGATCGCAATACCTACCTCAGCTGTGCACAAGTCTGTGTTCAAACCCTTCAGTACCACATAACCAATAGGACAAGTTTGAGACTTGACATAGATACCAAATACGACTGGCTCACTAGTGCGAGAATATGGAAAGGCAAATAAGGAGATTGCCTCAATAAACGCTGCTGTTTCGTGCTCTGCGAAGCAAGTGTCCCAACCCATAAGATCTGTCAACATTGGGTCCTGAGCTAACCTAATTAAATGCTGGATATGGGCATCTTTCAATGCAGCCAAAAGGATCTCAGATTCTAAGTTCTTCCCACTGTTCATTGTTTTTCTCTTAACTTTGAGATATGTAAAAAGGAAGCAGCCGCAATGCTTAGGAGGAATAAGATAGTCCGTCCTGAGCCAAGTTATTTAGGTAAGTTTGAAGTGGCAAGCTATCTGCCCTCAATATTTCCTGCTTTTGACTACATTAAGACTCCCTGGTGACTCATAACTGGTTTTACCATATGATGGCAAAATCTAAAGAGATAAAAACGAATGACGTTAAACTGTTTGCGAATAAAGATTTGAGGTTTTACCGTTGGTAAATTTTCAGTCCTGGATATAAGTAAGGTTCGGCTAGAAATTAAAACGGAGCCCCAAAAGTGATTGCAATTCAAGCCACCATTTATCATTTCTGGAATTCCGCTATTTTACGAGCAGCCATCAAGCTAGGAATATTTCCACTGATTGCAGAGCATCAGCCTTGCTCTTGTGAGTTCATTGCCAGTCAGCTGAAGGCTAACTCCAGCTTTATGCAGTCTTTTTTAGAAGCCTGTGTTGTGCTAGAGCTGCTAGAGAAAGATAACGATCAATACAGCAACACTCAACAATCGGCTAAATTTCTAATTCCAGACCAGCCTGACTATATGGGTGACCTGGCCCTGCACATTACCAACCACTGGAATAACTGGGGCAATCTAGATCAGCTCATGCTTGAGGGACGCACCGAACTGCCCTTCGAAAACAACTTTGTCGATATCCCCACCTATTGGCAAGATTACATGTACGGTCAACATAACCGTGCAGCATCAGGGCAAGCGGCAAACCTGGTGCAACATACCGACCTGACCGGGAGAAAAAAGCTAATTGATCTGGGCGGCGGTATGGGTAGCTACAGCATTGCCCTTTGTCGAGCTTATCCTCAGCTTCAGGCTTGCATTGTAGACCAAAAAGAGCCGTTGATTCTGGCACAGAAACTGTTGGATGACGAGGATGTCAAGGTGTGCGATCGCATCTCCCTACAAGTAGGCGACTTTTACCAGCTAGACCTGGATACAGATAATGACGTCGCCCTGATTTCTGGTGTAGTTTGTATCCAATCTGCAGACGACAATCGCCGGTTATTTTCCCGTGCCTTTAATCTGCTAAAGCCGGGGGGAATCGTCATTGTTCAGGACTTTATGCAAATTGGCGAGAACCGCCAGAAACACTTTCTAGACACCATGATGGATATGTACCTCAAAATTGCCTTTGCCCCTGAGGCCGCAGACTTTGCCGGAGATGACATTGCTGCTTGGCTAGTACATGCCGGGTTTAGCAAGCCACAACAAATTCTATTACCCACTCAGCTAAACCTGATTACAGCAGAAAAATAAGCCAGCAATAGTATTATGTATTAAGGAATGAGGATTCAATTAGGTTCATAGTTTTTCGGCGTACAGGCGTTCCATGACAACCTCTGCATGTACTCCACTCAGAAATTGTTGAAGATTTTATGGGTTAGGTAATTATCATCATGGCCATTGCTAAACATCGCATTCGTAAACTCCATGCCACCCTGGCTCCAATCATGGCACTGCCATTACTTTTAACCCTGACCACGGGGCTCTTCTATCAAATGGCAGCAGTCAGCGGCAGAGGCGGTGATTTTCTCTGGCTTTTGGCTCTTCATCGGGGCAAACTGTTTGCCCTCGATCTATCCATGGTCTACCCATTTTTAAATGCCTTGGGGCTGCTGACATTGCTTATTACCGGCTTTACCATGTGGTGGCAAACTCCGAAACGCCAACGGAGACACTAACTTTCACAGGTTAGATCTGAGTCAAGGCTCAATTCAGCTCTAACAAAGATTGCTCAGACAACTTCAATTAAGCGACAAAACTACTTCTTGACAAAACCACCTTTGCGGGTATCCATCTAAGCATGAAGAAATTTCTGGTGCGATCGCATCCCTTTCTTGCAATGGCAGCAGGCCGTTGATTAGATCCTCACACACAATCTGAGGGAGAATCAGCATTCCGCTTAGTCTCTATAGCCAGCACCTAAAGTGTATTTAGTTTGTTAAGTGGGCTTTTTCTTGGCAGCCTATTTTAAAATAGTATGACAATATTTATTACTAGCATGCTGATTGTTTTGATATAAACTGCTGATAGCGAACTTTTCAAGTGACGACAACGAATCCACTTAGACCATAGAAAGAGTCTACCAGCACACGCCTTATCCATTTACTACAGCTAGGTATTATGAAATTCCCTCATTTTCATTTTCATCTTCCTCATATTTTTCATCCTCATCAGGCAAAGGCTATGCCAGAGACAACAATGTTTCACCACAAGCCAGAGCCCTTGCCGCCCTGGAAAGGTGGGTTTGCTGAGTCGAACGATGCATTTTTATATCCACATCCTGACCTAAGTTCATTGCGTATATTAGACAACATGGCCAATGTGAGAAGAATTACGCGCCAGCAACAAATATTCTGGCCTGAGTTTAGCTGGGAAACCGAACCAAATAATCCTGATTCCAGATGCTTTCAGAGGTTTGCCCATGATATCTCCAGCATTGGCTACGACGATACTGGCAGAATATGGTCAATTATATGCCCTCAACAAGGGGCTTGTCTCCATGACTTAGCCTGTTTTAACGTCGAGGTTACTGTAACTGGACAAAGAGGCTGGGTAAACGAAGAAGACCCTAAAAAGAACAACCTGGCAGCCGATATGTCAGTGGAGGGTAAGGTCTGGTTTAGCCCCAGCTCGCTTGAGAAATCCTGGGTTCGACCAATATTACATCTCTTTAACAGACACGGTCTTCCATTTCCTTTTAATAAGGAAAATGCAATTCAGATACGCACCCATAAAGTATGCGAGCCTAATCAACCTATTTTTCCGGTTTTGCATGGACTAAGCCCACGGTTTGAAGCCCCCGACTTTGCTCGACACCCTCAAGCATGGGCCAACGCCCATATAGATGTGGAAATTGGTCATATTATATCGATGAATAATCACGCAGTTGACGAATTCAATTCAAAAATCATAGACCTTTTTAATCGTAGTACTGGCAATATGCTACTGGCTGGCAACGTTCTGTCCTGGAACCTTTGGTTTCTTAAGCCTGAGGGTGTTAACACGCAGCGTTGGAAAGATCATGCGCAGGAATGGCGAGAGTCTATTGACGCAGAGCACGGACCCCAGTCCACTAAACCGTTCTACGCTAACCATGAACCCCTAAATATTAAACATACATGGACAGATACCTGGCATGAGATCATAGACATTGGCACAAGCATAGAAGCGTTGTTATTGAACTAGTACCAACGCTACGTAAAGAACAACCGTAGAATTGTATGGTGGGCAGGACCTCTATCTATCACTGTTCGATAGTGATGATGTTTGCCCACCATCGCTTGCTCAGACACTCCAAATTAAGCGAAAAAACTACTTCTTGACAAGTACGGTAGTCGCAGCAGCAGCTAACTTTTTCGTAATCAACTGCAATATTTTTTACTTGACGTCGCAAATGACTTAGCGGTACCTTAGTTCTCACGCCCTTTAGGGCATGACCACAAAGCTCAATATTTAGCACTGGCGGCAGGTGCTACCAACACCTAACCGCCACTACGCTGAACCCAACGACTGGAGCAAACCCATCTCCACCGGACGCGCCAATGAGGTCATGGTGATTTTGACCCGTCGGGTTCGAGTTGGCTAATACTCAATCCCTGTAAAAATAGAGGGCAGTGATATCGCTGCCCTGTTTTACAAGTTTATGACAATGAAAATTGAGACGATTAAAATCTGCCAACTCACCATCCATGAACACCATATAGATATTCTTTTTAGTGCCGATGATTTTACATTTTCAACAAAAATCTTCTATCATGATGTCTCTTTTAGCGCGCTGAATCAACAATATTCAAACACAGCCATTCGCCGTATTGCCTCTATTATTGCCCTATTTGAGGGCATGAAGCTCTGTTCTCTGTTTCCAAAGGTTTATGACATTTCTCTTGTTGCCGCAGACTTGGGGCAACCTGTTCTAGATTTATTCTCTCAGATCTATCAGGGTGTGTTTGCCCAACATTGGTATGAGAACAACATTACTGACTATTTAGGGCCTGACATAATTCACCCCGGTGTGTCACTGGGGCAGCATTCTGTCTTTGAGATTGCGACCAACCACAACCGCGTTCTCGCAGCCTGCGGTGGCGGCAAAGATAGTGCTGTTGCCTTAAAACTGCTACAAGAAGCCGCCATTCCCTTTGCTTCCATGCAATATTCCCACAGCGTTTACGGCAAGGCAGACTTTCAGCATGAGCTGATCAGCCAAGTCGTTGCCCAGGCAGCTCCTAGCCAACGCCATCGCATCTCCATCTACGATGACTTCCTGGACTATCCCCTGTTTGAGCTGTACTTTCCCAAAAATTCAGGCATTATCGCCCCGGAAACCCCAGTATCCATTTTTGAATCGCTGCCATTGATGCTACACCACGGGTATCAATATCTCTGCTTGGCCCATGAGAAAAGTGCGAACACCGGCAATCTATTCTGGCAAGATCTGGGGCAAGAGGTAAATCACCAGTGGGGCAAGGGCTACGAAGCCGAGAGGTCGCTGAATGGCTTTATTCAAGCTCATCTGCTATCCAACTTTACCTACTTTAGTATTCTGCAACCCATTTACGATGTACGCATCTTTAAGCAGCTAACCCAGTATCCAGAGTTGTTGCCCCATATTCATTCCTGCAATATTCAAAAACCATGGTGTAAAAAATGCCCAAAATGTGCCTATGTCTGGCTGGGGTTAATAGCTGCCTTCGAGCCTAAACTCGTAGATGCCGTGTTCGGGACTAATCTATTTGACGATCCAGACCTGCTGCCAACGTTCCGAGAAATGATCGGGTTAGCAGACCACACTCCCTTTGAATGTATCGGTGAAATTGACGAAAGCCGATTAGCGATGCGGCGCTGTGTGCAAAAAGGACTGTCGGGAGAGGCGCTAGAGTTGTTCAAACAAGAGGTGCTGGCAGACGATAGCATTAACTGGGAGCAGCTAGAACAAAAATACACCCACGTTTACGATACAGACCACAGCATTCCTGATTGGATTTTTAGTAAGATTAGGGGGAAACTGTAGCCGACGCCCGGCATTAACTCCAACGCGTATGATCCGACGCCCTACTCCCATCCCACCTCAGCCCGGTCAAGAGTCTGTGTGGGATTATCCCCGTCCTGCCCGCTGGGAAGATACTAATAAGCATCTGAAAGTCGTTTTTAACGATGTCGTGATTGCTGAAACTCGCCAAGGCAAACGAGTGCTGGAAACCAGCCATCCGCCCACGTATTACTTTCCCGAAACCGACGTCAAGCTGGAGTACGTGATCAATTCAGAAGAGGTTTCGGTCTGTGAATGGAAAGGGGTGGCCTATTACTACGATGTGATTGTCAACGGCAAAAAAGCAGCCAAGGCCGCCTGGCGATTTTTTAAGCCCACATCATATTTTGCTCCTCTGGCTCAGTACTATTGCTTTCCGGCACAGCAAATGGATGCTTGCTACGTCGATGATGAATTGGTTACCCCTCAGGCCGGTAGCTACTACGGTAGCTGGATTACAAAGGATATCGTGGGACCTTTTAAGGGGGAGCCTGGCACCATGGGATGGTGATTTTGGATAGTTACGCTTTTTTGCCGTTGCTGATTTAGGGGACGGACCGATCTGGTAATGATGCAATTTATCAGCACTCTTCAGTTGAAATCATCCCGGGGATCAGCAACGCCCATTTGTTTTAACCAGCATTTCACGTTATGAAGTAGCCTGACAGTGAAGACCTTGACATACGTTAGGTTTAACTGTCTATCTTCAGCTGTGACTAGACTAGCCAACTTTTAGAGCCCTATAGCCATTCATGGATGCACTCAAATCACTTCCAATTCTGGAACTGGATAGATGCGATCGCAAAACCCTGCTCGCCTATTTTGACAACTCCTGGGAATTGGAAGAGATCCTTATGAAAAGCATCGTCAACGATGACAGCTTTTACCGTAATCCCGACCCCCTAAGAAACCCAATTGTTTTTTATTTAGGACATTCGCCAGCCTTCTATATTAACAAGCTTGTTCAGGCGGAGCTATTACCCCAACAAATTAACCCTGACTATGAAATTTTGTTTGAAGCTGGAGTCGATCCAGACAGTCCAGAGCACTTAGAACAAGCTATCGACGCCATTGACTGGCCCCAGATTAAAGACATTTGGCACTATCGAGATAGCGTTAGGGACGTCATTACCCAACTCATTCATACTTGCAACCTGGAACGTCCCATTGACCCAACCCATCCGCTTTGGGCGCTGATCATGGGTATGGAACACAATCGGGTTCATTTTGAAACCTCTTCTGTGCTGCTGAGACAGTTTCCGACTAAGCACCTAAAGCGCCCTAAAGACTGGCAATACGCTGAGACAAACAATAAAACTCTAGAAAACAAAATGATTGCTGTTTCTGGAGGCGTCGCCAGCCTCGGCAAGCCCCACAACGATTCCACCTACGGTTGGGATAGTGAATACGGACATCGCACCGTAGACGTACAGCCTTTTATGGCCAGTCAATATCTAGTGACCAACGCCGACTTTCTCCAATTCGTACAGGAGAACGGCTATGAAAATCCAGAGTTTTGGGATGAAGAATCCTGGCAGTGGAAAACAGACTACGAGGTTAAACATCCCAGATTCTGGATACCTCAATCACAGTCGGCAAAGGGAACGTATCGATATCGCACCCTCTTTGATGAGATCGAACTGCCCTTTGATTGGCCCGTTGAAGTGAATCATTACGAGGCGGCTGCTTACTGTCGCTGGCAAGGTGAGCGCACAAGACTTATGACTGAAGCGGAATGGACCCTGGTGGCGGCTGAGTGCGAAGACGAGCAAACATTGAACCTAGGCTTAAAGTTTGGCTCTCCTTCACCGGTAGGCAGCCAGGCTCAGGCATCCTGTGGGATTTATGACCTACGCGGCAATGTTTGGGAATGGCTGGGCGACAACTTTAATCCCTTGCCTGGATTTAAACCCCATCCTCTTTACGAAGACGCTGCAGCCCCTTTCTTTGGTGACGAGCATAAGATGATGATGGGAGGATCTTGGGCCAGTAATGGTTCCATGGCGGCCAAGTCCTATCGCAACTGGTTTCGACCTAACTTTTATCAGCATGCCGGGTTTAGAACTGCCCAAAGTTTATAGCCTCCTCTCCTCATTCTTTCACGACGCTCCTGTGAGTCGCACGATCTACAGCACTATATTCCAACCCTATGAATCAGCCAATTTTCTGCGATCTGCAGCCAACGCTAATCGACTTTCGCCACGAAGTGTTAGACGGATTGTCTCTACCACAAAAGCAGTTTCCTCCCCAGTTTCTCTTTCACGATAAATATGGTTCTGACCTGTTTACTCAAATCTGTCAGCTAGAAGAATATTACATAACACGCACTGAGATTGGTATTCTCAAAAAGCATAGCCAAGCCATTGCCTCTGCCATTGGCAAAAACTGCCTGCTGATTGAATACGGTAGTGGCAGTATGGAAAAGATTCACTCTGTCATTGAAACCCTCGATTCACCTGCCGCTTATGTTCCCATTGACATTGCCAAAGAGCATTTGTCCGCCTATGCAGAATTGACCAGTGCCAAATATCCTGAGCTGAACGTTGTTGCTGTTGTGGGTGACTACACCCAGAAAGGATTTAAGCTGCCCAACGAGAAACTTCCTGACCAGGCCAGCGTAGAAAACAAGGTCATTTTATTTGCAGGTAGCACAATTGGCAACTTAAACCATCCGCAGGCCGTTGCTCTATTAAAAAAGTCAGCTGAACTGCTTGAAGGATGCGGTGCCATGTTAATTGGAGTCGATCTTAAAAAAGATCCGGCCATCTTGCATGCGGCCTACAATGACTCCCAAGGAGTAACCGCTAAATTCAACCTCAATATTCTTAACAACATCAACAGAGAACTCAACGCTGATTTTGACCTAAACAATTTCTATCATCATGCTCCTTACAACCCTGTGTCAGGTCGCATTGAACTGCACTTAATTAGCAAACGTTCTCAAGTTGTGACGGTTGCAGATCAGAAATTTACGTTTAGAGAAGGAGAGAGTATCCATACTGAAAACTCTCATAAATATAGTCTTCAAGATTTTCGAGAGCTAGCTGCAGACGCTGAATTTACGTTAAAAGAGACCTGGACGGATGACGACAAACTCTTTAGTGTGAATT
>NZ_JADEXP010000093.1 GCF_015207065.1 Leptolyngbya cf. ectocarpi LEGE 11479 | reverse complement strand
TATGTTCTCTCTGCTTTATCTGAGCGGCAACAGCGCATTCTGCAGTTGTTGAAGGCTTCGGATGATATCTACCTCTCACTCACCGGATAATTTAGGCAACCCTTCCTAAATTTAAGCGAACCGTGAGTTGATGGCGGTAGTTCCATCCATCTGGGGCATCATCATATCCATTAAGACGACTGCAATCTCTTGTTTGTGCTCAGCGTAGGTTGCGATCGCATCAATCCCATCACAGGCTGTTAAGACCCGATAGTTATAGGCTTCTAGCCACCGCTTAGTGACCTCACGGATGGGGGCTTCATCATCAACCACGAAGATCAGCTCCCCCTGACCCTGGGGTAGATTTTCTTCCACAGTGGGTAGCGCTTCAGGGGTTTCGACGGCTGGCAGGTAAACCTGAAATCGACTACCTTGACCCGGTTCGCTGTAGACCTTTAAATATCCACCGTGACTTTTAATAATGCTAATGACGGTCGAAAGACCCAAACCAGTACCTTTTCCTGATTCTTTTGTCGTAAAGAAGGGATCGAAAATCTGCTCAATGATGTCTGGTGAAATTCCGACTCCTGAATCTTCTACACTAATCAGTAGGTACGGTCCTTCGTTAGCCTCTAAGTTTATCCGAGCATAGTTATGATCAGCATGGAAATTTTGGGCAACTACGGTTAGTTTTCCACCACTGGGCATAGCATCCCGAGCGTTCACGCAGAGATTCATCAACACCTGATGCAGCTGGGTGGCATCGCCGTAAACAGTCCAGAGGTCTGCTTCAGTTCGTTCGTTAATGCTAATTGATTTTGGAAACGTTTGTTGGGCAATCTGAATGACTTCACGGATAAGATGTTTGGCTTGCAGTATGCTTCGTTCTCCTTCCAGTCCCCTTGAGAAGGAAAGCACCTGGTTGATGATGTCAACGCCGCGTTGAGTACTCGATTGTAGCAAGTTAACTAGCCGCAACGCTTGGGTATCGTCCTTCCCAATCAGCATTGGCAAAAGTTTGGCTACGCCTAAAACAGGGGTCAAAATGTTATTTAAGTCGTGGGCGATGCCGCCTGCCAGGGAGCCAATACTTTCTAGACGTTGCGCCCTTAGAAATTGACGTTCTAACTGTTTTTTGTCCGTGATGTCTGTATTGACGACCAAGGTTGATTGGGGATAGCCTGTATCGTCTTGCATCCGAGTCCAGCGGCTTGCGACCGTAATGGTCTGACCCGTCTTCGTTGTCTGTTGCAGTTCTCCTTGCCACTGACCTGTTTGCTCAAGGGCTGTTTGAATGTCTGCCAATTCCGGGAGCGATGCCCCATAGAGTAACTGATCGGCATCTTTTTCCATGACCTCGTCCGCAGTCCATCCGTATAGGTGTTCAGCCCCACGGTTCCAAAAGAGAATTTGGTGCTCAGGGCTGCGTACCATAATCGCGTCAGTGGTCACATCCAGCAAAGCCGCTTGGGCACGGATGGTTTGTTGGGTATGTTGACGCTCATTTTCTTTGGTAGCTATTTCTTGTTCTAGCTGAAGAGTACAGTTTTGCAGTAACCGGATATTCTCGGCTTCTAATTCCGTAAGTTTATGCTGTAGCAGTTCTATAACGCTGTACATTTCGATCGGATCGAGTACCTGCAGAATGTTCGTTTGGGTGATAATTCCCTGTAGTTCTCCTTGGGGACCGGCTACCACCAAACGTCGAGTCAGGTGCTGTTTCATCTTCTGATTTACAGACCAGAGTGAATCATCTGGGTTGACTAGAAATAACGGGGCACTCATGACCGCTTGTGCTTCTAGCTGGTCCAGGTTAAATTCCATAGCCCGGAACTGGACAATATCTCGTTCTGTGATAATGCCAATTGGGCAAAGGCAAGATGAGTCTGGGTTGCTATCTGGGAGCGGGGTTACTTCTACAATCACAACGCAGCTGATCAAGTGCTGATTCATTAGCTTAGCCACCTCCATCACGGAGCTGGTTGGGGGAGTATGAACTACGTTGAGACTCATGATCTCACTAACGCGTCGAATTTTAAGTAGGTCAGTGGGATCTAGAACCTCGCGAATACTGCGAGGGGTGACAATACCTAGGAGCTGATCGTGTTCGTCTAAAATTGGCAGATGGCGAATCTGATGTTCACGAATGAGGTTAAGGGCGACAAAAATGTCTTGATGGCCTGTCTCTTTTAGCGAAATCGCAGGTTGAGTCATCACGTCGGCAACGGTTAGATCGTCCTGGATCTCTCCATTGGCGATCAGCTTGACCAGATCTCGCTCAGTGAAGATCCCCAATAAATCCCCGTCTTTCATGATCAGAGCACAGCTAGACCGTTTGGGCTTAGTTGCAGGAGTAGCTTCTATTTCACGTTCATCAAAGCTGTAGCGATGACTCCGGGCCTGATTGAGCAAACTGATGACTTGCCTGAGCAGCGTAGATGGCTCAACGATCAGGGGCTCAGAATCAATGGCTTGGGCCAACATCAAAGGTGTGGGGTTGCTCATAAGGGCAGGAAGGAAAACCTAACGTAGGTTCGCCTATACATTAGCAAGCTAGGACCTAGTAGGAACATGTGACTAAGTCCAGGTTATTATCTTAGGCTGTGGCCTATCCTATAAAACTTATGCAGCTTAGAGGCAAAGTATGTGTTTCTTGTGTGGTTAGAGAACTTATTAGGCCTAAAATGACTGAACTATCGGCGGCTCAACCTTTTGGCAGCGTAAAATAAAAGCAGCTGCCTTCACCCAAGGTGCTTTCGACCCAGATATTGCCGCTGTGCTGCTCGATGATTTTGCGACAGATGGCGAGGCCCAGTCCTGTACCCCCGTTTGATCGAGTGTCGGAGGAGTCTAGCTGCATAAAGCGGTCAAAGATTGTTTTGCACTGTTCAGGTAGAATTCCGGGGCCTTGGTCGCGAACTTGAAAACGCACCATGGATTCTGTGTGATCAGGCTGGCTTAATAAGGATGTGTCAACAGTTAGCCAGATAGTGCTGCCGTCAGGGGAAAACTTAATGGCATTGTCAAGTAAGTTGGTCAGCACCTGTTGGATACGCTGGCGGTCGGCGACAAGTTCAAAGCCAGGGTCAGAAACTTTCAGGGCGATGCCTGAGCGTTTTGCCATGGGCTGTACTGCAGCGGTTGCTGGGTGAGTCAGGTCTTGTGTATTGAGGGACTCCTTTGTCAGTAGGCTTTTCCCTGACTCCAGACATTCAAAGTCTAAAATTTCCTCCACTAACCTGACTAACCGCTGAGAACTTTTTGCTACAGTCTGCAGCAGTAACTGTCCTTGCTCAGAATCACTAGCTACAAGACCCCCGGTTATCAGCTTTAACCCGCCGTCAATTGAGGTCAGTGGCGTACGCAGCTCGTGACCAACGATGTCAATAAACTCGCTTTTCATCCGATCAATCACAAGGCGTTCGGTAATATCTTCGCCAATGCTCATGGAGCCGAGGATAGTATCATTACCATCACACAGCAGAGTGTTGTTCCAAGCAATCATACGTTTTTCACCGGATCGGGTCACGATGATGTTCTGATACTGTATAGCGGTATCTGACTGGGTGAGTAACTGTTGGAAGTATTGAGTAAGCCGAGGTTGTTCAAATGAGGGCACAAACTGTTCAAACCAGTCTTTTCCGAGTACTTGTGAAGCGGTATAGCCTGTTAGCTCTAGGAGAAAGGGGTTGACATAGGTGACTTTGCCGTCATGATCAAGGCCAACGACCACCAGCGGCACATTTTCTAGCAGGGTACGCCAGCGATGTTCGGCCTGACGTAGGTCTGCGGTCCGCGTTTCGACTTGGTTTTCCAGGTCGGCATTTGCCTGACGTAGGTTCTGTTGAGCTATTTGGAGGGCTTGTAGGGTCGTTGTTAACGTGACATTGGTTGCTGTCAGGCGGCTGTGGCTTTGCTCTAGTTGCTGGCTTAGACGCAGTTGGTTTTCTAGCTCACAGGTACGATCTTCTATGAGGGTTTGGTTTTCTGAGCGTAGCTGTTCTACTTCCTGCTGTAATAGTTCAACTACCTGCTGGATTTCGTTGGGATCAAGAGTCTTCAATAGGCTGCTTTGGGTAATCAGACCGGCTAATGTTTTGTCAGGCATGCAGACCACCAAACGCCGCACGTGGTTTTGGGTCATCTGCTGGTGGGCCATCCAGAGTGAATCATGGGGCTGGATGGGCAACAGAGGGCTGCTCATCACAGTCTGAGCCTGGGTCTGACTAAAATTAGTGCCCAAGGTTTGAAACTGTACAATGTCTCGCTCGGTGACGATGCCGACGGGGCGATGATTAGAGTCTGCAATCACTATACAGCTGACCCTGTGTTCAGCCATCTGTTGCACTAGGGTCAGTAACGATGTCGCTTGGGGCGCGCAAACGACCTTTGACTCCATGACCTCTTTGACTAATCTGAATTTTAGGAGGCTGGAGGGGGGGAGGGCCTCCCGCAGGCTTTGTCGAGTAATGACGCCTGTTAACTTACCGAGTTCATCAACTACGGGTAGATGACGTACCCGATTTTTTTTCATCAGGTGCAAGATTTCAAAGACGTCTTTGATGTCTTCGGCGGCTAGGGTAAGCAGCTCTTGGGTCATGACTGTGGCGAGTGTCATCCCTATGGTCGATTGCCCTGAGGCCAGGAGCCGTACCAGATCTCGCTCAGTGAAAATGCCAACGGGGCGCTGTTGGTCGGTGCTGAGGATATAGCTGCTTTTGGCTTGATGCATCTGTGCGATCGCATCCCCAAGCAGAGCATCAGCCGTTACCGTGAGTGGTGTGGAGATAATGGCTCGATTAATTAGAGTTAGCGAATTTGGAGATGGTGAATCAGCAAGCATCTTCAGCTTTTCAAACGGTCCTATTAACGATCTTCTGAGAGACTGGTCAGTCATGCAAGCCCACGCTGAGTCGCAAACTCACTACTCACCAAATTAGACTCCTTAGAAAGTTTAGAGCAAAGCATATGTAGCATTACATCCTGTCAGAGCAGAAGGACCTGGGTTCTACCTATTCTTAGCAGCCAATTATGATGATCCTGTGGAGATATGGCTTAATTAGCTCCTTCATAACATCCTCATCTTATTATTCCACAGTTGAAAGATGAGGGTAGCTATATGTAAGTAGCCAATGGGAATTGAACAACTGCGACAAGAGTATAGCCAATGGGAGCTGCGTCGCGAACAGTTACCAGATGATCCAATGCTCTTTTTTGAGCAGTGGTTTCAGGATGCCTGCAATCAAGCAGATCTACCCGAGCCTAATGCCATGGTATTAGGCTCGGTGTCTCCAAACGGAAGACCAACCCAACGAACCGTATTGCTCAAGTATTTTGACCAGAATGGATTTGTGTTCTTTACTAATTACAGTAGTCGCAAGGCTAAGCATATTAAACAACATCCAGTAGCATCGTTGTTATTCTTATGGTTGCCACTTGAGCGTCAGGTAGAGATTCAAGGTCGAGTTGAGCAAGTGTCAACAGCAGAGTCCTTAGCTTACTTTTCATTACGTCCTAGAGGTGCTCAGCTAGGTGCCTGGTGCTCACAACAGAGCCAGGTGATCACATCGCGGAAGTTGTTGGAACTGAAATTTGATGAGATACGACGAAAATTTTCTAATCACGAAATTCCATTGCCAAGTTCTTGGGGGGGATACCGAGTTGTTCCCGATCGAATGGAGTTTTGGCAGGGACGTCCTAATCGATTGCACGATCGATTTTTGTATAGCCGAAAGAGTCATGATTCTCAGATGGATAACTGGCAGATTCAACGGTTAGCCCCTTGATTGATAAAGAGTAAAGATTTCAAGAGCTATCCACTCAAGTCCTTTCCACTAGACAATTCTGAACTCAAGAGATTTAAGTAGCTTTGTATTGTTGAGGCTGAAGAAAATACCATGGGCCATAAATCTGCTGAGGAAGATCCAAAAGTTCGAGCGACAGGCACCATCTGGGGCTGTGCCATTGGCATGTTAGGGGTGTGTATTCCCATCGTTGCCATTACTGAAAGTGGAATTTTATTACCTTTTCTGGTAGTCCTTGGTGCTGCGGGTGGAACGGCATCAGTATGGTTGACCTCTGATAAACATCGGCGAGAGGATGTTCAGTTAGCTCAGACTGTTAAGTCACTCGAAGAGCGATTGATCAACCTAGAGACGATTTATGTCAGTCTCCCAGATGTTGATAAGCCCTTGCCACTACCGGAAACAACAGATAATCATTGAGAGGTGCCTTAATTATCTAGAGAAGCTGATACTTAGCAGGCTAGCAAAGCCAGGTTTTGCCAATCTATTTTATGGTCCCAGACACGCTAGTTAAAAACTATGCACTTTCAGTGCAAGGCTTTAGCATCATCCATTCCGGATTTGTCTTTCTAGGTACTTTCGGACCTGTTCGAAAGCTGGGACTTTCAGTCCTTTCTAGAACCTATGTACTTTCAGTGCATAGTGGTTGAGTTTTAATGGAAAGCTCTTTTTCGATCTTTGGAACCTTGAAACCGGCTGAGTTTATGTAACTCTATGGGTACCAGTACTGACAAACTTAGAAGAATCAATATCCCCCAGGTTTCAAGGCTGACAGACTCAATGGCCAGTAAGCTCTGTCCTAGCGGCATATACATCGCCAGCACATGGACTAAAAATGCGATAGTCGTGCCCATTAGCAGGATGGGACTCCGTAAGGGAGATAGCTGAAACACCGACTTACTTTCTGAGCGACAGTTACCAATATGTACTATCTCAAACAACACCATTAACAACAGCAGCGTGTTGCGGGCAACAGGAACGGGCTGTCCTGCTGCGAGCATCCAATTATAGGTAACAAAGCCAACCACACCCATCACCATTGCTCCAAGCAGAGTGCGCTCAATCATCAGTCGATTAAAGATGGGTTCACGAGGTGACCTGGGGCGGCGGTGCAGGGTTGCATTTTCTCCTGGTTCAAAAGCCAGTGCTACATCTTGAATGCCGTTGGTGACTAAATTGAGCCAGAGCAGCTGCACGGGCAACAACGGTAACGGTAGGCCGGTTGCCACAGCTAGACTCAGCAAAATAATCTCGGCAGCCCCTGTCGATACCAATAGGTATATTACCTTGCGGATATTGTCGTAGGCAATTCGTCCTTCTTCTATGCCAGTCACAATTGTGGTGAAATTGTCGTTACTGATTACCAGTTCTGCTGCTTCACGGGCGACATCTGTACCTGCTTTGCCCATGGCGATTCCGATGTTGGCAGCTCGTAGGGCGGGCGCATCATTAATGCCGTCGCCGGTGACTGCCACAAAATGCCCGGAGGCTCGGGCGGCATTGACCAGCTGCAGCTTTTGATGGGGAGCGATGCGGGCAAACACACAGGTCGTTTGGATCAGCTGTTGCATGTCTGAGTGGTTTGCTAACGCTTGTCCGGTAACGACCTGGCTGGCGGTGGTGGCAAGATTCAAATCTTGAGCAATGGCTAACGCTGTCGCCGGATGATCGCCTGTAATCATCCACACAGCAATGCCAGCTGCATGGCAAGATGCGATCGCATCTTTTACCCCAGGTCTGAGAGGATCGATCATGCCAACAAATCCGAGCAGTTTTAGCTTAGAAGGTTCGGGCGGCACCTGGGTAGAGTCGAGGCTGCTGGGAGCCACACCTTCGGCTAGGGCCAATACCCGATAGCCCTGTTTGGCCATCTGATGAGAGCAATCCCAGGGTGATGGTCCAGACGACACCTCACACATGGTGCGCAGACGCTCAGGAGCCCCTTTGACCAATACATGTACCTCGTTCTCAATGACATGGTAAGTAGCCGCAAACTGATGCTCTGGCTCAAACGGAATTTCATTGACCTGGGGATACAGGTTCAACGTGGGTTCACGACTCCAGCCTAATTTATGGGCCATGGTCAATAAGGCAATATCTGTAGGATCTCCCCGCCAGGTCCACTGGCCATCGCTGTGGTGCAAATCGGCTTCATTGCATAGCACGCCTGCCCGCGCGATGCGATCTAAGGCCACATGATCCGGTGTAATGATCTGTCCCTGGAATAACACCTGCCCAACGGGTGTAAATCCCTCACCCGTGACCTCGAAGCCCTCGCCATTAGGAAGGTAAATTTGACGCACCGTCAATTCATTGCAGGTGAGTGTGCCAGTCTTATCGCTGGCGATCAGGGTGCAGCTGCCCAGACCTTCAACTGCTGGTAAGCGCCGCACAATGACCCCTCGTCTGGCCATCCGCCGGGTGGTGACGGATAGGGCCACCGTTAACGCTACGGGCAATCCTTCTGGAATCGCAGACACAGCCAGGGCAATACTGAATAAGAACATTTCAATCAGGTTATACCCGTGCTTAAGGATACCTAGCCAGGCAATACCCACCGCTGCGATCACCACTGATAGGGCCACAACCTGACTAAACTGTTCCATGCGCTTGAGTAACGGAGGCTTGCCAACCGTCGTGGTCATCATGTCTAGGGCCAGCTGCCCGACTGCAGTAGCGGCTCCTGTGGCGACAACGATGCCGCGCCCTCGACCGCGAACCACCATGGACCCTGCATATACCATATTGAGATGGTCGGCTAAGGGAGTAGACTCTTCTCCGATCCAACGGGAGTGTTTGAGAACAGTTAGCGATTCTCCCGTTAATAATGATTCATCCACTTCCAGATTGTGGGTATGAATCAGGCGGATATCAGCGGGGATGCGATTGCCAGACTCTAACCACACCACATCTCCTGGTACCACATCGTCGGCATCGATCTCACATACTTCTCCGTCTCGCATAACAGCTGCGCGAATTTTCAATAGCTGCTGTAGTGCCCGGCTGCTTTGTTCTGCGCGCCATTCTTGATATCCGCCAATGGCGGCATTTAGAATAAGAACGGCCACGATAAATCCAGCATCTTTGAGATCGCCGATGGCCACTGATACCAGCGCAGCAATACCCAGGATATAAATTAGAGGGCTGCGAAACTGTCGTAGGAGCAGCTGCCAATGGCTAGGACCAGACTGTCGGGGCAGATGATTGGCACCCACCTGCTGTAGTCGCCATTGAGCCTCCGATTGGGTAAGGCCATGGGAGCTAGATTGTAGGATGTCGAAAACAGTTTCGGACGCCCTAGCATGCCAGGGCTGGGAACGAAAAGATTGCATTGCGATCTTCATGGCAAATTTGTCAGATTATATGGCAAATTTGCCATGACCACAGCAGGAAAGCTCCCTCAGCCTGTGCCACATATACTCTCCTCTCTAAGGATGCATGGCAGCGAAGGCTCTACTGACTCAATTCTCTCCATCGGATGGTTCAGCTGGAGTAAGTTGTTCAACTAAATTATTGAGCTGCTGAATTTGCTGCGCTTGCTTATAGTAGAGGAACCCATTCAGTCCCAGGAATATGATAAGGATTAAGCCAGTCAGCCATTTCCAGGGATGACGTTTATGGCCTTCAACAACCTGCTGAAACTCTTCAAACCATCCTGAAAGCTTGTTCTCTAGTTCAGCATACATCTTTTGATTTAGTTCGTTATATCGATGTTTTACTTCACTGGTGTAGGTCGCCAGATTTTCTTGAGGGTTAGTTTTTTCCTCTTTGGAGATGGGTTTTCTATTGCTTTGACTAGTAGCTTGAGCCGGCCTACGATTAGCATCCATGACGCACCTTCCTTTTTAAAGCAACGAGTACCTGATTGGAACACCTAAAGATTAAACTCAGAACTTGAGAAAGTTATGAAGGGTTTAGATGGTTTATGCAACCGATAGCTTTGTGTAAGTTGACTGCTGACATGTTAGGTTACAAACCGCCGCTGGTTTCCTCTGGGATTATTGTGGAATTGTTGTCATGAATGTCTTGCGATCTTCATGACAAATCTGTTGAATAATGTTGCGACCCGACATTGCTACTACAGGAACGCTACCTCCTGGTTCTACCCATTGCCCGATTTGATAAAAGTGATGGAGACCTGGCAATGTTTTTGGCAAACCTGTGATCAATAATGGCATTGTTTGCTTATTTAGTAACCAGCCGCAGCTTGAGCCTTGCCAGTTACCTGTGTAGCGTTCATAGCTGAGGGGTGTGGCTACATCTACAAATTCAATATCTGCCTTGATCCCGGGGTAAAACTGTTCCAACTGGTCAATCAAAATGCCAGACTCCTGGATTTCTTCTGCGTTGTAGATAGCGCGACCATAGATGCGTTGCCAGTATTGGTAGGGTGTCGTCAGCTGATCATGGTGGACAAACTGTCGTCCCTGAATTGCGCCTAATTCCTGCCAAAGTTGATAAAAGGGCTGTCCTGGGCCAGAGCCAAATAGATAGTGAATGCAGCCATCGAAGGTATATCCCCGGCGTTGCCACGCGGTACAGAGACCACCTGGCTGATTATGTAGCTCAAAAATCTTGGTGCGATAACCATTCATCTGGGCATAGCAGCCAGCAGCCAACCCGGCAATACCAGCACCAATGATGATCATATCGGTTGCTGATTCTGTCATTGAAGTCGTCCTATTCTGCAAGTAATCATAGATTCCCCATAATTTCTTTGTATCTTAGATGTACTAGCTAGGTACCAGTAAGGTACCTTAGACCTAAAATTCGTTGTTTTGATTAAGGTGCTTAGGAAAGATGACACTACTCTATCGGAAAAGATAACGAACCTCACTTTAAGACGAAAGTCCTGGTAGGCCCTCACAGGCACCTGTGGGACCAACGATTTGACCATGGACCTCACCACCACAAGCCTCACTTTGAGACGAAAGTTCTGGTGGGAACCCATGGGCAGCCACGGGAACCACTAATAGATTTAGCATTGGTGTTGGGTTTGTTTCTTTTAGTGATGCCGAGACTACTGTTTCCACCACAGCTACTGCCATTGCGTCCTATGGTGGCAGAGTTTGGGTTAGTTGCCCTCCGCATTAGCATTGTGCATCACCGTCTTTCTCAGGAATATGCTGTTGTTACGTTGGCTCAATATGAGCAATTGACCCCTGGCATGCATCTACTGGCTGTAGAACATATGCTTGGCTTTGGTGCAGAGATCAAAACGCAAAAATTATCGAATGATGCGATCGCAATTACCTATGAGTGGCTTAACCCTGATGGCTCTAAAATAATTGCCACATTTCAAGAGATGAAACTAACGGGCAAAGCTCAGGCGGGACTCAAATGATTCCCTTCATGGTTTGCTCAACCGAATAGTCAACAATCGCTAGAAGAACCCCAATTAAATATAGAGAATACTTTGCTATGTCTGCAACATTAGAGTCCCTTTGGTTGAATTGGCAAATAGGGTTAGCTATTACGGTAGGTATAGTCACTAGTTCTGGAATAGTCAGTGCCTGGCTTACCCCTCGTGGCCCCATCACAACAATCCAGGCCTTGCTATCCATGGCTATTGCTTTTGCCATTGGCGCAGTTGTAGGGCTGATTACCGCTAACCGATGGAACACACTGGTTTTACTGACAGTATTTGTTGCTGTGTTTGAACTTGCTCGACTGGGAATTGATGTTCCTACCGTAGGCAGCATTCATCTAGGTTCAACTTACGGTATCATCGCGTTTATTCTAGGACGTCTAGTCCACGGTATGCTTGTCTTGCTTCCCATGGCCTTAGGAACTCTTCACGGGATCTGGCTTGCCCTTTACCTAGGAAGAGAGCGATCAGCTCCTGTCGGAGGCATAGGCTGGATATTGACTAGTCTTGCTACTCTGGCACTGATTATACTCGCTTACTTTATTGCCCAGTCCGCGACAACTGCTCCGATTGTCGGCACCAACGGAGAGCCTTTACCTGGCAGCATTACTGAGTTGAGAGCCATACCCATTGGGGGGCATCACCAGACGGTGATGATTCGAGGAAAACAGCAGAAGAATCCTGTCTTGTTATATCTAGCGGGTGGCCCTGGAGGTACTGACTTGGGAGCTATGCGTGCCGACACCAGCCTCGAACAGCACTTTGTCGTAGTGACTTGGGATCAGCGCGGCACGGGGAAATCCTATGCGGCTATGGAGCCAGTCGAAACCCTAACTCTTAATCAGATGGTAAAGGATACTATTGAGTTAACCAACTACTTGCGAAGCCGGTTCGACACAGACAAGATTTACCTGGTTGGTAATTCCTGGGGAACTATTTTAGGAACACTAGCTGTACAGCAACACCCCGAACTATTCTATGCCTATGTGGGGACTGGGCAAATGATCAGTTTGCGAGAAACTGATATCCTTTTCTACAAAGACACTATAGCTTGGGCAGAGCAGACAAATAACGATGCTCTGCTCACTACCCTGAACCAAAACGGGCCTCCACCTTACAAAGACTTTTTCAAGTATGAGCCTGTTTTCTTGCATGAGCATGACTGGAACGCGTACCCAAAATTTGGCACTAGTCAGGAGATGCCATTCAACCTGTTTGTCCCTGAAAACACATTTATGGATCGTGTCAATGGGATGCGAGGTCTTATCGACACTTTTTCTATTCTCTATCCTCAGCTTCAGGATATTGACTTTCGCAAAGATATTCCCATTCTTGAAGTGCCAGTATATCTAGTGTTGGGTAAATATGAGGCACGGGGTCGGGCTATTTTAGCAAACGAATGGTTTGAAATACTTGAAGCACCACTAAAGGAGAAAATTATCTTTGAACATTCAGGTCATCGTCCTCCATTTGAAGAACCATCCACGTTTTCATCGCTCATGGTCAGAATCTTGGAAACTATAGCTCGGCGCACATAGTTCACAACGTTGGCTATCGTTATAGTTATCCAGTTTTTTGACTTCCTCACAAAATTCTCATCTTTTTATTCCAGAATTAAATATGAGGAGGAAAAGACTGGATGCATTCTCTAATCAGATGAAAAAAGTTACTGCATTTATTGGAACTGCTCGCAAGAAGCATAC
This sequence comes from Leptolyngbya cf. ectocarpi LEGE 11479, assembly GCF_015207065.1. GTDB lineage: Bacteria > Cyanobacteriota > Cyanobacteriia > Phormidesmidales > Phormidesmidaceae > Leptothoe > Leptothoe ectocarpi. Next base: position 5,352 of record NZ_JADEXP010000093.1, on the reverse strand, counting down.
ATACAATGCCGTCTGCCAATTCCTGGATCACCTGCAGTCGCTAGGTGATGTCGAGTGCGAGATCGTCGCTCTCAGCGATTATCACCTCGGAACCTGTAGAGGGTGTAAGCAGTGCTTCGCCAAGGGTGAGGCGTCCTGTCCCTTGAAGGACGACCGGGACGTGCTTATCGAGAAGATGATGGCCTCTGATGGCGTCGTCTTCGCCACGCCAAACTATGTGTTCCACGTCTCTGGCATCATGAAGGTATTTCTCGAGAGGCTTGGCTTTATCTGCCATCGCCCACGCTTCTTCGGGAAGACCTTCACCAGCATTGTTGCCCAAGGCATCGGCGGCGGCGACGAAATTGTCAGCTACCCTGATTTAGTCGGCAACGTTATGGGCTTCAACACTGTCAAAGGGAGTTGCCTCACAGCGCTTGAGCCAATGACGGAGCAGGAAAAACTGAAGATAGACAGGGCCCTTGCGAAGCATAGTCAACGGTTCTATAAACGACTGGTTAAGTCGGAATATCCTGTGCCATCGTTGTTCAAGTTTATGGGTTTCAGGATGGCCCGAACAGGTATGCGGCTGGAGCTTGATGATACCAATTATGACTACCGATACTACAAGGACAAGGGCTGGTTCGAATCTGACTATTACTATCCTGTGCGCTTGGGCGTCCTGAAGAAGGCAGTCGGCAGTCTCTTCGACTGGGTTCAAGTAAGAAGGACAAGAAATAGGAAGCATGGATCGGCGCTGTCACTTTAGCCCAGGGATATCTGTTGATGCACTGGATTCTTGTTTCATGTGTGGTCTTGATAATCGGGTTGGCAACAAGTGCCATCGTCTTGACGTCGCGAACCAGTACGTCTCCTTTCTTAGACACTGCTGGCAACGTCTTGCCAGACTCAATCGCAGAGGAATGCCGAGTGAGGCTCGGAGGTGTTGAGCAATATGTGCTCTTGAGGGGACGATCGCACACTGCGCCACTTCTGGTTTATGTGCATGGTGGTCCGGGTGGATCTGAGACACCCTTACTCAGGATCCATAATGCTAAGCTAGAAAACGACTTCCTACTATGAGTGGAGTAGCAAGAGTTGTATTAAGGGATGTATCCTAGGTCGGGTGCAAGGAACTGTCGATCCGTCAGAAGTAGCAGCGGTACTAGAGCAACTAAGGCTACGCCATCCACTCCTAGCTGTCCTTGCCCAGATCGAGGACGATGGCACTGGCACGTTTACAAGTCAGGGTGTTCCTCCCATACAGGTCCACGTGGAACCTCGTGAGAGCGACGATCAATGGCTTGCCCGTGTAAAAGACGAATTACGCACGTCGTTTCCGATGGAAACCGGGCCGCTCGTGCGGGCCACACTCATCCACTCAGAGAGTATGTGTGACATCATCCTGTGTGGGCATCATGTCATCTGCGACGGCATGTCGCTGGGGTATCTGCTGCGTGACTTGCTTAGGTGCCTCGCGGAACCGAAAAAGAAACTCACGGGGCCTGTGGTTCCCCCACCGATTGACCGTAGTACAGTGGTCAAGCCTCCGTCTACCCCTGCACTTCAGCGATTTATCATCGGGTTAATCAATCAGAAATGGGCGGCAAGAGACATTCGGTTCTCCTGGTCCGACATGCATCGTTTGCACGAGGAGTTCTGGCGGCGCAACACAAAAATGCAGGTGCTGGCATGGGCCATGGATTCCGACGCTACGGCGAACCTGGTTGAACGCAGCCGTGCCGAGCAGGTGACGGTCAATTCGGCTCTATGGACCGCATTCCTGGCAGCCCAGTACGACGATCAAATCGACCGGCGACGATATCGCCAGCGATCGGCGTTGGCGGTGAACACCTGTGAACAGCTCCGCAGCTCCGCAGGAGAATCGTTCGGATTCTACGCCTCGTCTTTGACGGTGAAACTGCCGTACTCTCCCCAGAGATCATTCTGGGATAACACGAGGAAGATACATTCTAGAATTTCAAAAGAACTTGCCAGGACCAACCTCTTTCGAATGCTCTCCTCGGAACAGATCCACCCGACTCTGCTCGATTCGCTCTACTTCCGAAAGTACGGACTGCTAGACGGTGCCATACCGAACCAATTCTTGCGCAAGATGGGCTGGCACCAGATCACCTATGGATATGCACTGACCAATGTGGGTCGATTCGACATCCCGACAAGCTACGGACCACTTAAACTTGAGGGCGTGTACGGTCCTCTGTTTTACTCAGACGTCGAAGAGAAGATGGTCGGTGTGATCACAGTGGGAGGACGACTATCGTTTCTCCATGCCAGCCGCGAGACCGTAGTCGGTGATGCCACTCGCTTTCAGAAAGCTGCTATGAGGTATCTGGAAACGGCGATTGGCTGACACCCAACCCTCAGGCATCCATTCCTACTCCGCGCTTACCACAGGCCGGGTAACAGTCGATAACGGACTTTGCGTGTGTAGTCTTTGTAGCCCGACAGTTCTTGATATAGGGTGCGGTCTTCTAAGGCGGTACGTAGGACTAAGCAGAGTGTCGTGAGAATGGCTGGAATAAAGGCCCACCATGAGCCCAGTAGCAGGGGCATAACCAGTACTAATCCGAAGATGATGGCGGCATAGCCGGGATGGCGGACGATGCCGTAGGGGCCAGTGTCGATCACGTGATGGTTGCGATCTCGTTGAATTCTGACCGTTTTCTCAAAATGAGGGTTCACCGCCATGGACCACATAATCACGGCCACAAAGCCGGCATACAAAACAGCACCCAACGGCCATAGCCAGAGGGGCATTTCTGACCATTGATGGCGAATGTCCAGGGCAGCCACAATGGGGATTGCCAGAAACGTGAGCCCAAAGACTGTTAGCAACACCATATCCCAGGTTTTGGTCCCTTCACCAAACTGTCCCCGTTGCTTCATTAGCTCGGGAGTTTGCGCCACAGGTAAGGCATGCTCACTAGGCGGCCAATAATCAGCAGCCCAACCAAGGCCCAACCTCGGTACCAGTTCCAGCGGCCCGCCAGCCCAAAAACGCCGATACAGACTAAGGCAGTAATCAATCCTCCAAGAATCTTGACAATCTTCATAGGCCCTCCTGAACAGGAATTCTCACCACGGTCTTTTCCCACATCCTAAGCCTGAAACAAAAAGATGAACATCTTGTGAGGGGGTTCAGAAAAACATTGCAAGTCCAAACGTAATTGACTGATTGATGTGAGAAAATGTCCGTTGTTTTGGCCGCTTCAAACAGCAATTCAAGGTGTTGGATGTCTTCTTTCCAAACAAGATTAAGGATTTAAAACACGAGGAAGATTGTGCTTTGAATGTCTTCATGAATTACTCAACTTCCTCATCTAGTCTATGGCTAAGACTAGAAAGATTAAACGCAATACAAAGCCATGAAAATTTAGACACTGACAAAATTTGGACTCAATTGGACTTAATATAGAAGGCTACAACTATGCGAAAACACAAAGTCGAGATTTTGGGTAAAGGTTGCAATAAATGTAAGCAATTAGAAGCCAACGCCAAAGAGGCACTGTCTGCCCTCAGCTTAGAGGGAGATTTTTATCACGTTACAGACACCATGGAGATTATCAATCATGGTGTGATGCAAACGCCAGCCCTTGTTATTGATGGCAGAGTTCTCAGTCAAGGTAAAGTCATTGATCCAGAAAAAATTCAATCCTTGTTGTAAGTTGCTTAGTTATCTTGAGGTATCACTATGCATTTCTGGAAAGGGGAATGGAAGTCCCTTGTGCTAATTGGGTTGGGTTTCCTGTCGTGCTTCTATTTACCTGTCGAGACAATTCAAAATTCTATTCGAGTAAGGAATGCATTTTTTGAAGCGCTGTATTTAGTCCGCTGGTATGCGCAAGAGCATGTGCTACTGTGTTTGATTCCGGCGTTCTTTATTGCTGGTGCGATCGCAGTTTTCATCAGCCAAGATACTGTAATGAAGTACTTGGGTGCAAAAGCCAACAAAATTTTGGCTTATGGGGTGGCTGCAGTTTCCGGGATTCTATTGGCAGTCTGTTCTTGTACCGTCTTGCCCCTGTTCGCAGGCATTTATCGGATGGGTGCGGGGTTAGGCCCTGCAACCGCATTTCTCTACTCAGGGCCTGCCATTAATGTTTTAGCCATTATTTTAACAGCCCGTGTTTTAGGGCTTAAGTTGGGGATTGCCAGGGCAATCGGGGCCATTGTATTTAGTGTCGTGATTGGTCTGGCAATGGCCTTTATTTTCCGCAAAGAAGAACTGGAAAAAATCGAAGCTCAGGCTGGAATGCTAGAATCTGAGGTAACCCGTGTCCCCTCTGGCAAAATACCCTGTTCTTTTTGACCATGGTGGGTATTTTAGTATTTGCAAATTGGGCACAACCCGCTGCGACGGTGGGACTCTGGTACAGTGTCTATGCTGCTAAGTGGTTGATTACGGGTATTTGTGCGCTCTTACTCGCATTCGTACTCGTTGCTTGGTTTGAGCTTAATCCAGGCAAAGTGGTGCTGGTTAGTAGTGTGACAGTGGTACTAGCTCTGCGATTTTCTCAATCTCCCCTGGTTGCCGCCCTTGCAGGAGTCTTCATGTACTTTGCCACCCTGACAGAAGTGCCGATTTTGCAGGGCTTAATTGGTAACGGCATGGGGCAAGGCCCTGCTCTAGCCCTACTGTTAGCAGGGCCAGCACTATCACTGCCCAATATGCTAGCCCTTCACAGCATCTTAGGGACGAAAAAAACAGTGGTGTTTATTGCCTTAGTTGTAGTGATGGCCACCATAAGTGGGGTAGTTTATGGTTCTCTTTTCGCGTCATAAAAACAGTGAGGAGATAAAATAGGTTGTGTCCTCTTTTATCATATCCACCAAAGTCAGGAGAGCAATATGACAGAACCAGCTGATAAAAACGGAAGTTGTCTATGTGGTGCTGTAAGCTTTACTACGAGTAACTTCAGTAAAAAGGTAGGCGCATGCCATTGCGACATGTGTAGAAAATGGGGTGGCGGACCATTTATGGAAGTAGACTGTGGCACAGGCATTGCATTCAAAGGGGAAGAGAATATTACAGTGTATGACTCGTCGGACTGGGCAGAACGTGGCTTCTGTAATAAATGTGGGAGTCATCTATTTTATCGATTAAAAGGGAGTAATCAGCATATGGTCCCGGTCGGGCTTTTTGATGATCAAGCGCCTTTTGTGTTCGACAGCCAAGTTTTTATCGATAAAAAACCTTCGTTTTATAGTTTTGCCAATCAAACCAATAATATGACTGCAGCTGAGATCTTTGAAATGTATGGTCTATCATAAAAATACTCTCGCGATAACCGCATGCAGTAGTTGAGTTATGCTGTGTCAGTGGCTACAGGCAGGGTGAAATAAAAACTT
>NZ_JADEXP010000092.1 GCF_015207065.1 Leptolyngbya cf. ectocarpi LEGE 11479 | reverse complement strand
CCAAGGCCGCCAGTAGCAAAACGACTGTGCCAATCGAAAACGCTGCAAAGGGACCCAAATCCAAAATAAACTCACTGGCCAGGGGAGCCATGGCACCGGTAACGCCGCCTACCATGGTCAACACACTAGCGGCCTGGGGTAAATCTGCCTCAAAAGCATAGCGCCCCAGCAGGGACAGCGCCGGGCTGCGAAAAATAGTCATTGCCAGCGCCCAGGCCACCAAAGCAAACGGTAGCAAGGACTTTAGAGACAGCCCGCCCACCACCACTATCAACGGAATTCCGAAAAAGCAAATCGCTGACACAATCAATCCCAAGGCAATCTGGGGAAAACGACTGCCGACCCAATGCTGCCGCCGGTCTGAAAAACTGCCCATCAGAGGTTCCATTACCGCCCCCATGGCATTTTCAATCACCAGCAGCAGTGTGGCCAAACCGGCAGAAAAGCCTAAGGTGAGCAGCAAATCATCTAAATACAGGTTGTAGATCACCCAGGTCAGGGAAATAGCCCCCTGAACAGCGGCTAGACCTAGAACCTGGAGCCAAAGAATCCGCTTCCTTACTGATGAATTACTCATAGGAGTTCACTCAATTACCAATAAATATACGTGCAGCCATATCCTTCTGGATTTCCCCAATGTACAGACGTGCCATGGAACGCCCCTACTGAGGCCCTAGCCCCAGAAACCAACCAAGCCAACCAATCATATGGAGGCCAATAATAATCCAAAAAAATAATTGATAGGACTGTTTTCGACTCTTATGGCGCAATAGCTGCTGACCAACAAAGCCGCCTGTCCATCCCCCCATAAATTCACATAGATGCAGGGTTTTTTCTGAAACTCGCCATTTTCCAGTTTGAGCACGAGTTTTATCTTCTGCGTACAGACCAAAGGTCAAGCAACCCATGACCGCATAAAACATTAGTGGGATGAAGCTTTCGCCTGTCCAAGCTAAACGAGCAGCGCCAAATAGGGGCAGACTACCCAGTAAAGCAAACCCTACGAAAGGAAGTGGATGCAGACCAGAACGGCTAGCACGGGCACGAGGCTTCAAAGACGGTGGGGGTGTCGCTTGTTTTCTTGCACCGACAACAAAGGCATTACAAGCGCAGATTCGACCCTCTTCATCAACCGTAGTGCGATAGCAAATCATATCTCCTTGCTGAGGTCGACGCGTTGAGCCTTTTAATTCTGAAACATGGATAAAGACCTTTTTATCGCCACTTACCGGACGAATAAAGCCAAAGCCGCGCTCATCTTGCCAGCTGATTAGCTTGCCCTGCTTCAATGTCGATTTCATTCAACTCCTTCAGACCATCAACGGCGCTGACACCCTAACCACAGTATTAGACTTAATCATTCAAGCTGTTTTAATAGCCCCCCATCGTAGATTATTGGCTGATCGACGGTAGCCAATTCACCAAACCAGGAAACGCAATAATCGCCACCAACACCGCCAACTGCAACGCAATAAATGGCACCACACCCCGGTAGATATTTCCCGTGGATACATCCTTTGGAGCCACCCCCCGCAGGTAAAACAGCGCAAACCCAAAGGGTGGTGTTAAAAATGACGTTTGCATATTGGCTCCAATAATCACCCCGTACCACACTAAATCCATCCCTAACTGCTGCGCTACCGGCGCAAATAGGGGGATTACGATAAAAGCAATTTCAAAGAAATCAATAAAGAATCCGAGAATAAAGACCGTCAGCATACTGACAATCAAAAAGCCGACATCGCCCCCTGGCAAGTTGGTCAGGACATCAAAAATAAAGCTGTCCCCCCGTAGGCCGCGAAACACCAGACTAAACGCCGTCGAGCCTAGCAGAATAAAAATCACCATGGTGGTGGTGCGCAGCGTGCTATCGCAGACTTCTTGCAAACTGCGGATGGTCAGCTGTCGGTTACAGGCCGCTAGCACGATTGCGCCAACGGCACCCAACGCTCCGGCCTCCGTTGGTGTGGCCACGCCAAAGAAAATGCTGCCCAGCACTAGCAGAATCAGTACCAGCGGCGGCACCATGACTTTTAGTACCTTAAGCGCTAGGGCTTTACCGCGAACTTTGAGCAGTTCCGGGGGCAGAGCGGGCAGCAGGTCAGGCCGGACAAAGGCCATGATGGCTACATGCACCACAAAGGCTCCGGCCATCAGCAAACCTGGGATAAATGAGCCTAAGAACAAATCTCCAACGGACACCCCCAGCTGATCGGCCAGGACCACCAGCACAATACTGGGGGGAATGATCTGGCCCAGGGTGCCTGAGGCGGCGATTACTCCAGTCGCCACATCTTTGTTGTAGCCGTAGCGCAGCATCGTCGGTAGGGAAATCAGCCCCATGGTCACCACGGTCGCGGCCACCACGCCGGTTGTTGCAGCCAACAGGGCTCCAACGACGACGACTGCGATCGCCAGACCACCCCGCAGCCGACCAAACAGGCTGCCCATGGTTTCCAGCAGGTTTTCGGCAATGCCGGATTTTTCTAGCATGGCCCCCATAAAGATGAAATAGGGAATGGCCAGCAGGGTGAAGTTATTCATGATGCCAAAGATCCGCTGCGGCATCGCGGTGAGAAAAATCGGATCAAACACCCCGAAGGCAATGCCAATCAGGCCAAATAATATGGACACGCCGCCCAGGGAAAACGCCACCGGATAGCCCAGGGATAGGAGCACCAGCGCCCCCCCAAACATCAGTGGTCCCAACCAGTCAATCAGCATGATCGGCCCCCTGATTGAGAGGCTCACCGTCCCAACGTCCGGTAAAAATCGCCCAGTTCTTAATCGCTTCTGAAATCCCCTGCAGTATCAGCAGACCGAAGCTCACCAAGATCATTGTCTTGATGGGAAAACGCAACAGCCCCCCCGGATCCGGCGAGTTTTCCCACACGGCCCAGGACTTCAGCACCGCCCCCCAGGAGAAGTAGATCACCAACGCAGAAAACGGAATTAGAAAAATCACTGTGCCAATCAAGTCGGCCAGCGCCTTGCCTCGACGGGACCAGCGATCGTAAAACACATCGACTCGTACATGGCCGCTCTTTTGCAAGGTGTAGGCGGCCCCGAGCAAAAAGACGATGTCAAATAGGTACCACTGGGTTTCAATCAGCGCATTGGAACTCAGATTTTGACCGACTAGATTACCGAGATAGCGGCCAATGACGTTCCAGGTGCCGACGCCAATCATCGCCAGCACTAGCCAGTAGGCGAATTTTCCGATTTGAGTGGTGAATGCATCGATCCTACGGGCGATCGCGAGTAAGGAGCGCAAAGCATGGTGCCAATTTTCTACGGTGGTATTTTATACCGTTGGGTTGAGGCGGGGAGTGCGATCGCACAATTTGCAACGTTGCAATTATTTGCACTGCTATCCGGACAAGCCTACCTTTATCAAGCACTCTGCAAAAAAACCTGCTGATTTTGCAGAATCTGTCTAGCAAATGTGAGCTTTGCTTGCAGCTCAGTATCAGCAATTGTTTCCAAAAAGCTTAGAAATTTAAGCTGCTGGTCAAAGTGTTGAAAGGGCAATGCCCTGGTTGCTAAATCAGACAAATTTGCACCCACCCGCAGCACCTCAATCCCAATGATCTGATCTTTAGCGTCGTAGTCATACACAATATTTGGCTCAATATTTTCCGAATCCACCGCTTTACCCTCCAAAAGCTGGAGATACAGGGCATCCACTTCGGGGTCAAATTGAATTTTCATAGCCTGCCTCGCAGTTCAAGTGCAGTTCAATCGCTTCATAGTGACTCTGAAAGCTATATCGGCTGAAAGCGCCCTTTTATGGCAATCAGACTATTCTTAAAGTTCCCGGTCATACGTGTTTAGCGTTATCGCATTTATCCAATCCCACCTTTTTCAAAGCAAAAGCTTTGTCAGGGCGCAATCTAATGCGTTGAGCGATCGCAGTAAAGAATCGCGGTCCAAACGTAACAAACTTTACTTGCGTCCGGTCTCCGAATCGTTTACCTTACTTTGCTATAGCTGTGTACGTGCAGCTTGGTTCCCCAAAATTTTGGTCGAGACGCTACTGGCAGGAGATTAGGGCCTCCCACCAATAGCTGACCCCCAAGACAGATAACGCCTGTCTCGGCGGCTGAGTAGCATTTTACTCGTGGCCGCTCCGAACTGCACATTGTCTGGGAGCGGCCAAATTTTGGGTTTCCTGTCCCTTTGGAGGAAACCCTCAATGTTGTATTTACCGTATGTGTCGTCTGCCCGTCAGGGGGAGGCGACCAGTCCGCTGTTGCTGGCCAGTCCGGCAGCTCAGACGGGCCGAGAACGATTGCGCCATCTGGTAATTGGGTCACCGGAGGGGGTACGGTCTGTGATTCACAGTTTGCATGTGTTGCGCTATGCGGAGCAGGCGCTCTGGAGCCAGCTGGTGACGATTCCGGAGTCGGGAATGATGATTACGCCAGCCCAGGGGGAGATGTTTAGCCTGCTACGGCGTGATGGTCCTGAGTTGAGGGGATAGGTGCGCCAAGAAATCTGCGGCTAAATAATGTCCCTGAGCAAATCGGTTTCGACTTCGCTCAACTTCCTAGGTTCGAGCGTTGAGCGGAGTCGAAACGCAACCTGCGGGTATTTCGTTTTGTAAGAACTGTTTTATGTGCGATCGCACTAAAATAGCGATGAGCATCCCGGTCAGGAGATTTTGTTCATGGTCAGCACACTACCGCCAGCGGCTACCCGCTCCGGCGAGCAACGAGTATTGCTAGGCAATGTCAGCTGGCAGAGCTATGAGCAAATTCTGACAGCTCTGGGAGAACGCCGTTCGACTCGATTGACTTACTTTAATGGCTGCTTAGAAATTATGACGCCTTTAGAAGAACATGAAGGTTCTAGTAGCCGCATCGATCAATTTATCAATGTCGTCACTGAAGAAATGAATCAGGATCTCAAAAGCTTGCAGTCTACCAGGCTAAACAAGCCTGAGCTGTTGGCGAGTGCAGAACCCGACCAGTGCTATTACATTTCAAACGAACAACTGGTACGCGGCAAGACAGTCAATCTAGCTGTTGATCCTCCCCCCGATCTGGTGGTTGAGGTAGATATTACCCACACAGATATTGATAAAAATGCTCTCTATGCCGCGATGGGGGTGCCCGAGTTTTGGCGCTATGACGGTCAAGTTCTCAGAATTTATCAGCTACGTGAGGGTGAGTATCAAGAAACCCAAACTAGCTTAGCGTTTCCGGCAATTGCTAAGGATTTGCTTTATCAGTTTTTGCAGGATTGCAACGAGCAGGGAGAGACCGCTTCTAAACGCCAACTGCGCGATCGCCTTAACGACTGAGAGAATTCCAAAAATCATCTGGTCGAGCGAAATCGAATAGCTGGTTGAGCGAAGTCGAAACCAGCGGTACTAAAAACATGACCTTTCAACTCTCTCCTTTCGGACTCCGGCATCGCTAGTTTTGCGTTTCTAACTTCTCTAACTGTTTTACCGCCCATTTTCTGATCTGCTCATCGTTGTCGTTTTTGGCGCGGTCCTGCAGCAGTTCCAGGGTTTTAGGGTGCTCAGGAATTGTTGCACCAGCACGTTGAGAGCAATTTGTCGGGGGTTGCCTTGCCAATCTTCTTCTCGTTTGAAGGGATCGTTGAGGGTGCGATCTCACAATTCGCAATGTTTACCCCCCGACCAACATCAAGCGGTGCTAGAAAAACTATGGATATGAGGTTTAAGATCGCTCGCAGCCACGGTCACACTATAGTCCTGGGCCAGAGGCTCCCAATCTGCCTCAAATAATGGTTCAGACGCGAGAATAATACCCTTGGGCTGACGTAACAGGTAAAAAGAAGGAGCCTTATCCTGGTTATCAAAACGGCCTGCTATCAGCCGGTGGCCATCGCTCAAAATAATCACGCCCGAAACACGCACGCCATGCTGGTTGGCCAAAGATTGAATCATGGCAATGGCCTGCTCCATCGCCCCCAGCAGGTCCAACCGGGGATCTAGCTCCAGCAGATGCGTAATCAGCGCAAAGATATGCTCGGAGTCAGTCAGACCATAAATATTTTGATACGCGACATCGCCAATCAGATCGCGCATGGGGCGGTAAAGCGTTTGGCGAAATTTATCAATATAGCCGTTGTGGACAAACAGTAGCTGGCCATGGCGAAACGGCTGACAGTTACTGAAGTCTAGCGGCAACCCTGGGGTGGCACTGCGAATATTCGACACAAAGGACTTCGCTCGAATATAACGACACAGGTGGGGCAAATTAGCATCATTCCAAATCGGCAATACATTGCGATACACAAAGGGTTCTGCCGCCGCATCGTCAGGATGATGCCAGCCCACACCAAAGCCATCGGCATTGAGCAAAGCGAATTCTAGTTCTTTGGGCTGATAGCTCTGAGCCAGCAAGGAATGCTCGGGTTTAAAGATGAGTTCGTCAAGGGGGATGGGCTCTCCTAAATAGGCAAGTAAACGGCACATAGTAGCGGCAAACGGAATAGATTCCTTAGGTTGTCAGATTAGTTTGTCAGAGAGACTGCAGCAGTGGCTAACAATGCCCAACCAATGATTAGAAATACGCCACCAATAGGTGTGACCGCCCCCAGTAGTTTGAGCCCAGACAAACTCAAACCATACAGACTGCCAGAAAAGATGACCGTCCCTAGAATGAATGACCAGCTGGCGTAGCTGAGCCAGCCATTATTCGGAAGTTGTAGCCACAGAAGTCCCACCAGCAGCAAAGCCAGGGAATGATACATCTGATAGCGAGTGCCAAGCTCAAATGTGGCCAGCGCCTTTTCGGTTAGCTGAGCTTTGAGTGCATGGGCCCCAAAGGCACCGCCTGCAACAGATAGACCGCCGAGGATGGATGCGATCGCAAGACACAGACGAGCAGTCATAGTACAGCCCCAAAAACGAACCTCTCTAGGGTAAACAATGCCCCGCCGTTCTGCCCAGGCTGCCGATTTTGCCCCCGCCATCCCCCATACCAGTCTTAAAACTTTTAATTGCTCTCGATTTGGGCTGACAGTGCTCTATGGAAGTCTTAACCAAAGCAACCGTTGCGCTAACACTACTGCCTGTAATTGGCGGTAGCATTGCCCTGGCAACCACAGCACCTGTGCTGGCCCAAACCATTCTGCCCACCGACACCACCACCCAGGTCAGCGTCTCAGACCAGGACGTGATTGATATTAGCGGCGGCACCCAAGCCGCAGGAAATATTTTCCATAGTTTTGACCAATTCAGCCTGGGACAACAGCAAACCGCAAACTTCATCACAGCCCTTACCACTGACACAGTCATCGGACAGGTCATCGGTGGCACGACATCCACCATTGACGGCCTGCTTAAAATTACCGGCAGCAGCGCCGACCTCTATTTGGTCAACCCCGCCGGACTGATTTTTGGCCCTAATGCCCGTCTCGATCTCGGTGGTTCCTTTACTGCCACGACCGCTACCCATCTCGGCAATGACACCCAGTGGTTTGAAGTGCTCAGCGACCCTGACTACAGCACATTGGTCACAGCGCCCAGCCATTTTGGCTTTAGTCACTCAGGCGGCATCACTAACCACGGTCAGCTCACGGTTCGAGACGGACACAGCCTCAGACTGCTAGCCCCCCAAGTAACCAATGCTGGGATGCTGAGCGCACCCGGTGGGGAAGTGACCCTATTCGCTCCAGAACCAGGCCAAACCATCCATATTGGCCAGTCTGGTGGTTTACTTAACCTGGAAATCTCCCCTGACAACAGGAGCCTAGACAATTTGCCCGCCAGCATTACGGGCGGTGAGGTTAACCATAGCAACACCCTTGTCGTCAGCCAGGATGGAGCGGTCAGTCTGGTTACTGAGCCATCCCCCAGGGCTCAACCCTCGTTCAGCCTGATAAATAGGGGAATAGTCTCCACTCAAGGCACCACAGGTGGTGAAATCAACCTGCTAGGCGACACCATCCAAGTCATGGATAGCGGGCTCAACGCCACGGGAAAAAATGGCGGTGGCTCTATTCGCATTGGGGGTGCTTATCAGGGAAGCGGCAGCTTACCCCGGTCTACCCAAACAACCATTACTAATACCACCTTAATCACCGATGCAGACCAGCAGGGCAACGGTGGCCAAGTGATTGTTTGGTCCGATGGGATCACAAACTTTGATGGCACAGTTTCAGCTCAATCGACCACCGGGGATGGCGGTTTGGTGGAAACATCTGGGCTGCTGCAACTGACTATTGGCGAAAACACCGAGGTGACTACGACGGCCCCTACAGGCAGAGCCGGTCTTTGGCTGTTGGATCCTACTGAGCTAACCATCGTTGATACCAATGCTCCAGGCGAGATTATCACGGATACCAACGACCCCGTCAATAACGCCATTAATGTTTCAACCATCGTTAGTGCGTTAAATAACACTAATGTCACGTTGCAGGCTGCTAGCGACATTACCTTCGCTGCCGCGCTCGACGCCAGGGCCAATGGCACTGCCAACGATTTATTCCTAGATACAGCGACTCTCAACCTGAATGAACGCATTACGCTCAAGGAGGGTGGCCAACTATCAGGCACGGCTACGACGGTTAATGTGGGTGCCAATGGCAGGATCCAAAACGGAGTCGATGCTGTCGCTAGCGGCGGGACTGTTAATCTGGCAGCCAATACCTACCGTGACGGCAATGTCATCATCATTGATCAGCCCCTCAGTTTGGTCGGTCAAGGTCGAGACCTTACGGCGATCAGCGGTGATATCGACAGCAACGGCGTGGGCGACCATCCAGTGCTTAAGATCACGAACTGGGGAAGTAACAGTACTCTCACAGGTCTCACGCTCCAAGACGGGCTCAGTACATCAAATGGTGCAGGTCTCAGCAACAATGGCAACAATATCGTCCTCAACAACACCCACTTTATTAACAACGAGATTATAGAGAGCACTAAAGACGGTGGGGCGATTCACAATACAGGCTCCCTCACAATCTTAAATTCAGTGTTTGAGAATAATCGCACTAGCTCTGATGGTGGTGCTATTGATATCCTTCAAGGCTCCGTAGAGATTGTTGATAGCGTTTTTCTCAACAATCAAGCCGCTGGACATGGGGGTGCCATCGATATTGATCCCCAGGGCGTGCTTACTGTTTTGAAGACTGATTTCTCACAAAATACGGCTGCCAGTCATGGGGGTGCGATCTACAGTGAAGGAGACGTGCAACTTGAAGCTGTCAATTTCACTCAAAATCTAGCTATAGAGGGCTCTGGCGGGGCAGCTTTTTTGACTAATACCAGCGAGATTAGAGCCGGATATTTTTTCAACAATAGGGCTCAAAGCGGAGGCGGTCTTTACAACCAGGGAGAAAGCCAGCTATTGAGCAGCATTTTTAGTAACAACCAGTCTACGGGTATCGGCACGTTTGACGGGGGGGGTGGTATAGAAAACGCGGCGGGTGGCAGACTGAGCCTAGAGTCGAGCTTGATTAGCAACAACTTATCGGCTACTAACGGCGGGGGTGTTTTGAATCTGGCTAATGACAGTCAGACGGGGGTTGCGATCGCAAATAGCGCCATTGTCAATAACCAGGCTGCCAACAAAGGCGGAGGGATTGAAATTGCCAGCATCGAGAGCTTCTCAGATCTGAGTCAGTTAACCGTAAGTAATAGCACTATTTCAGGCAACCAGGCAGACATTGGCGGTGGCATCAGAACTGTTGGCCCCACCACCCTCACCAACGTCACCATCACCGCAAATACTGCCATTCGCTCTGGAGGAGGTCTTTCTAAAAATCCGTCAACAGCTGCCACACCAGATCTGATCAACACCATTGTGGCCAATAATATTGCCCCGTCCCATCCCGACGTAGAGGGACAGTTTAGCGATCAAGGTAACAATCTCATTGGCATCGACCAGGGCAGCATCGGTTTTAATGTCAGCACCCTGGTGGGAACCACCAACACACCGATCGATCCGAGACTGACATCACTCAACAACACACGGGGTTCCCTGCCATCCCACCAGCTACTCAGTGACAGTCCGGCAGCTAATGCTGGCAATAATTTAGCCGCTGCCCCTAGCGATCAACATAGACAACCGAGAATTGTCGGCAACACTGTCGATATAGGAGCTGTTGAAAGCCCCATTTTACCTGCGGTACCTCCACCCACCAATCCTACGTCTCCAACGCCCACACCCCAATTTTCGGACCCATCGTCCCCTAGCACCCCGTCATCCCCTGACAATCCACCACAGCTAGCGCCACCCCAGCCTACTACTCAGCTGGATGAAGCAAATGTCGATGAAGCAAATGTCGATGAAGCAAATGTCTTAGTACAAGAGGAAAAAATTACCCAGCCTCTTAATCTCGAGCCTGAACAAATCAGTCCCACAACACCGAGCAGACGCCTACGCTACTTCGATGAGGCAGCTTTTCAATATTTAGAAGACTCATTTAGCGAGGACTATGAAGATTATTGGCAGCTTCCCCAGACTCAATCGATCACCTTACAAACCGTACAGAAAACCCTGCAACAGGCTAATGAATTGCATCAAATTCAATCAGCCGTTATTTACGCCATCTTTGTTCCCCAGGCACCTGGGAGTTCTACGAAAAGCACTATAGATAGGTTCGCCCTACCGCGTAATCACAGTACACCCTCTCCAGAAGACAAACTCCTACTGGTTTTAGTGTCGGCCACTGGAAAACCTGTACAGTACCTGGTCAATGTGACCCGAGCTGAACTCACTCAACAGGCCAAGCTATTCCGACTAGCTACCTCAGACCCTGACGATCAGCTCAGCTATCAAGCACTCGCTCGTCAAATGTATAGTTGGCTGTTGGCTCCCCTACAAGCGGACTTAGCCCAGGGGAAAATTGAGCATATCATGTACTCTCTTGATCAGGGGCTTCGAACCATTCCCCTTGCCGCTATGATGCACGAGGATTCATTTGTCATCGAACAGTATGGGATATCTATCATTCCAAGCATGGGGCTGACACAGCCTCAGTTTGACACGATTCCCTCAGTATCTCGCTCACTTGTAGCTGGCGCGAATCAGTTCGAGGCTTTGGCAGCCCTACCAGCTGTCCCCATTGAACTCAAAGTTGTTGCTGAAAACACCCAAGCTACAGATATTCTCCTCAATGAGACATTTACCCTCGATAATTTTCTAACGTTACATACATCCCAACAACCTGACCTGCTACATCTGGCGACCCACGCTGAGTTTAATGCGGGTAATTTAGATGAGTCATTCATCCAGTTTTGGGACGCTCAGCTGACATTTAACCAGATGCGAGAGCTGAATTGGTCGGAACTCAGGCTATTAATCTTAAGTGCCTGTGGTACAGCGCTAAGTAGCCCTGAAGCCGAACTAGGCTTTATAGGATTAGCCGCTGCAGCGGGTATCGAAACCTCCATGGGAAGTTTGTGGAACGTTTCAGATCTAGGGACCCTGGCATTGATGACAGAATTCTATACGCAGCTATCACCTACGTCTCTGCGATTTAAGTCCTTACAGCAGGCACAAATCTCACTCATTCAAGGTAACACTCACATCAACAACAGTATATTAGACACCTCAAGTGAGGACATCCTATTGCCTGCTGAGTGGAATCTCCCAGCATCCGCTGAATTCTCTCATCCGTTTTATTGGGCGGGATTCACCATGGTGGGCAACCCTTGGCGCTAAAACGGGCCGCACGGGCGTTCCATGGTAGCTTCTGCAAACGCATTTTTTGGATCTCATAAAACCCTTCTTCCTTAACCGCGCTGTTGGTGTTAAGTAGATAGTCCAAAGTAAACATTCCTAATACCGCTAGTTTCGACTCCGCTCAACCAGCTAATTTAGAAAAGATGAGGGCTGAGCGGAGTCGTTCGCGTTCGCGTCTCCAGAGGAGAAAGCCCGGATGATGAATAGTTTTTTCCACCCACTTAAGTCTCAAGACTTTACCTAGCCTGTATATCCATCTCCCGAGTTTTTAAGTATTCTTTACCTATTTTTAGGTAGCAAAAAATACACTGAAGACGAGTAAGGGGCTGCCTGTTATGCACCTGCTTATCAATCTCTAAACGCGGTGGATTTCCAGTCATGAGCCAGCACCCAAAACTTACGTTGCTAAACCTAATCACTCGCTGTACGCAATACGCTAAGCCAGCTTCGGTGCTGGTTAGTTGCCTATGCGGGCTCACCATACTCACACCTAGCTATGCGAGTGAACGCATTCGTTGGACCCCAGATCCCGAGCGGGGTAGCGTCGGCTCCACACTCTCAGGAGGACGACGAGGGCAAGAGTCTGTTAGTTGCCGTCCGGACGCATCTGACGAGGCGACTCAGCTAACCCTGCTGGTGCCAGGAAATCAATCCGGACTCCTAACCACCCAGACCACCCCCCCACTGGCCTGGCATGTGTCCACTGTGGCCCCTGTCTCCGTGACATTTCATTTCTCAGATCCCACCCTGGCAACTCCGATATATACCCAAACTGTTACTCTTGACCACACAGCAACCGTCAGCGTGACCTTACCTAAGGAGAATCACTTAGAGTCTGAAAAACGATATCGCTGGACAGTGTTTGTTTCATGCCCCCATGACACCCAAACCGAAATTTCTGCGCGTAGCTTTATTGAACTCGTAGACGGGGAATCCTTAGATGTATTAGATGTAGACCATCTATCGCACCTAGAGCAGGCTAGTGCCTATGCCAGTCAAGGGATTTGGTATAACGCCATTGCTGCACTACTGGCTGCTAGAAATCAGGGGGTAACAGATGCTGAAACTATGGTGCAAAGTCTTTTGGAACAGAGTCAAAACGAAGCAGACGTGAGCTTGTCAGTAGTGGTGAATATCAGTGGTGGTTAATTTGTCAGCTTAGTTGAGTGGCCACCGTATTACTCAAGTCGTGTAATCACGTTGTTTACGGATGGCAAACCTTGATAAAAATAGACAACATTGGAGACATTTGGAAAGGCGTTTGGCATCGGCTGAGAACCAAGAACAGTTTTGTCATTCTTGCCAGTTTTCTTGCCGCCAATGGCGTCTTGGTTCTACGGTCCATGGGCGGTTTGCAGCTGATAGAGCTGCGAACATTTGACATCATGATGACGCTGCGGCCATCTCAAGCTCCTGACCCCAGACTTGTCATTGTGGGTATTACTGATGCTGATCTAGACGATTACCTCGGCACAGCCTCCGTCAGCAATCAGACCATGGCTAGACTGATTCAAAAAATTCAGACCCATCAACCTCGGGTTATCGGTCTCGACTTCTACCGTAATTTATCTAACGAGCCCGGCAGTCAGCACTTAGCCACAATCTTTGCTAACACCCCAAGTCTTATCGGTATTGAAAAAATTATTGGAGATGAAAACAGCGCACCGATTCCTGGCCATCAGATTTTGACAGAGGCTGACCGGATAGCAGCCAGCGATATTGTTGTTGATATGGACGGTCGTGTTCGGCGGGGGTTGTTGTTTCCTGCAGCGAATGGTCCCCGTGTTGTTGAAGGACTGGGACTACGGGTGGCCCTTGATTACTTGGCTGGGGAGCCTGAAAAAATTACACCGCAGCTAGATAGCTCAGTGTTAACGCTCAATCGGATAAAAATTCCCCCTATCGAACACCATACAGGTGGATACGTGGCCATCGATGCCCAGGGATATCAGATCTTGCTAAATCTGCGACAACAGACGGATGCATTTGATGTGTTTTCGTTAGAACAGGTATTACGGGACCAGGTTCCGACCGACGCCATGCGCGATCGCATCGTCTTAATTGGCACCATGGCCCTGAGTAACTCAGATATTTTCTACACAGCCAGTAGATCTCTTCAGGGAGAAGCCGCGATTAAGTTTGGCGTAGAGCTGCATGGAGAGATCGCTAGCCAGATTCTCAGTACCATTCTGGATAATCGCCCCCTCATTCACGCATGGCCACCGTGGGTAGAAAACCTGATGATCATTGGCCTTACCCTAGGGAGTGGGTGTCTCACCCAACGGGCAACCAAAATCTGGCAGCGCCTCACCCTGATGCCTGGTGTTAGTCTTTTGGTCCTGAGTGGTAGCTACGGCATACTGATGGCCACAGGGCTATGGTTACCGGTGGTGCCGACGCTCTTAGGGCTATGGGTTGCCGCAGGGATCACAGGAGCCCACCGCACGACACAGCTGCAGGTGCTCTCGGCCAATGACAAACTGACAGGCCTGGCTAATCGTCGCACATTGGATGAGACGTTACAGCAGGTATGGTTTAAGGCCCTGCGATCGCAACAACCCTTAGCCTTGATCATTGGCGATGTGGACCACTTTAAAAAATATAACGATACCTATGGGCATCCCCAAGGCGACGAATGCTTAAAGCGGGTGGCCCAGGCCTTTCGCGCGGCCATCCGGGCCAGGGGTGCCCTCAGTGCCCGCTACGGTGGCGAAGAGTTTGTCGCCTTGCTGCCTAATACATCTGCTGAGCAGGGTGTTGCGATCGCAACCGCAGTTTTAGCCAAACTGAGCGCCTATAACTTACCCCACTCAGCTTCTGACACCGCTGACCACGTCACCATGAGCCTGGGCGTCACCAGCTTTATCCCAACACTGGAAATTCCGCCCAGCGCCCTGATCGAAATGGCGGACCTGGGGTTATACACCGCCAAAAAGTCAGGACGTAACTGTGTGAAGCTACATCAGCCTGATACCCTTGATAAGCTCACATCGGCATAGGCCGATTTAACCCCAGGCCATACTTTAGGCGGCATGAACAGAGCTAAGAAACGAAAGTTAAAACACTACTTATGCCGGGGCTTCGACTCCGCTCAGCCCTCTACTAGTAACGACGAGGGTATGGACCTCGCTAATTTTTTAGCCTAATCTGAGGCTTTAACCGCCTCTAGCAGTCGTGAAAAGTAAAACTGGGTCGCTGTGAATTCCTGGCGCTTAATTTCCCAACCATTGGCCTTTAAAGCGGCCCGAATCTCAGCTTCGCTATGAAGATAAGCACGGGTAGCCTTACTGGGACCGGGGAAAAACTCACCAATACGCTTCAGCACCGTATAGAAAGGATTTTTAGGTGCAAAGCTGACAATCAATCGCTCTTGAGCCAAAGCACTCAGATGAGCCAGCATATCCCCCGCCTTGTCCTGGGGATAGTGAATCAACACATCCAAGCAAACAACTGTGTGATAGCTACCATCCAAGGTTTCTAAATCTTTGGCCTCAAAGGTCGGTACCGCCTCAGGCTGCAGCACGTCTTTGGCTCGGATACTGGCCTCTTCCACCATTTTTTCAGAAATGTCACTGGCAGAAACCCTAGCCCCCATCGCCGCCAGGGGGATACTGAGACTGCCCACACCACAGCCTGCATCACAAACGGTCAGGCCCTCAGCGTTACCATCCTGCTTAAACCAATAGAGCACATGATCCACCGTCTGCTGATGGCCATCTCGAATATCGCGCTGCACCTTATTAACCTGACCATCGCCGTAAATACGGCTCCAACGATCAAACCCTTGGGCGTTGAAATAATTGCGAACGATGGTCTTATCGTCAGTTGCACTCGTCATAGGATCGCCCAGCAGTGGTCAATAGGATTTCTCTACCGTCAGATCCTATTACGTTTTGGATACGTTCCCATCACATTCTTTGCCAGCTTAAGTCCGTGCCATCGTAGTGCCAGCGCAGCAAATGGGCCGTTTGCATCGGCGCCAGCCTGGGTAAATCGATGGCCTGACGGGGCCGATCAGTGGCCATCGAAATGGCTTCATCGACGCTACACACCCCCCACTTAACTAAATTTTTTACCCCATCAAGCAGCAGTCGGGTCGTCCCTGACAAGGTGCCATCCGGTAGTCGGGCAGTGCCCTCTATGACCTCAATTTCACGGCTATCCCAGGGATATGTGCCATCGGGCAAACCCAGGGGAGCCAAAGCATCACTGACTAGAAACAGCCCTCCATGGGTGGCCTCATTGCTACCACGACCGACTCGCAGTAGCAGATCGAGCATCGTCGGACATACGTGTTGGCCATCGGCAATCAGCCCGGTAAATACGCGGGGATGAGTCAGGGCAGCCCCCAACAGACCGGGCTCACGATGATGCAACCCTGGCATGGCATTGAAGGCGTGGGTGATCATTGAGGCTCCTTGGTCAAATGCTTCCTGGGCTTGGGCTGCAGTCGCGAGGGAATGGCCCAGACTCACGGTTATGTTGTGCGATCGCAACCACGGAATCACCTCAGCAGTCTCCGCCATTTCCGGTGCTAGGGTCACAATTTTGACCCCATCGACATACTCACCCAATAGCTTCTGCACCCGATCGATCGACAAGGGTTGCAGATAACCAGCAGGATGAGCCCCACGCTTCACCGAATTGAGAAATGGCCCTTCCAGATGAGCCCCCAACACCTCGGCATGGCGAGGCAGAGACCCCATAGCCTGATAAGCCCTAATCACAGCTAAACTGCGTTGAATTTTCGCTGCATCCGCCGTCACCAGCGTCGGCGTAAATGCATCGATCCCCTGAGCCCACAGAAAACTAGCAGCCTTTTGCAACTCGACGGGATCGCTGAGATCCGGAAACGCCATCCCTAAGGCCCCATTAATTTGCAAATCCACCCCCCCCAAGGAAACCCAATCTCCTTGACAGTCAATTGCTTGTACTGCATTAGCAGCCACTTTAGCCATCGGCAGCATAGACCGGAGCTGATTGCCCACTATCTCCAGACAGTAAAGTTCCGACCTATGGGGTAGTCGTACATTGAGCAAAATTGACATGGGCCTTTCGTGTTCAAATCTTTGTACGAATCATCCCATAGGAACCCGGTAGGCTAACAACATCCCCCTGGCTTTGCCAGGAACGACCTGTTTTGTAGAACAATACATTTCCTCCTATGACTTCTCCCCTTGTTGGCATCATCATGGGCAGTGATTCTGACCTGCCAACCATGCAAGCCGCCATTGTTGTATGCGAAGACTTTGGCATTCCCCACGAAGTTGCCATTGTGTCTGCCCATCGCACCCCAACCCGCATGATGAACTATGCCCAAACAGCTGTTGAACGAGGGCTAAAAGTGATTATTGCAGGAGCCGGTGGAGCCGCGCATCTACCCGGCATGGTTGCCGCCCTCACACCGCTTCCAGTCATTGGAGTACCGGTTAAAAGTCGCAGCCTGCAAGGCATCGACTCGCTTTACTCGATTGTACAAATGCCCGGCGGCATCCCGGTTGCCACCGTTGCCATTGGCAATGCTAAAAATGCTGGACTACTCGCAGCTCAAATCCTAGGAACGGGCGATCTCCAACTTTTACATAAAGTCCAAGCCTATCGGCAAGCCCTCGAAGAAAGTGTCCTGGAAAAGCAAAATCGCCTTGATAGCCTAGGACCTCATCCGTACTTAAAGACAATGTTTCCATCAAGCAAAAATGATGCGAATGGCTAAAGCCAACGTGTTTAAGGCTTTCAGAATATTAACTTTTGAAAACAAGTAAAAATAAGCAGGGCTCAAACCCCTAATATTCCATTCACACGAATCAAGTGTAGTTTCTGATACAGAATGACTTGACTGAAATTGGTGGAATCTATCTACATAGATATCCAAAAAGTACCCACACAGGCATACCTATGGGTTTAGCTGTGTGCAATGTGACTCATTGCTCTTAAATGCTGTGGAGATTCTTAGATTATTGTTAAGGATTCCCAAAGCTTGGCATGGTCATATCACGGTTTCAGACCGGTTGTCGGTCATTGAGTATCTTGAACTGTCAAGGTCCGCTCACACAAAAACTTGATTATCTAGGGTTAACAGCTCTGGGATTGGGTTTTAGTTGATTGGATTGTGTTGTAGGAACGTCTGTTGAGATGTCTAGTCTAAATTTTAGCCGCAAGGCAAGGCGACGCAAATCGTCCGTCTGGGATACCTATGCGCCACCATTTGATCAAATGGCAAAGCGCTTTTTTGGCAGAAGCTTTTCTTGGGCTTGGTTAGCTTGTATACCTTTGGCACTGGTCATTGTTGCCACCTGGAATACAGCCGCCCATGCGCAGGAAGATGCCATCACTGCTGAGAATGTTCAAGTTGTTTTAGACAATATCTGGGTGCTGGTTGCAGCTGTCCTAGTAATCTTCATGAACGCTGGGTTCGGCATGTTGGAAACCGGCTTCTGTCGTCAGAAGAACGCTGTTAACATCCTTTCCAAGAATTTAATCGTCTTTGCCCTAGCCACCCTGTCCTTCTGGGCAATCGGGTTTGGCCTCATGTTTAACGAGGCCAATCCATTCTTTGGTATGGGTAATTTCTTCCTGTCAGGTCTGACTGCTGAAGATCCCTACGCCGGGAACTTAACGGCCCCTGTGTTCTTCCTATTCCAGGCTGCCTTTGCCGGTACCGCAGCTACTATCGTCTCTGGCGCGGTAGCAGAGCGGATCAAGTTTGTTGACTTCGTTATCTTTAGCATCCTGCTAACGGCGATTTCCTACCCCATCACTGGTCACTGG
>NZ_JADEXP010000628.1 GCF_015207065.1 Leptolyngbya cf. ectocarpi LEGE 11479 | reverse complement strand
AATCAGGGGTGGCTTACAATTTTAACCCCCTCATATTTTCACCAAAAGAGGAATTTTTTTCATATTTATTTCAAATTATCCTATATTTTTTTCGTAAATTTCTTACAAAATTGTAAGCTTCCCTTAAAACCGAACTGTTTAAAAGTAGAATATTAATCTTAATTTTAAACAGTATTATGAGGAAGAGCAAATTTTCACCCACACAGATCGCAAGTATTTTAAAGGAGTTCGACAACGGCAAGACGGTCGCGGAGATAACCCGCGACCACGGGGTAAGTTCCGCCGCCTTTTACAAGTGGCGCTCCAAGTACGCCGGCATGAGCGGCAAGGAGCTCAGGCGCATAAAGGAGCTGGAGGAGGAGAACCGCAAGCTCAAGCAGATGTATGCCACTCTTGCCCTGGACCACCAGATGGCCAAGGAGATCATCGAAAAAAAGCTATAAGGCCCTGCCGTAAAAGAGCCATAAGCAATGAACTTTCCCATTACGGCATCAGCAGGGCGTGCCGTGTACTGGATATGGGAAAGAGCGTTTACTATTACAGGCCGTTGCCCAAGGACGATAGGGAGTTGGAGGACGCACTGCTGCAAAAGGCGGAGGCCCATCCCGAAGAGGGTTTTTGGATGGCCTACCATCGTCTAAGGGCGGAGGGCAGGCCATGGAACCATAAAAGGGTTTACCGCGTCTACAAGGCGTTGGGGCTTTCAATGAGGCGCAAGGCAAAGAAACGCCTTCCGGCAAGGGTCAAGGAGCCTTTGGAGGTGCCGAACGAACTCGACCATACCTGGAGTATGGATTTTGTTATGGACGTTCTGGAGAACAGGCAACGGTTCAGGGCACTGAACATCATGGACGATTACAACCGGGAGGCACTCCATATCGAAGTGGATTTCTCCCTGACAAGCAACCGTGTGGTCTGGGTGCTGAACCATCTGGTCAACCGAAGAAAAAAACCTAAGAGAATACGAATGGACAATGGACCGGAATTCATCGCCAACCTGACCGAGGCCTGGAGCCAGATGCATGGGATCGAGTTCAAGTACATACAGCCCGGGAAACCCACACAAAATGCATTTGTGGAACGCTTTAACGGAAGTTTTCGTCGCGGAACGCTGGATAGGTTCATCTTCGAAGATATCGACCAAGTAAGGGAACAGGTCCAAATATGGATGGAGGATTATAACAACGAAAGGCCTCATAAGGCCCTCGGATACCTCTCACCGAAAAAATATCTGGAACTTAATTTCTTGGGCGGTACCGCCCAAGAAATTAAAAGCAATAACTTAGAAGAATTTGGAAAAATAGGCAGTTCTAATTAGGGGAAGCTTACACCGTCCGTCTTGGTAAGTTACTTTATCACAAAACCACTTACCTATGATTTCATCATTTGCAAATAAGTTTACCGTTAAAAAAAGGTAAGCCAAGAGG
>NZ_JADEXP010000091.1 GCF_015207065.1 Leptolyngbya cf. ectocarpi LEGE 11479 | reverse complement strand
CCCCTGCCACCATCACGCCCCAGGGGCTACCCAGGCCGCCGATGATGGCGGTGGCAAATGCCTTGAGGCCCAGCAGCGTTCCCATCGTGGCAGATACATTGGTAATGGGGGCGATCAGCATCCCGGCCAGGCCTGCCATCACCGTGGAGAGGCCAAAGGAAAAGGCCACCAGCCGTCGCACCGGTACGCCCATAATCTGCGCGGTTTCGGCGTTCTCGCTGACGGCCTGGAATGCTTTGCCTATGAGAGTTTGAGTAAACAGGATTCGGAGTGCGATCGCAGCCGAAAGTCCCACCACCGGAATCAGCAATTCTAGGGGAAAGACACCGAAGCCAAACACGTTTACGGGTGAGTCAACTAGCGCTGAGGGATAGCCCCGCACCTCTTTACCAAAGGTCACCATGGCCAGATTTTCAGCGATGATGCCGAGGGCGATGGTGCTCAGTAGCCAGGCGTTAGAACCATTCTGGGCAAAGGGCCGCACCGCCCAGCGCTCCACCGCCAGTCCGAGCGCGGCACAGAGCACCAGCGTCACCGGCACCGCTAGCAAGGCAGGCAGACCCCAGGTAATGTTGAGGCTGTAGCACAGCACGGCCCCCACCATGACAAACGCCCCCTGGGAGAAGTTCATGGTGTTGGAGACGGCATAGGTAATTTGAAACCCTAGGGCAATGAGGCCATACATGCTACCAATGGCCACACCGGAAAGAATCTGCGGCCACATCAGGATTTGGCCGGGACGATTTTCTCGCCCTCCCACTGCACCAAAATGTAGTCGTCCTCGCTGAGGGCGTCGTGGTTGTCCGGGGTGAAGGGCTGGCTGTAGGTCTTGATCAGACCCTCGTAGGTGGGCAGCGCATAGAACGCCTCTCGCAGCACCGGTCCATCGATACTCTCAGCCTGGTCGAGCGCCAGCGCCACCAGGTGCATGGCATCGTAGGCATTGGCCGTACCCACCGGGGCCAAAATCTCTTCTGGACCCGACAGACCATACTTTTCGTCTAGGGCCGAGAGCACCTGCTCACCCACCGGACTCTGCTCGCCATAGAAGCTGTAGGTCTGTACAAACGTCACCTTATCAGCGGCCTCCTGACCCGCCAACTCAGGGAAGCGTCCGCCGGAAATTCCCCAATGGGAGACGACCGGTACGTCCCAATTCAGCCGCGTCAAGGATTTCATCATCTGGGCACCTGGGGCCGCATTGGCCACCAGCAGCAGGGCTTCTGCGCCCGAGTCTCTCAGGCGGGTGAGCTGGGCCGAGATGTCGGTGTCTTCGTTGTTAAATTTCTCAATGCCGACAATCTCAACGTTGTACTCAGAGGCCCACTCCTCAAATCCTTTTTGATTGGATTCGCCCCAGGGGTTGTTGATCAGCACCAGACCCACCTTGGAGGCATTTTTGGCCTGGTTGGCGTAGCGCATCAGAAAGTTGTCAACAATATTGTCGTTGGCGGACACCCGAAACGCGTAGTTCGGCTCGTAGTCGTTGCGGGTGATGCCGGTCGCGGCGGCCCACACCCCCATGTAGGGTGTCTCTAGTTCGTGAATGACCTCCAGCATGGCCAACGAAACCGGGGAGTCCAGACCGCCAAACACCGCTGCCACGTTCTCCTGCTCAATCAGCTCGCGGGCCGCCGCTACACCCTTGGCGGGCGTGGATTCGTCGTCGCGAATCACCAGCTCGACGGGCCGACCGCCCATGACGCCGCCGTTGGCATTAATCTCGTCGATTGCGACTTCTAAGCCTCGGGTAATTGCTTCACCCGACAGGGCAGACGGTCCGGTAATGGCGGCTACCAGCCCTAACTTTACGGGCTCCCCCGCAGCGCCCCCTGCGGCGACGGGCGTTTCAGAATCTGGGGAGGAGTCTGCGGTGGACGAATCGGAACCAGCACAGCCGGTTAGCTTGGTAATTGCGATCGCACAACCAAAGCCCGTCAGGCCTTGGATGAAGACTCGCCGCCGGATAGTACGTCTTTGGGGGATAAAAGCCATCGGAGAATAGTCTGTAGGATACGGTAGAAAATTTTACAGAGGCCGACGTAAGCACGGCGCCTTCAGGTCATTTGAACCAGGATGAAGATATCAGCAACGTCTGATTTTACAGATTCACTGAGGTTATCTTAAAGACTATAAGACTACTATGTCTTTGGTGAGCTAAGTGTGCGCTAGGTCATATTGTCGAAGTCACCATTCTGGAATGAATGCTGCAGAATCTTTCTTAGAATCCTCAAACCCAGAGTTTTCCATGCCAGAGCCTTTAAACTCAGAGCCTTCAAACTTAGCACTTCCTCCAGATTGCATGCAGCAGCTCGTGATGAGTTCCTTAGAAGCCGGTTCGGTGCATGAGACTACCGAGTTTCTACAGCTTGTGCTGGATAACATTCCACAGTACATCTTTTGGAAAGATCGTAACTCTGTGTATCTAGGCTGCAATCGCGGCTGGGCTGTAATGGCAGGCATTGGCGATCCCAGCCGCGTAGTGGGCCTCACAGAGGAGGATCTACCCTGGACCCAGGCCGAGCGGGACTGGTATCTAGAATGCGATCGCCGGGTGATAGATACAGACACCCCCATGCTGCGGATTAAACAGTCCCAGCGGCAGGCAGATGGTCGGATCAGCTGGCGCGAGACCAGCAAGCTGCCGCTACACGATGCCGAGGGTAACGTAATTGGCCTGTTAGGCACCATCGAAGATATTACCGAACGCAAACTTGCTGAGGACTTAATGGCCCGCTCTCGAGAAGCATTTCAGCAGTTGGCTAAGCAGAAAGAGCTGCTTAATCAGGTGTCTACCCAAATCCGCCGATCGCTCAAACCTGAAGTTATTCAACAAACGACCGTTCATGAAATTCGTCAGCTGCTCAACGCCGATCGGGTGGTGATTTACCGCTTTGAGGAGGACTGGCGCGGTCAGGTTGTTGTAGAGTCCGTTGTTGCGCCCTGGTGCTCTACCCTAGGAGACTTTGGCGTAGACGACTGCTTCGTAGAGAAATATGCTGGGTTTTATCTTCAGGGCCGAGTTAAAGCCATCAACGATGTCCAGGCTGAAAGTATCGATCCCTGCCATCGGGATTTTCTCAGACAGCTGGAGGTGCAGGCAAATCTCATCGTCCCGATTCTTGTTCAAGAGGGTCTTTGGGGCCTGTTGATTGCTCACCAGTGTACGGGGCCTCGGCAGTGGCAGGAGGTTGAAATCGAGCTGCTGCAGGCGCTGGCTGGGCAGTTTGGCGTCGCGATCCAGCAGGGCGAACTCCATGCCCAAACCAAACGCAGCGCTGCCATTGCTCGAGAGCAGGCTCAGCAGCTGGAAGTGACCCTGGAGAATCTCAAGCAAGCTCAGTCGCAGCTGATTCAAACCGAGAAGATGTCGAGCCTCGGCAGAATGGTCGCCGGTATTGCCCATGAAATTAACAATCCCGTCACGTTTATCTACGGGAATATGACCCACCTACAGCACTACTACAGCAGTTTGACAGAGCTACTTAACCTCTATCAACAGCATTACCCAACGCCCCCTCCGGCTATCGTTCAGCACATTGAGACCATAGAGCTGAACTATCTGTTGGAGGACCTAGATCAGGTGCTACGGTCCGTCGAAGTTGGGAGCATGCGGATTCACGACATTGTGATGTCGCTGCGCAGCTTTTCGCGCCTTGATGAAGCCGAGAAAAAAGCCATTGATATTCATGAGGGGCTTGATAGCACCCTGCTGATTCTGCAGCCTCGCCTCAAAGCAATGTCCAACCGTGCTGACATTCAGCTGGTTAAAAATTATGGCTGTTTGCCGCTGGTGGAATGCTATCCCAGCCAGCTCAACCAGGTGTTTATGAATCTCATTGACAATGCCATAGATGCCCTCAATCAGCAGATTGAAGCGGGTGAGAGTACACAGATGCCTCCCTATATTAAAATCAGCACTCAAGCTGACAGTGACAACGTTGTTATTAGCATCTCGGATAATGGACCGGGTATTCCAGCAGCAGATCAGTCTCGGCTGTTTGATCCCTTTTTCACCACTAAACCTATTGGCAAGGGCACCGGCCTGGGGCTTTCGATTAGTCATCAAATCGTGACCGAGCGCCACAGCGGTTGCCTCACGGTGTTGTCAACCCCAGAAAACGGCACTGAATTTCGAGTCGTGATTCCCCTCCATCAGAGCGATCCTTAAGGCACTATCCCCTCGGGCAGCGAGGCGATATGCTGAGCAATTTGCCCAGGATGGGTCAGCCAGACCACATCACTGTGCTGGGCAGCGTCTTTGGCAATGTGTGTAAGGGCACGCCGCAGATGACGCAGACGAAAGGGCTGTCCCACGATGTAGGCATGCAGTGCAATGCCGTAAACCAGGGGCTGCTCCTGAGATTGCTGCTTCATCTCTTCATACTGGTCGATGATCATATCGGCAAAGTCTGAGGCCGAGGTGCGGCGCACGGCGATTGCTGGGATATCGTTGATCTCCTGGGAGTAGGGCACTGCTAGAATGCGACTTTGGCGGGTCTTAAACCAAATTGGCTGATCGTCGCAGCACCAATCCAGCAGGTAAGCGTATCCCGTCTCCTGTAGCAGGTCTGGAGTCAGCGGGCTCTGAGCAATCCAGGGACCAAGCCAGCCCTGGGGTGTTTTGCCCTCGTGCTGAGTAATAATGTCGGTGGTTTCGCGGATCAGCGCGGTTTCAGCCGCTTCAGACAGGATGCTCTGGCGTTCAGTATTGGTGCGTCCGTGGGCGACAATTTCGTCGTTGCGATCGCGAAACGCCGAGATTACCTCAGGGCAGTAGTTGTAAAGCGTGGAGTTGACCAAAAGTGCGACGGGTAACCCCAATGCATCAAATAGCGACAATAGCCGCCATACCCCCACCCGGTTGCCGTAGTCTCGCCAAGCATAATTGAGTACGTCAGGCTGCGGACCACCCGGCGCTAGCTCTGCTCCCAAACCCTCTCCAAAGGCAAAGTGCTCTAGGTTGAGGCCAATATAAACAGCCAGCCGCCGTCCTTCAGGCCAGTTGTAGCTAGGCCGATTAACAATCGCGGAATAACCGTAGCGTCCATGGGTGGATAAGTCTAACTCAAACTTTTCTGCCATACTTTTGGACGCTACCACGGATAAATATCAGAATAAGTCTCTTGCAATCAATCTCAATTGTCAAATTAGCGTTGTTAGATCGAATCAGGCTTATCTTCATCAGCCCCCAAGTCTGTCCTGTTAAAATAGATTCACCCTATCTGCTACTTAAATACCTCGGCCTGAGATTAGAATCTAACGCCTATATTTCTAGCTTGTTTGGAGCACAGACGTGCGCATAGTGGCCATTGCACCCCATCATCAACTTCGACCCTATGTGCTGAGCTATAGGGTTGTTGAAGACAAGCAAGGAGAATTCGCAGGGACACCAATTTGGACCTGCCCTGAACCCATTGGGGTGTTGAGTGCAAACTTTGGCAAGTGTTCGTACCACGAATCGGGTGAGATTCACCCTAAGGTTGGTTTGCTAGGGGTACAAACGCGCACGCGTAAATGGATATCTCAGCCAGAGACTTTGTTCGTTATGGCCATACTGACCGTACCCGGTATGATGACCTTGTTTCCAGATATTGGCCAAGAGTCTGCTGATCACCTGCTTGATGTTTCAGGGTTGTGGGGTGAGCGCAGAGCAGGAGATTTTTGGCGTTGCCTGCCATACGAATTGCGCCTTGATGATGTCAAAAGCGCCATGGATGGTTGGCTCCTCCACTTACTCAACGCCGTACCGGTTTCTGTCAGGAAGCGTCGTTTGCAGCTGCATCAGGCGCTTACGTCCAACCAGCGCATCGACACAGCATGTGAACAACTTGGCATAACTCCGAGGACGCTGCAGCGCGAATTTCAACGCCATCTTGGGGTCAGCCCGAAACAAGTGATGAATCTGCATCGATTACAGCGCAGCGTCAGGGCGACCGTATCCCAAAGACCGATGCAAGAGTTTGCAGATCAATCGCACGAAATACGCACGTGGCGTCGATATCTGAGTCGAACACCTGGCCGATACTGTACTGAGACTAGATCCGTGCTTGCTAAAGCCTTTGCGTCCTCAACCCAGCAGGTTAGCCTAGATCCGACCATTTTCTACTTGTAGATGTCGCAAACGTTCAATACATTCAACTTTGAAGGCTCTATGCTCGTAGCGTTACTTTTGGGAGCCGACAGTGACCTCAATATCAACAAATACAGCGACATACGAACACCGTGGGATGGACTTCGATCTGTACGTTGCACAACCCAAAAGCGTGACGAAGAAACTTCCGGCCATTTTCGTAGCGCCTGCATGGGATGGTTTGAACGCCCCCATTGAGACTATCGCCCAACGTGTAGCACAGCTGGGATACGTCGCCGTTGCCGTCGATGTGTACGGTCAGGGTATTCGAGGTGAGACCATGGGTGACAACTCGCACTTAATGAATCCCCTCCTGCAGGATCGAGGTATTTTGCGAGATCGCCTACAGGCTGGCTATGGGGCTATCAGAGAGATAGAGGCGGTGGATGCTACTCGAATCGGTGCGATCGGATACTGTTTCGGTGGCTTATGTGCGCTCGATTTAGCCAGGGCAGTGCCAGCATATCTGAAGGGTGTTGTTAGTTTTCATGGCGGCCTCACTGGGAGCAACCTGAAGGATACGAAACCAATAGAGGCCAGTATTTTGATCGAACATGGTTGGGATGATCCGTTAGTTCCAACCGATGATTACTGGGCATTTGCCAATGAGATGGATAACCGTGAGGCTGACTGGCAGGCGCATATTCATGGTGGCGCAGTACACGCATTTACATTTGAGGGTGCAAACATGCCAGAGAATGGGATTCAGTACCATGAGGCAGCGGCTCGGCGTTCGTGGAAATCTATGACTGATTTTTTTGATGAAGTTCTCTGATTGAAAGACCGCTAACGTGTTGAACGATCCACGCCACTAGATTGAACGTGCTGGCGAATAACAAGGCGATGCATCGGAGCGGCGAAGCCAGCTGTAGGATTCGTTCGTAGATTTAATCAGTTACCATAACTCACCCCCCCCCAGAATTGGGGGGGGGTAGATAACGGCCTAGATAACGTTTGTCTAATCGCCCATTATGCTGCCGCCTTCGCGTCCTGCAAAGCTTTATCGCCTTGCCGTACCAACACAATGCCCGTCGCCAGACTAGAGACAGCTGCGACACCATTTGTCGCAGCATGTCCAACGTGTACTAGGGTAGCGTACGGTTCTGGCAGCGGAATTTCTCTCGCTATACAACTAACGTTAGGTAGCCAAGAGAAAACCTCAGCCATGATATCAGCGTTCTTGATGGCTTTATTATCTTCTTCTACAGCAGCCAGATACATTGAGAACAATATCATGTCCACCAGGCTATACACACTCCATCCTATGGTAGTGGCTGTGTTTAGACGCCTCATTCGCTGACCTTTAGCAAGACATCCTGCCAGATCCACCCCTAGGGCTGTTGCCCTAACGCCCCATAAAATCTTCTCTCTTTTTGCTTCCTTGGCATCATCTGCGGATTCATACGGATAGCTGACTGCCAAACTAACGCCGCTAAGGAAGAGGCTGGCAATCTCGACAACCTTCGAAAACGAAGGCAGTTCTTTACTGTTTGAGCTCGAAGCATCCGAGGATTCACTACGAGGCTTATCAGTCAGATCTAAAATGCCATTGATGACATGATTTGCTGTATCTGCCGTCGCGGCAATCATCGTCAAAGCGATATCCGTGCGTAAGCTATTTAAATCTGTTTCATGCTCATTGGCCTCCGTCTCGCTTGCTGCTGCTAGTTTTACTGTTGTTTGATTCGATAATTCAAGCGGTAAAGCACCCTTCGTAAAGGGTTTTTCGTTAGTAACAATCTTTGAGATCACGGTGACTGGAATTGCGAGCAGCACACTAGATAGATTCAGTAATGTGAGCTTGCCTGCGCCAATCAGCTTGAACAGATCTGAAATAAAGGGAATCTTAATCTCAGTATTGAGTAGCTTTTTAAACTGTTTAATCACTTCTCCCACGATATCCAAAATGCCAAGTGCTAAGTTCTCAGCTGCTTCGAGAGACTGAATGATGACATCTCTGAGCGCTTCTATAATAGCCACCAGCGCCAGCTGCGGTTGGCGAGGATTCTGAATCAGTGCCTGGATGCTTTCAATCAGTCCTTCAGCACCTCGAAGCCCGGCTCCTACAAGGTCTTCTAACGTCTCAAGGAAGTGCGAAAAGAAGTTTTCTAGGGCTGAATCTCCATTCGCATTTGCCCCTGTATCCAGTGCTGTATTGGCACCACCCTGTTTAGAGCCATCCAGTAGCTTTGAGAGAAACCACTCGAAGGCTTCAGGTAGCTCAAATCCAGACTCCCGCACGTCCGAAGGCTCACTGCCCAATTCCTCAACCAGGGTATTCATCCCATCCTCGACAGTATCTTGCAAGCCGTCTACAAAGGCTGAAACACGGGGTTTGGCCTTTTCTGCTAGCTGTGTGGCAGAATTAAGCCCTGAGTTAAAAACACGGACTAGATACCGCTGAGTTGCTAAAATATCGCCCCAGTTGAACAAAAACTGTAGGTACTCGATAAATTTTTTGATGCCGTTGACTACTTTTTCTACAACCGCCTCAACAAAATCAGCCACCTTTTCAGCAGTATCAACCACAAAGTCAATTACCCCTTCAGCGGTTTTTACAATCACATGCACGACATCTTTAACAGTCCCGACCACAACCGATGCCGCTTTTTTGACCGCTTTTTTGATCTTTTTCAAGGGTTTGCCAATTCTAATCAGGCCTCTACCCGGTGGAAGTTTAACCGGTTTCTGCTTTTTAGCAGCCTGACTGAGCAGCCGTGTAAACTCATCCTGGCTAATCTCTGATTCCTGGATGAGAGTTGTCGCTGTGCTAGCAGAGAACCGCTGGCTATCGTTGGCGGCTCTAGCAGAAAGCAGCTGGCTGCTAGCAGGCTTAAGCTTGAGTTCCCAGGGCTTGTCGATGGTGGCACCAGACACGGCTCGGTTTGATGACTGGATACGGTCACTCCCCCTACGCACAATAGGAGCATCTTCGGCATAGTTTACAGTTGCCATCACCCGCTTGACGGTGTTTTGTACGCTAGCCACTTCCTCTTTGCTATGGGCCTGACGATCAACAATTAAGTTGCCTTGGGCATCCGTGGCATTCCAAAGCGCACCAT
This sequence comes from Leptolyngbya cf. ectocarpi LEGE 11479, assembly GCF_015207065.1. Lineage (GTDB taxonomy): Bacteria > Cyanobacteriota > Cyanobacteriia > Phormidesmidales > Phormidesmidaceae > Leptothoe > Leptothoe ectocarpi. The sequence goes on along the minus strand of NZ_JADEXP010000091.1, from coordinate 9,526 downwards.
CCTCCAGCTCAGCAAGTTGCTGATGAGCGTCTTTATTAGGGAAAATCACCACCCGTTCATTGAGGGCCATTTCACTGGTACGGATTTTTAGCCCAGGGGTATTGAGGCCATCAGCCTCAGAGGTAATCATGATCAAATTCAGCTCATTGGGGCTGAGTGTGACCGAGCGGGCCTCATCGATCTCATGGGTGGTTCCTTCGACTTCAACATTGGTCAGATCGGTTGCTGAAACATCTATCGCGCCAGCGCCCGGTTCAAACCTCAAAGTAGTGCGATAGGCTGAAAACTCTTCGAGGTCATTGCCAACCATGCGATAGTCTTGGCTCAGTTTGGTTGTATAAGAGGTGAAAACATCTTCAGGAGAAATTGTTCTGAAGATTTGAATCGAGGAAATTGTATCATTGCCGATCTGTCTATCACTCAGACGTGGAACATTTTCGACAATATCTTCAATCTCTTCTTCCCGCTTACTATTAACGGCCTGATGGTCGAGGTTTTTAAATAATGTTACCCCCGTATCTGGACCTAATCGAATGGATGATGTTTGATCATTTAAATCCTGAAAGTCTGTCAGGTGTGTATAGTTACCTGAACGATCTTTGTCACTATTAGACAAGATCCAGGTTCTCCCATAGTAGGCTCTATGCTTATATAGGGCTACTTCTCCCGATGCTAGTTCTCCCACCTGGCCTTCATTGTCGGCCATCTTGGCCACACGGATAAAAACGGCACGGTCTTCCTTTTGCCCGGTCCAGTCGAATGTGTTGTCTTCAACGAGTGCTAACCATTGGTTATTGGCCTGATTGATAATCGAGAACTCATCTTTGAGATGCTCTAAATCATCAACAAACAGATGGGTGAAGTCCTTCCCAGGCAATATCTTCAACAACGTGCTTTCTTGATCGGAGCCAGGAATGAGCTGAAGCTGAGTTCGCTGTAGATTGTAGTGGAATCTAAACAGCTCGTTGAATGACCTGCGAGGCGCTGTGGTCAGGACAGATTTACCCAGGCTCAAGAACTGACCATTAGGCGCTTTGATCACCCACTTGCCAGTAAACGGCTCTTCGATAGCTGGCCAAATTCGGATTGATTTGGGAAAGTTCTCCAGTCGGGAGAGCCGGATATCTGGCAGGTCTGCGTAGCATTTTTGGGCTGTTCCCCCAAAACTATTTTCCTGATACAGAGTGACGCCTGTGTTGTTACCAATCCGTAGCTTTTTAAAGCTAGATGAAAAGCGGGATAGGTTTGTATCGTTTTGAGTGAGGATGACGGCAGCATTATCGGTGGCCACTAGTTCAATTTCACCCTCATTCAAGGGTCGATTCACGGGCGGCACTAAGGCTCTAATGTCTTCGGCGTTGAGGGCTGTATGGTAGATGCGAAGGTCTTCGTATTGTGCTATTGGCGTCTTTAATCCCCGAGCCCCAAGAAACAGGACAGTGTCGGTAATAATATTGGCAATGCCCGTTTTTGAGGTGCCTTCATCGGATAGCTCACCATCAATATAGAGCTTCAGCGAGCGCCCTTGTCTGACAGCGGCTATATGATGCCATTTGCTATCTTTGAGTGGCCGCTTGCTATTCAAAAATGCATAATTCTTGCCACGGGTATTTTCATCGACCTCAAAGGTCAATTGTCCTTGCTGCTTCATCCGAATGGAGAAGAAATTCCCATGGCCAGAGGTTGATCGGTTGCCGATGACGTGGAGAGCTTTCTGTCCATAGGTGCCCTGGGCTTTCATACCAAACGCTACCGTAAAATCGCTGGTGCCAAACCGGGCCACATCCTGATCAAATACAATCCGGGAATTCTTAGTCCTCCCATCGATTTTGATGGCATTACCAATACGACCATGGCCAAGCCACGTCGTGTTAGAAAGCTTGACTTTGACCCCGCTTACGGTATCTGCTGTCACTGTTCCTTGCTTTTCTTCAAACTGCCAGTGATAGTTAGGTTGAACTGTCATAATATTTCTTCTGTTGTGAATGGTTGATAAAAGATATCGACGGGCTCAAACGCCCCTGATGGAAAGGCAGGATAACTGTTGCGGATATTTTTAGTGAGAAGAACTAAAAACAGACAGATAATGACTGTTCTATGACGCCCCCATACATGACACACAGGTGCGCCAAGCTCGGTGAGCAATAATCAGCATTGCTGCTCCTCGAAATGGCTTTAAGTATAAGGAACTGTCAAATAACAGTGGCTGCAGATCGGTTCATCTCCTAAATCAGCGATCGCATTAATCGGTTGTCAGGTATAGATACGAATAATGTTCACTTTGATCGATCAATATTTACCTGTCTGACTATTAATACGTATGACCTTGCGATTGGGATGAAAAATTTTTCAAACTGGCCTAAAAGCGCTGACTTATAGAATTGTAGCAGTGGTTCAACTTTTAGATTTATACACGAAGTAATTGTTGATGCATGACAATTCTCCTAACTTCGGATGACGTCTGATACTTCGCAGGAACGGACGATTTTAATAGTCTGGATATGAAATCTAGAATACGGGTCGCCACTCAGCTGCACCATTAGTTTTCTAGGTTTCTTGAATAGCACACCTTATCAAGGAACATTGAGAATGACTAATTCATCCACCCTGACTCCACAAGAAGCCCGATTGATCGCAAAAGATGCGTTTATTTACGCTTATCCGATGGTAGACAGCTATCGAATTCTTTTTGCTTTCTTTCTTTGGCCCAATAATGACGAATACAAGGGCCCCTTGAACACATTACTTGGCGCGGCACAACTGTTCACGCCATCGGACACCACAATTCAAACACCGAACGCGGATACACCTTACTGTGTGGTTGGCGCAGATCTTCGCGCGGAACCTTTAGTTTTGACGGTCCCAGATATAGATCCTAAACGATACTACTCTATCCAACTCATCGATACTTACACTCACAATTTCGAATATGTTGGCACTCGGACGACGGGCGGCGGCAATTACTTGCTGGCGGGTCCTGACTGGACGGGGCAGGTACCGGCTGGAATCACTGCAGTTATCCGTAGCGAAACCAATCTTGCGCTAGCCTTATACCGCACCCAGCTTTTCGACTCAGATGACTTAGGGAATGTCGAAGACATCATTAAGAACGGTTATAAGGTGCAGCCGCTGAGTCAGTTTACAAATACGGAGCCGCCAGCGAAAATGCCAGCGGTGAGATACCCAAGACCCGTAAGACTGGACGAGGACGAAACTTCACCCAGAATATTTAGCCTGTTGAACTTTCTGCTCACGACATTTTGTTCAACACACGCATCGGAAACAGAATTGATGGCTCGCTTCGCCAAGCTAAACATCGGACCTGGTCTAACCTTTAACCCGACAAAACTCTCTGAGGAATTGAAACAGGCCATTGAGCAAGGCATAAAAGACGGTTGGGATACTTATCTGGAGCTGAAGCAGAACAAACTTGCCACTTCAGAAGTCACCGCCGCCGACCTATTCGGCACACGTGAGCATTTAACGGCAACCGGTAACATTTACCTGTACCGCATGGCTGGTGCGATTTTGGGCATCTGGGGCAATTCCATTGAGGAGGCCATGTATCCTTCTTACTATATCGATGCAGACGGCAACGAATTAAATGCATCGGGCGATGTCGGTTATACGCTGCGCTTCGAGCCAGGTGAATTGCCACCCGCTGATGCTTTCTGGTCGGCAACCATGTATAACCTCCCCGAGCAGCTTCTTGTCGAGAATAAACTTGAACGCTATCTGATTAATTCAACGATGTTAGACAACAACGAACTTGTTCTCGACGAAGATGGGGGACTGACGCTTTATATCCAGCATGCTCAACCAACTGAAGAAAAAAAGAAGAAGAACTGGCTACCCGCACCGGATAGGGCCTTCTTCATATCCTTGCGGCTTTACTTGCCACAACAAAAGGCGATTAATGGCACATGGCAAAATCCACCACTACAGCGAGTAACCCCCACACTGCACTGGGCAATCAGGCTTAAGCGTATCTTGTTGGCTCTCTTTTTCTTGCCCAAGGTATCCTCAGGCAAGATGCTGGGCGGGACAAAGAAACCGCTAATGGCCAACGTGTCAGACCGTCTCGGCTGACTCCGACCTGCACCTGGCCTCACCCGCATCAGATGTATCCGGTGTGGGTGGAACCAGCTGCTGAGCCATTAGCACAATGTGAAAATACATTCCTGAGTTTTTATTCCGACAGTTCCTTTGATATCTCATACATATGCAGATCTCGCTGTGGAAAGGGAATCACAATGCCGACTTCATCAAAGCGAGTTTTGAACGCCTCGTATAGGCTTAGAGAAAGGGGCATATAGTCTGTTGTTTTCACCCAGGGGCGCACAGCAAAGTTGACGCTGCTATCGGCTAGCTCCAACACACCAACGGCGGGCTCAGGTTTTGATAGAATGCGCTCATCCTCTGAGAGAACTTGACGAATAACAGTTTTGACTTGTTTCAAATCTGACTCATAGGCAACGCCGACGACTAAATCAAGCCGTAGGACACCGAGCGTAGAATAGTTAATAATGTTGTCATCGGTGAGTTTGCTATTGGGGATCACCACCGTTCGGTTATCGAGGGTGCGTAAAATGGTAGTGAGCAGCTCCAGATCTTCGACATAGCCAGAAACGCCGCTGGCTTCAATCCAGTCGCCAACGCGAAACGGGCGAAAAACAATCAGCAAAATACCGGCAGCAAAATTAGCGAGTGAACCCTGTAGCGACAGACCGATGGCAAGACCGGTGGCACCAATTAGGGCAATTAGCGACGTGGTCTCGATACCGAGCTGTCCTAAAATTGCCAGTAGGATGAACGCCATAATGAGGTAGTAGCTCGTGTTGCTGGCGAAGGCAACTAGAGTGGGCTCAATCCGAGTTTTACCAAGCGTTCGTTTAACGAAGCGACGTAGAAACTTAGCAACCCAACGGCCCACTAAGAAAATTGCGATCGCAACGACGATCTTTAGCCCTAGCGTTACCCCTACTTCCTGCAGCTGGATAAATATACCGCTGAACTGCTTGAATGAGTCTTCCATAATTGGCCCTGTACATCATTACGAGCAACGTTAATCTGTCTATCATGAAATGTAGCCGTAAGGGGAAAATTCCCAGCCGCTCAGGGGGCGCTTAAAATCTTCCTTATACCAATGAGAGGACCAACCTATGTATTCAGTGACCAAGGTTCTAGTGAGTTCTTTGTAAATCTGTGTGATGAAACATTGGCAGAAAATTAGTCTGGGACTGAGCAGTATCAGTCTATTACTGCTGGCTTACGTTAGCTTACGTCAGCCTCAATGGATGTTTCATTGGGTGTCTCAGCTTCAGCCAGGAGCCCTGTTTTTTGTTGACACTCGCGAATCTGTGATCGCATTAACCATCGATGATGGTCCCCATGGAGAAACCACCGAGGCAATTTTGAATGTGTTAGAGCGCCATGGGGTAACAGCGACATTTTTTATGCTGAGTGATGAATTGTCAGGTCATGAAACCGTGCTACAGCGTCTGATTGACAATGGCCATGAACTGGGCAATCACATGACTAAGGATGAGGCCAGCATTGGATTAACGTCAGAGGAATTCCAAACAAAATTTATGATGGCAGACCAGGCACTCTCTGTTTATGGCGATGTGGGCTGGTTCCGTCCTGGGATGGGTTGGTATAACGACCGTATGCTCAGTCTGGTTGAAGGCCAAGGTTACCAGCTGGTGCTGGGCTCCCTGTTTCCCTACGATACGCATATGCCTTCAGTCCGGTTTTCACAATGGTTTGTGCTTAATAATCTCGATCCGGGCGACATCTTAGTCCTGCACGATGGTCCCAAAAACCGAGGTAAGAGAACCGCTCAGCTGCTAGAGCAGCTGTTGCCTAACGTTCAAGCACGGGGCTATCGTATTGTGACGCTGTCAGAGTTGGCCACCTACGAGCAGGAGGAAGAGGACTCGACATCGTGAGCGACTCTTCGACATTGGGATTTTGCTATTGGGATTTTACTTATGGAACACGGCCTAAGTTAACAATATGTCTAATCTTCTTTAGGGGGTGAGTCTAAAACCATCAGGCCACCCTCTAGCGTGATGTAAGCCGTACGGCCTGTGCCGATAGAAACCTCATGGCCACCGGTAAAGGAACCAAATGAAGGTAGCGTTAGCCGCTGGGGTTCATGCTCATGGTAGAAACAGGGAAAACGCAAGCTATCGATGGCACCCTGTAGGTGAACCACTGGATGCACATGGCCACAGATATTGAGGTGGTTTTTGGGGAGTAAGTCTGAACTTGCGGGCTCGTGACTTAGCAGTAGCTTGCCCAAAGAAATGGGATCGCTGCTGTAGTCCATATCAAATACTGGGTCTAGGGCTGCTCGGTCATGGTTGCCGATAATCAGGGTGACCTGAGCAGAAGTATCGCTGAGGAAGGTGGACCAGGCGGTGATGACGTCTTCTACGAGTCCCTGGCGGGAGTGGAATAAATCGCCAAGGATAAAGATTTGCTGGGGCTGCACCTGATCGCACTGCGATCGCAACCGCTCCAGAGTTTCCTCATTTACCTGCTGAGCGATAGGAATGCCAGCCATTTGGAACGTTTCGGCCTTACCTAGATGCACATCTGACAGTAGCAAGGCTTTATGTGCCGGCACATAGACTGCCCGTTCCAATAGCACCAGGGGCTCCCCCTGTAATAGATCTACTCGGTGTCCAGCTGCCATATTGTCCATGCTGTTTCTGCAAAATTTCCAACAGCAGATAATAGTAGCATCCATGGCTGGCGACAGCATAGATTAAGCCAATGTCCGCCGCCGCCGCCCTAGCAGGCCAATAGCAGCTAATCCTGCTAGAACTGTAGGCTCAGGTACAGCTTTTGCCGTTGCCGACAGCGATGAGTTTTCCTTTGTCAAGACAAGCTTGGCTTCACGAATGATGGCATCATCCATATAGATAAATGGAATGGCATATTTGTCATTGGTGATCGTGTGGTCTGACATTTGCCCGATCCAAGAATTGGAGTCGTACCAGGGATTTGTGTGGTCAGTGTCATCTAAAAATGTTGCCATAATAGACTCCGCACTAAAGCCATGGTCTAGCAAACTGATGGAAAATCGACCGGCTTCTCCTACAGCGGGAATACCGGGGACTTCCGGGACTTTAATCAGGGCCGCATCGGTGGGGGTAACCTCCGAGCCGAGACCAAAGCGCATGCCGCCATAGCCTGGAATACCTACCCAGTCGGTGGTAACGCGAACATCGGTCACTTTGATATCTAAAAAGATAAGTTCCGCCGATGTGAGAATGCTGTCGTCTGCTAAAAATGCATTTAACAACTCTTGATCTTTTGTAAAATCAAATGTCCAGCTGACACTCTCATCAATGCCATTGCCTACGGTGTCATTGCGACCGCTGCGCTGAATTTTGAAATCATGAGACTCCAATCCTTCACCACGTTCAGCGTTTTCTAATGTTTGTCCATATCCGATGTTAATCTGGGCTTGAGCTTGGGCTGCTGTTGCGATCGCAAATGTAGAGCTAATTGCTATCCCTATGGCTAGTATCTGTTTCAGCATCATGTTACTCAACTAAATTATGTTCTTCAGCACCCCTTTTCTTTCTAATAGAATAATTTGGTGACAATGAATACGTAATCCGCTGTATTGCTCAGTTTTAAGAGCCCGATAAAAAAATCTCCGTGTCGCTTATGTGGGTGAATTTTAGGGCATGTAGACTTTTTGGCAGTTGAAACCCTGTAAACAGCGCTAATTAGCGGGTAGTTCTACAGATACAGACGCTGCTTGAGCATTCTTCTAGACATATCGTAAAATCTTCTATCAGTAATATTTCGACGACAGATCTATGCAACTATGACTGATCCAACACTTGAGCCCCGGTTTTTGAATTAATTGGGGTACTCTCTACGCATAAGGTATTCAAAAAACATCTAAAAAGATCCTATAGAAAGTGTTATTTACTAGATATTACATGGAATGACAGTTTGAAATAAAGGTCTGTTAGAGTATCTAAGTAGACGGAAGGGGGCCTTCAAAATCTGTAAATTTTTACGATTATCTACTTAGTCTGGCTGTTGGAGGAATACCCCTGATGTCAGTAGCAATAGCCCAGTTTTTGGCTGTAGTCTAAGCTATTACCAAAAACTGATAATCATAAACTGCTGTGAATAATGAGGTTTTTATGCTGATGGAATTGTGCCCCTGCTGTGGCGTTCAACTATTACGCCATGTGAGTAAATCTGGTTCCTATTGGCGCTGTGGTAGCTGTCGATTTGAGATGCCTGAAACACTGCAAGTTGCTCCCACTGAAACATCTAAAGCGACAGAGAGTTTGTTAGATGAAATCGATCCGGCTGAGACTGTAACGGCATCCTAAGGTTAGAAATTGGACTTCGACTCGGTCCTTTAGCAATAACGTCGAGGGGTAATGAGCTGCATCCAAGATATAGGCTGGGTGCAGCTCGGCCATTAATACACCTAACAAACGTCAGATGTTTATACCGTCAGATGTTTTCCCTCACGATCAAGCGTCTTTACTAAAAATGCCCATTTGTCTGCCACTTCCTCAATAATCTTGGCTGTGGGCTTGCCAGCGCCATGGCCAGCCTTGGTCTCAATCCGGATTAGGACTGGATTGTCACCCTGGTGGACGGCCTGTAGTGCGGCTGCAAACTTAAAACTGTGGGCAGGGACCACCCGGTCGTCATGGTCGGCTGTTGTGATTAGGGTGGCTGGATAATTAGCCGGTGTCAGATTGTGCAACGGAGAGTAGGCATGTAGGGCCTCAAATTCGTCAGGATCCTGGGGGGAACCATAGTCACTTTCCCAGGCCCAGCCAATGGTGAACTGATTAAACCGCAGCATATCCATGACACCCACCGCTGGCAGCGCGGCTGCAAACAGATCGGGACGCTGAATCATGCAGGCTCCTACCAGCAGGCCGCCGTTGCTGCCCCCCATAATGGCCAAATTTTCCGGTGCGGTGAAGTTGTTTTCAATCAGCCATTCTGCCGCGCTAATAAAGTCATCAAAAACATTTTGCTTGTTGAGCTTAGTCCCTGCCTGGTGCCAGGTTTCGCCATACTCGCCACCACCGCGCAGGTTAGCCACGGCATAAATGCCTCCTAGCTCTAACCACACCAGGTTACTGACCGAGAATGACGGACTCAGAGAAATGTTGAATCCACCGTACCCATAAAGCAGCGTCGGTGTTTGACCGTTGGGTGTCATACCCTTTTTATGGGTAATAAACATAGGCACACGGGTGCCATCCTGACTGGTATAAAACACCTGCCGGGTTTCATACTGGCTGGGGTCAAAGGCGACTTGAGCCTCGCGAAATAGGGTTTGCTCTCCTGTAGCCAGGTTATATCGATAGATGCGGCTAGGGATGGTAAAGCTCGAAAATCGATATAACGTTTCTGTATCTTCTTTTTTGCCGTCAAACCCAGCAGCTGAGCCAATTCCTGGCAGCTCTAGCGTTCTCAGCAGCTGGCCGGTTAGGTCAAAGATTTGAACTGTGGTATACGC
>NZ_JADEXP010000627.1 GCF_015207065.1 Leptolyngbya cf. ectocarpi LEGE 11479 | reverse complement strand
CCATTACCCGTAGGAGCGGACGCCCAGGGCTCTAGCGGTACCTGCATGGCTGGTGGCAGCGGTCGCCGCTGAGTACGGGCAAAGCGGTCCGGAAAAATTTGATAGAAAACGGCGTGCTTGACCCAGTCGGGGGTTTGAATTTGCATGGAAGCGATAGCAGACTGCATCGCTTAGGGTAGCGGTTTGTCGGTATCAACTGCTGAGAACGTTAGGATGGTTAAAGATCTGCGGTCGTCATTTTTTAGCTTTCTCAGGTATTTTCAGAAACGATTTAAGCAATCTTCAGTTTTTGGTTAGACAGCATTCAGATAAGCTTGGCATCTTTGTAATCAAGATGATGCTGATTTTGTGTTGCGATCGCAACACAAAATTGCAGAACAGGGGGTAAACAACCGCCACCGTGCGAGATTGGTATCACAGTAACTTCCTATAGATTTTTCTACTTTAAAGAGATTTTTTCCTATGGTGAAAGTTGAAGCTATTGCAGTTGCCTATTTAAATCTCAAAATTCCCTATGGTGACGCTAGGGCGCTAGTTGCAGCATGGAATGAGCGTTTTCCACAGTATAATTATCAAATGTTGACTCAGTGGATTTTAGCGGGTGACGTTAGCTATGCTTACGGTAAGCTGACGTTAGCTAGATACACTGAGCCAAAAGACCTGGCACAACTTGTTGTTCAGATGCGAAGTGCAGGCGGTGTAGGCATTAAAGACCGTCGATATAATCTTAAGATTTATCCAAAGTGTTTGGTTGGTTCTGAGGCTGTCCAATGGTTTATGGTCAACTTTGATCTGACTCTAGATGACGCTATTCGCGTTGGACAGCGCATGTTAGAGCGAGATATTATTCATCACGTTGTGGATGAACAAGATTTTAAGAATGACTATCTGTTTTATCGTTTTTATGAGGATGAGTGATGTCAGCTGATAATCTGCTGCAAGAGACTCCCGTGTTGGATCAATATAGCCGAGTGCTTGCAATGCTCGAAGAAAGGGACATGGATTCTTGGCATCAGTTGTTGCTTCGCCACCGGCATCGGCAGCATTGTTAGTCATGCTCATACGCTTACGCTCGAATCTAAAATAGTCGGGTTGAAGGTTTGAAAGGGTTGTTCTCTAGTGAGGTTGCGTTCGTCAATATCGCGGGCTAATTGTTTTAGCGCCTGTTGATAGGTCTCAAAAACTAGCAGCGCTTGGTCTTTGTTCTGGTCTGGCAGCGTGTGCCGATAGTCGCCAATCATGGGGGGTTGGACTAGCCCTGTCGTTATGGTGATATTGATCATTTGTATCGTGGATTGGACCTGATTCCACCTCAGTTTGTGTGAGGAGATTGAGGTAACGGTCTCCTCCCGTTGAGAGACGAGGCAATTAACAAGTTACGCATCCAATCGTCATGATATCGGAAGCCATTGAGTTGCTCGAACGGAC
>NZ_JADEXP010000090.1 GCF_015207065.1 Leptolyngbya cf. ectocarpi LEGE 11479 | reverse complement strand
ACACTAGCATCTCCAACTACGAAAGGAATATCCATAGAGCCACCACCATGGCTAATAGAGATACTACCTCCGCTCTGATTATCTGCACTTGAAATACTAACGGTTAATCCATTTTGATCAAGAAATGTGCCAATTACACTGAGCAGCGAATCTGTTGCAAGAACAATATTACCCCCGAGGGTATTCACTCCCTGAGTGTCTAATATACCTGTTGTAATTCGCCCAGCGGCATTGAGATTGACATCACCCCCCTGCTGGCCTGAATTATTAATATCTTCTGTTGTAATACTATCAAAATTACTGGCAATGGAAACTGTTGCCACATTGCTATCTATAGGAATTAGGTTGGGGTTGATTTCACCAATATTAACTGTCCCATCAGCGCTCAAAGCGATGGCTCCACCTTGACCTGGCACACCTAGATCTGAGAAAGCAAATGTTTCTAAAAGACCAGTAGCGATAGCGCCATTTTCAGCTGTGATTTGAACATTTCCACCAGTACTGCCAGCATTACCTAAGCGGCCAACTGTAAATGAAAAAATATCTCCTGTTACAATATTTCCGTTTTCTGTATTAAGGGTAATAGAACCACCATTGTCTGAAAACCCACTATTACCACTGCCTGGAGGAGCAGAGTTTGAAAAGGAACGGAGGATGTTAGTTGTAATATTGCCATTCTCTGAAAAGATATTAATATTTCCTCCTTGACCAGCATTGCCACTAGCGGCCTCTGCAAAAGTATTAATATCGCCTGTGTTAATATTTCCGCTTGCACTTAGAGAGATTTGCCCACCACTACCCAAATTAGTAGCAAGTGCATTTAGATCAGATGTGCTAATATCGCCAGCATTGGCTGTCAGCATGATGTTACCGGCATTAAGCAACCCATTAACTGAAGTATTGATAGTCCCCTGAGCAGCACTGATATTAGCAGCGGTAATATTTAGATCTCGACCATTTGTAACGATGGCGCTAGCTGGCTCCATCAAAAAATTATTTTCAGCAGAAAAAGTAATAGGTCCACCCGTAACAAAATTTAGAGCTACTCTCTGAGTGACAGTAATATCATTAGTTGCCTGTAACAACAAAGTTCCATCTAAGCTCTGTAGAAATGCTGCTCCAATCTGAAAATTATCTAAAGGGGCATCACCAAATAAAATCTGATTGTCATTCAGCTGACCATCATCAACACCTCCACCAGCTACAATGTCAATATTGATAGGATCTAACAGCAGCGTACCGTCAATCCCCTCAAGAGCCTCTAATGCAACAGAGCCATCAAAGAGTAAGCTCTCTTTGCCAGAAATTTCAATAAATCCGCCATCGCCGCCATTAACACCCCCACGAGCGCTGGTATGGCCATAGAATCCAGTCAGTTCATCGGCCCATATAATGACACTACCACCATCTCCAGCTTGCAAAGCATCTGCGATGATAACAGAGCTATCGTCTACATATGTTCGAGCTGCATTAATAATACTTTCTTGGCCTTGATATCCCCCACCAATTCTAACGATACCGCCCCCGTCATCCCCAGAAGCATTGATATTGGCCTTGATTAGAGCTACACGATCTCCCAGTATATTAATGCTGCCACCGAGGGTGTCAGTCACCTCAAGGGCTCCAGCAGCAATCGCTGTTCCAGCTGTCACCTCAAGTCCATTAGTATTGTCAGTGAGTTGGAGTAAGCCCTCTGCATTAAGTGTAATCTCCGAAGCATTGGCTAATTTCCCTCCTGTGAGAAGTTCAGCTAAGGAAAGGGGACTCAAGCTATCAACAGCTTCAATGGGTTGAGAAATAGGCTCTAACTCCAGACTTAGAAGCATATCGGCTTGACTCATACGTAGCCGACTGCTTCCAGGAACCGCAGTCAAGGTAATCTGGCCGCCTGGTGCAGAAAGCTCACCTGTATTGATGACACTTCCCCCCAGTAGCGTTAGAGAATTTCCTTCTTCTACAGATAGTAGCCCCGTGTTAACAACGCTACCAGGATTACTATCTGTGAAAATGAATCCTGAAGGTTTACCGATCAGCCCAGGAAAATCATTGGTTCCTGAAACGCTAAATTGGCTATTACCAAAGTCAACGCCATTAGCTGTCGTAGCTGTAAATGAGCCTTGAAGATTTAACTGTGCATTTGCTCCGAAGAGAATACCGGCAGGATTAATTAGATACAGGTTTGCTGAGCTGCCACCAGTAATTTGAACCAACCCATTAATGATAGATGCATTACCAGAGACAACCCGACCTAGAATATTTTGGATAGATGGGTTAGTAATGAAATTAGCACTCTCGCCAACCTGCAAACTAAAATTTTCAAAGCTATGAAAAAGATTGTCGCCACTCTGAGTACCACCATCAATATTAAAGTCAGTCTCAGTAGCTGTCACAGTAGTCCCGATACCATCAGATGTTGGCGTTATTTGAGCAATACTCGGTAAAACTCGATAATTATTAAATAACCCTAGCGTAATTAAAGATATGCAAATACCTTTCTTGAAAGTTTTCATTAAAGTAGTGCCCCTGATTGGTCAGCTGGTTGCCATGCTAAAGCGGTAGACAACACAAAATAAAGATGTTGTCTTTTTGCTTTATAATACAAAAAAGTGAATTATTGGTAGTATGCTAAAGCTTCTTAATAGCTTTCAGTCTGAGAACATTTATTCTGTTTGCCTGCAGACCTTCCGCAACCCGATTAATCCAGCCAAAAGGATAACTCCAAAAGAAGTGCTTGATTCTGGGACTGAGGCAGCTTCTAGCTGCTCTACTTGAACAAAATCTATCTCATAAAAGAAAGATTGATCTGTCGCCAGACTGAATGCAGGTTGTAGTGAATTATCAAAAGCATCAGCAAAATCGGCTGCTGGAGCCCAAAGGTTCAAATGAAGATTCAAGGGAGTCTCTGGAATATTGACATCTAAATCTCCTGTAGAGGCAGATTCAGTGCGAATTAAATTGCCGTTAACAAACCAGCGAACCTTGTCTGGCAACCACTCTATGCGAAACGTGTTGAATTCTGTTAAGTCCAAATTGTCAATATTAATAAATGCGGGATCACCTCTTCCTGGCGGATCATTTGCAAAAACATTAGTTAAAACTCTTGGAGGGCTTCCTGCTTCAGCGTTATTGACATCATTGGTTAAAAATTCAAAATCAATCTCATTGAATAGAAATTGATTGGAATTTATCTTTGTACTATCAAAGAGAAACATGGCTGCAACCAACCCTCTTTGAGTAGAGGTGCCCAAAGAATCAGGAGCATTTAACCGAGTCCGTGCTTCTACGGCAAGTCCATTCTTTCGGCTAAATGTTGTAGTAGAGATGATTTCAGAGCCAAAGAAAGACGGTATTTCGCCAGGTCCTAAATTACTATTCCGTGGATTAAAGGTATTTAACTCAAGCTGGGCAACTCCATTAACGATTGCCGGTCGCTCATTCAGTTTGAGCTGGGTTCGGCCTAAAAATGTCGGGTTTGACTCTCCTGGGCCAGGAGCTGGTACTGGAAATTGGGGTAAATCCCAGAGATCTGCACTAACATTGCCAGTTCCCTCAAAGTCATCTCGAAACAGCACGGCACCATAGGCCACTGTGCTTGAGCTAAGAATACTCAGCAAGGTTAGAGCACTGAAAATATTAAGCCTAACGTCTTTCATCACCTAAATCCTCTATACTAAAGAGCTAAAATCTAGGGAGGCGCTGTAAACAATTGTGGCGACATCATGAGTTTCTTATTGAAACCTACGACTTCTTAGAAGAGTTAAGATTGCACCTTATCCTGACTGATGCCGCTATCACTACGGTAACTTCCCTACCGAGTATATAAATTTGAAGGCCTAGAGCTTATTCAAAATCAAAAAACGTTATTAAACTTCTTCAGGAATTGGATGTGCATAAGCATTCGTTCGCCACTAGTGGGTTACGTCTAATCACCAATGGGCTTAAAACATCAGCATTTTGAACTCGGTGTGGGTTAACGCCTAGTCATACTACGGCCTAAAAATATTCAGGACTGAAATTTAGGAGAAGATAAATTCCACTCTCTTGGAGTGAATCGTTTGAGTTGTCATCGTCCACCAACGGAATGCCATAATCTACCCGCATAAACCACTCGGGAGATATCTGCCACCTTAGTCCTAAGCCTGTTGCCAACAAAAATGATGGGTCCGGGTCGGCAATGCGATTATTCCACCCGGCGCCTGCTTCAATAAATGGTGTCAGCTGCAAATAATTTGGATCGCCTGAAATCGGGACTCGTAGCTCCACCGAGCCGGTCAGTGCATTGTCTGCCACCAGCTGGTTCTGGGCATAGCCGCGCACGGTACCAATGCCGCCTACGCTAAACCGCTCAATGGGTAACAATGAATCGGGGGTAAGCTGACCATTAACCCGGCTCAATAGCAGTAACCGGGGCGATAGCTGTTCTACCCACTGAAACTGCCCCTGCCATGCAAAAAAACGTCCGTCGGTACCGCTATCGTTGACCGTGGCGTCAAATAAATCCAACCCTAAACTAAACTGCGATCGCGCTGCTAAAACACGCTTAGAATCGCGCTTTACCCAGTCCTGGTAAAACCGTAGTACGCTTACCTGGGACTCGCCATTTTCTGGACCCACGGAGAATGAAAATGGAATGTCATCTAAAATAAAGCTGCGACTGCGCCGCCAGTCAAAATCTAACCCGAGGGCAAACTCTTCTGCTGGACTTTGCCACAGGGGCTGACGTACGCCTACCGATACGGTTGTGGCATCGCTGCGAATGTCGATGTCGTCAAAGGGGTCTTCAACAATGCGGCTATCGCTATTATTAAACCGAGCCCTAACGGTGCCATTGCGGGCATTGATGGGGACTTCATAGCCGATATCGTAGAGATTTAACCCTTCACTCAGGCTAAATGATCCGGAGAGCCGGTCGCCGAGACCCAGAATATTTGTGTAGTCTGCTGAGATTGTGCCCTGTTCTGAGCCAATGCTGGGGGCGCGATAGTTATCGGCGGTAAAGGAAATGGTAAAGGGGTCTGCCTCTTGCACGTCTAAAATCAGTAGACTCAGACCGGGCGAACTACCCGAGGTGAGTTCAGCATTGACCTGGTCTAATAGGGGATCCAGCTGAAGGAGCTGGAGTCCTGCTTCTAGATTTTCCTGGTTGAGCGGAGTTTGGGTGACACGGGCCATGCGATCGCGAACATACCCCCTATTCAAACGCCTCAACCCATTAACCTGAATAGCCTCAATCTGGCCTTCCACCATCTGAATTTGGACAGTACCATCGGTCAGATCCTGGTTATTGGGCAAAAAGGCCCCCGAGGTGATGTAGCCCGCTGTAACATAGACCTGGGTAATGCGCGATCGCAACGTCAACAGATCGCTCAGTGTCAGCTCCTGACCTTGATAGCAGGCCACCTGGGCCGCAATTTCATCGCCCAGTACCGTACTACCCACCACCTCAATGGCAGTCACTAAATAGGTGGGTTCGTCAGTGATCGCCAGGGGTGGGCAAACACTCAAATCCCTGAGTCTGTCTACGGTGTCTTCAGTGGGAGCAACTTCCAGAGGCACCTCTTCAGGCAATGGTTCCGGTTCTAGCGGCTCTAACGATGGCACAGCCGGGTCCACCGGAGAGGGCAAATCGCTAGGGACGGTTTGTGCGATCGCAGCACCGGTCAGCATCAGCCAAATCGCTACTAACCAAACCAGATACTTGTGCGATATCCCAACACGTTGCAGCCGATACACTGAAGATCCAGTTGTCATAGTGGCACAGGGGTTTTTATCTACCCAAAGAATACAGATTTTTACGTATATACACTAGGGTCTGTCATCAATTGACGTAAAATCCGCGAAACCTGAGTACTATGACAGATGCTGTCTTAGCTAGCCGCTGCTGGTCACTGATTATGGCCAATGCCGGGCATTAAATTTTCTAGGGAAAATCAGTAGTGGCGACTGAAACTATTAGAAAGTATTGCTGACTCCTGAAATGAAACATCTAAAGCACATGTGGCCAGTTGCTCCAAAAATTTTGCGATCGCTGCTCATCGCGGTTTTAATCGTTACCCTGGCAGGGATGCACAGCGCCACGCTGGCGGCACGCCGTACTACTTCTCAAGTGCAATCACCATCCTCCGATACTCAGCTGATGGCAGCCCGCGCCCTACCCGGCGTTTATTCAGTACCCTCGTCTTGTTCAGTGCCCATCATTCCGGCCATCGTCACAGAAAATGAAATCGAACTGCGACAGTACCAGGCCGACTTTGCCAAATTTATTGAAGAGCAAGCCAAATTAGACCGGGAAGCATCCCTCACCTTGCAACGGGATGTCCTATCCATCGAAAGATTTCGCCTCGATTGCGAGATTAAGGTACTACAGGCCAGGCAAAGTCTGCAGACAGGCAGCGCCGTCCCCCTACCCAGAGTGTCAGTCACCCCCCAGGAAATTGAGCTTCGCAAACGTCAGCTCGCCATTGCCAAACAAATCGATGCGGAGGAAGGTGTCGCCCAGGAAGCCGGTATCGCCTCCATTAATAGTGTGTGGGCAGCCAGACGCAATCGCATTGATGCCGAGATTTTGCTCCTCCAGGCAACCGTTCAACAACGACTCCAGAACACCTAGGACAGACAAATCAATTTCGAGCCAATACTTCTCGATAAATCGGATTGGTAATCACCAATCCTCCCGCTTGTGAGCGTTTGAGCAAGCCAAGATCTACTAAATACTGCCGATCGTCATTGGAGGTAACTGGTAGCGGCAAGCCAGCCAACATCGGTTCTATGATGGTCTTAACTCGTTGTTCTTGTAAGCGCTCAGCCAAGCTATCCAGATGGGTATCCTGACGTTTGATGAGAATCTCTTTAGCCTGCTGCACAAGTTCTGGCGTGATGGTAGTTGCTGGGTCCGGAGCCAAGACTTCCACCAGCTGACGAGCCAGGGCATTGATTAACCAGGGCTGGCCATCAGTCAACTCAAAGACCAACTCTGTTGCCGCTTGCGAGAATATCTGGCCCGTATCATCCGTATGCTGCTGATATAGTTCTGCTACTTCAGCGGCTGTAAAATTTCGCATCGTGATCGACTCTGCCTTGATGTTAAACGGGCTCGATGTCGTCAGCCGGTTACTGCCGCCTGAGGCAACCTTATAGTCCCGCACATCCCGCAGGCCGATTAGCGCTACAGACTGGGGAAACCCACGGGGACGACTGCGAAATCCATTGCGCAACTGTCGCAATACTGATATCAGCGCTCCATTTTGCAACGTGTCTATTTCATCAATAAAAAGCACCAACGGTCTTGGAATAGCCTGACTCCAAGCACTCAAGCCCGCTTCAATTCGCTGACCCGGAGATGTTTCTGGCCAGGGTGGCGGCAGACAATCTGCAGGCAACTGTATTTTGGCATCGCCACGCCAGCTATTTAGTAAGGCCAGCTCCATAGCCCCCGGATCGTCTGAAAAGGGAGCCCCCAACTCTGCTGATACGAGTAGTGCTGCATACTGCCCTGAGTCAGTCAGGGTTTTGGCCAGGGCCAGCATGGCAGTAGTTTTGCCGATTTGACGGGGGGCGTGGAGGACAAAGTAGTTTTCTTGATCGACCAGGCGTTGTACCCCAGGTACTGACCAGCGGGGGGTGGGCAGCGTGTAGTGCTTTGTTTGGACACAGGGGCCTGTTGTGTTAAACCAGCGAGCCATAAGGGGGGTAGCGAAAAGCTTTCTATAGTCTACTGACGCGGCAGGTACTTCACCAATGCCCGCATGGATTCGTCGGGTTGAGGTTGGATGGGGCGATCGGTGGGTAAAAACTGGGTCCATTCGAAGGGTTCGGCGAAATGGTGATGGTGTTGACGGCTGCCTGGGAGCCGATGACGAGGATTTTGACGGGTTCACGATCGGGTTTCGGGACTGAGTAGAGCTGCAAGGAGGATTCGGGGGTAACTGTAGGAACAGGAAGTGTCACAAAGGCTTGAGTTCTCATAAAAGGATCTGAGGGATAGAGACCGTGTCTATTTAGAAAACAGGCACAGTCCAATTGGACTTAATTAGAATATCACAGTCCAATTGGACTGTATACGAAATGCTATGCCTTTGTAACGATAAAAGACATGGGCAGAGCGGGAAAGGCACTTAAAACAGTGATGGAGACTCACGGTATTAGCCAAGGTAAGTTGGCAGCTGTGATGGGTATTGGTGCATCTAATGTCTATCGCTGGGCTAATGAAGTGCGTGACCCTAGTTCTGAAACAGTGATTAGTCTAATTCAGGCGTTGAAACAAATTCAGCCTGAAGCAGCTGAAGATTTTAAGGCTCTCTACTTAAAAGATATTTAAGGTAGTTTTTTCGCTCAGCCCACATTGTCTGGATCTACACTTGAATTCTTCAAAATCAACTCAAGCATTTGCTGCCCTAATGATGTTATTTGAGGCATCTGTACATAGCTGCTCCCTCTTAACTGATCAGCTTGTTTATTGATCAACTTCTGCCAAGCAAGTACTTTTCTGAGGGTACCTGTAATTTGTGACATAGCACTGTAGTCGTCTATAGCAATCAAACCATATTTTTCAAGGACGTCCAAATGATGGAACACTATTGATGTAGAGCTTAGCTCGAAGTCATTTCCAAGAACAATCTGAGATTTAAATATTTGCTGCTTATCAAGCTTAGAAATAGGCTGATTTCTAAACGTTTCTATAACTCCAATCTCATCTTCGTCTAAACTAGAGCTGAGTACTCTCTGTTCTGCTTGCGAAATTCTATTCAGAAGTTCTATATCCCCATACTCTAATCCCTCAAGAATAGATATTAAGCGTAGCGTCAAACCATTGCTATATTGCTCTAAATTGAATGCGCTGGTAAGAGCATTTTTGAGTAAACGGCGTTTTCTAGAATCAGCAGTTTTTTCAGAGGCTTGTAGAACAGCTTTTACGATTGCTGCGAAATCAGCCGGAGCTGGTTTATCCTCTTTCGGCAAATGGCTGAGAAGAATATTAATTTTCTCTTGTAGTATAGGAATTTGATCTAACAACCATTTCCAGTTCAAGTCCTCAAGTCGATTTTCCTGTCTATATTGGCCAACTCCAGTAGAAATCTCTATAAAGCGCTTGATCGCTGGTCCGGCAAATGGTACTCCAGAAGCACCTTCAGCTATAAATTCAGCACCGTCTTGCCAATCCAAATTGCGATAGTGAGACGGCAAATCCTGTGCTGTAGGAACATGTGTTTGATCAGATTCTGGCGGTAATACTTCTGGGTGAACTGGTTGGCTTTCAGGTGCCGACATCACAGTAAAACCCCTTCTTGTCGGATATTTCGTAACAGCGGTGAATTTTCCTCTTCATACCGAGCTGCTGACAAAAACAGGCGCGAAATCAATACATCATTTTCTAAACATAGACGTGCTACCAATGCTCCTGTTTGATTAATCTCTGTGCTCGCATCGACTGGCCCATTCAGCACAATCAACACATCTATATCAGAATCCGTAGTGGCCTGCTGCCGAGCATAGGACCCAAACAATACCAAGCGATGTAAGCGATTTTGGTAATAATCCTGCAAATTTTGCTTGAACTCGCTGAGCAAATGATTCAGCTTTGATGGAAGAAAATCCTTAGTTTTTAGTACTTCCTCACTCATAATTTCATTGTGCTTGTTGGTTTAATACTTTCTTGAGTGAGCTAGCAAATCCTATATCTAATTGAAATAGCCTCATCTGTCACCCTCAGCTTCCTCCGGCTTTAGCCTAATTTCCATAATCTTGAACCATATTTACGGACGACTCCATTCTAAATGCTCCAAAATAGTAATCACCAATGACAGCCCTCACTGTATCTAGGAGTAACCCATGGCTCAAGTGCTTAAGTCCGATCAGTCCTATACCTTTAGCAGAATCTTTGACCTAAAGATTCCAGCTGATGAGTTTGCCGTTGAGCTTGGCTATACCCTGACTCGTCAACGGTTAAGCTTACCCCGCTTTCAAGGAGAGCTAGACCGCATTCAAGAACTTCGTGCCCGCATCGAAGAAATACTCCCTTATGTAGATCTAGCCAGCGAAACATCTAGACGCGAAGTCCTCATCTCGCGAGTAGTCTCAGAACTGGTCCACTACACTAAAGCCCAATTACGGATTGAATACCCCATCAAAGTCAACACTCAACTGCAGGGATATTTAGACTACCTATTAAAAACTCAAACAGAGCTGCTAGTCATCGAAGCAAAACGCCAGGACTTAGACTACGGTTTTACTCAGCTCATCGCCGAAATGGTTGCTCTGGATCAGTGGGAGAAAACCCCTGAGCAACCCATGTTATTAGGTGCAATAACAACAGGAACAGTCTGGCAATTTGCTTGGCTCCATCGTGATACCAAACATTTTGAACAAGGTCTAGACAGCTATCGTGTTCCTGAAGACCTAGACGATCTCATGCGCATCCTAGTCGCAGCGCTTACCTAATCAACAATATCAAACGCTAGTCCGTAGGTTTGTTCTAGATTGCAGGTGTCATGATCGACTACGTTGGTATCGCTTAGCTCTAGGTTATAGAAATTAATCACATCTGTTTCAAACAAAGGCCCTGCATGCCAGGTGCCCACCCCTAGCTTAATAAAACAATCCCCAGGAATCTTAAACGCCTGAATCTGTTCTGGGTCCGGCGCGCTACCATCACAGGGGGGAGCCACTGCCATCAGCCATTCTTTGCCTTCTAGCGAGCCCAAACACTGCGTACAGGCCAAATGCCGCGTAATCCGCTCAAACCGGGTGCCCTTACGCTCTAGCTGCATGATGTAAAAACGTGGAATGCCCCCATCCAACTTAAGCTGAGCATCCTCAGTATCATAGGCTTTACCATCATGTTGGGGACCTAGCACCTGTCCAAAAGGGCGAAACGCCTCAGCAGTGAGTGGGTGAGCAATTAGCTGATTAATCTTCATGACGACACTTGCCCCGAGATAAAGTTATCCACATGCTGATAAATGGCCTGAGCCATAGCGATGCTTTGCTCACGATCCAATGGTTCCACGTCATTCTCTAATTCAGCATATCGAAGGCGTACTGCAAAATCATTAAACGCAGCCAGCTCCCAAAAACTACTAACGTCATAGCCTTTAGCTTCTATGATTCGCAGCAACGCAGCTACATCATGGGTAAATGGAAACACTTCACCCAACGCGGAAATCCATGCTTTTAGGGCTTTTTCTGCTGTCTGTTGCCCATGAAAACCAAAAATTTCATCAGCAAACACCTGACTATCGGTCATTCCTGACATTGCACGCAAATCACGATTAGCTGCATTCAGTAAACTTCTAGCTTCGCTCAGGTCGTTCATACAATATCTGCCCCTCTCTAAAAGCATGGGCAACAACATGATTACGCCATTCCTTATATTGGGAAATTTCCGCTTGGCTATACATCAAAATATCAGTTGAAATGCCCAACGTTGACAATGCTACCCAGAGCTTTGTTGCCTGTTGCCGACGACTATGTCCAGGACCATAGGGCTCAGCTTCAATCACCAGCAAGTCGTAATCAGAATCGGGGCGAGCACGCCCGGTTGCACGAGAGCCAAATAGAACTATTTGAACAGGCTCAACTGCTTCTACGATGATGCTCGAAATCTTTGATAGTAGATCACGGCTGTTTTCAGCAGTACTTGCCTCTGCAAACATTAATCTCTGATGTCCTTGCGTAATAGCTTTTGTCTAAGATACCAAACGAGCCTTTTAGGACCGTAAAAAGCTCACTGCCCATAATCAAAACCTTACAACACATCAAAAATGCAGGGGGGGATCCCAAAACTTATGCGATTCTGGGGAATGCACTTTTGCAATTGCTGATTTGTGGTGCGAACCAATTAGAGTCAATCCTGCGGAGATCAGCAATGCCTATTTTACCTACGTCATCCCCCAAACCCATGGACAATAAAGCAATGCTAATGATTCCGGGACCCACACCGGTACCCGAGAAAGTTCTCCAGGCGATGGGCAAGCACCCCATCGGCCACCGCAGCGGCGACTTTAGTAAAATCATTGCCGAGGTCAATGAGGGCCTCCAGTGGCTATTTCAAACCAAGAATGAAGTATTGACGCTGTGCGCTAGCGGCACAGGCGTCGTTGAAGCGGGGATCATCAACTTCCTGAGCGCGGGCGATAAAGTTCTGGTGGGCAGAAACGGTAAGTTTGGCGATCGCTGGGCGCAGATTTCCAAAGCCTTTGGTCTCGATGTACAAGTTATTGAAGAAGACTGGGGTGTCCCCCTTAAGCCTGAAGACTTTGGCGCAGCCCTAGAAGCGGATAGCGACAAGGCGATCAAGGCTGTGATCGTTACCCACAGCGAAACATCCAGCGGTGTACTCAACCCGGTCGAAGCGATCAACGAGAAGGTCCAAGCCCACGGTGAAGCGCTGATCATTGTGGATGCGGTGACGAGTTTGGCCTCCTATGACCTCAAGGTGGATGAACTGGGTCTAGATGTGGTGGCCTCCGGCTCCCAGAAAGGCTTTATGATCCCGCCGGGAATGGGGTTTGTGTCGGTTAGTGAAAAGGCTTGGGCGGCTTATAAGAACGCCACGCTGCCTAAGTTCTATATGGACTTGGGTAAGTATCGCAAATCATTTGCTAAGAGCAGCACGCCGTTTACACCGCCGGTAAACCTGTATTTCGGTCTGCAGGCGGCCCTAGAGATGATGAAGGCAGAAGGTCTGGAAAATATCTTTGCCCGGCACGAGCGGCAGAAGCAGGCCTGTCGTGCGGCGATGAAGGCGCTGGGTTTACCGCTGCTGGCTCCCGACGACTTTAGCAGCCCGGCGGTGACGTCTGTGATCCCTGACGAAATTGTCAGCGCTGAGGCGATTCGCTCCACCATGAGCAAGCAGTTTGATATTGCGATGGCAGGTGGTCAGGATCATCTCAAGGGCAAGATCTTTCGGATTGGGCATCTTGGGTTTGTGTGCGATCGCGACATCCTCGCCACCATTGCTTCCCTTGAAACCACCCTACAAATCCTTGGCTACGAGGGCTTTACCCCCGGTAGCGGCGTCTCTGCAGCTAGCCAGGTATTGCGGTAGCTTCGGCTTCGCTCAGCTACCTAGGCGGCTTCGCTCAGCTACCTAGGCGGCTTCGCTCAGCTACCTAGGCTTCGGCTCCGCTCAACCCTCTGGAAGTTATGTAGCTGGTATGTAGCTGGCTGAGCGGAGTCGAAGCCAGCGGCTATTCCTCCAAAAACACGATCTCCACCCGATCCCCTTTCTGCAAACCCAGCTCTGCCGCCCGGCCAATCCGCAGCTCGATCACATTGTCCACCAGCAGTCTGCCCGGACTATACGTAGGACAGGGATCGGCCTCACAGGGGGGCGCTTCGGCAATCCCCTGCACCTGCCCCTGATATAAAAACACCATGTCCAGACCCACGGGCACGTTTTTCATCCAAAAACCCACCGGTCGAGCCGGGCTAAAGGGAAACAGCATCCCCCGGTTATCAGGTAGGGTCTTACGGTGCATCAGCCCTAGACTCTGCTGTTGCGACGTACGAGCAACCTCCAGGTCAAAGGTTTCACCGGCAATGGTGGCTTGGGCGGTAATGGGTAGCACTTGACCAGGTCCGGTAAGCATGGAAGCGGGATCGGTGGGCGCAGGATCAGCGGCAGGTGTGACTGTTTCTGCTGGCGGTGTCTCTGCCGGTGGCGTCTCTGCTGACGGAGTAGAACAGGCGAGCAGCAGACAGCATGCTAGCAGGGGTAAATATCGCCTTGTATGCCGGTTGATCACACGTATTTCCTTTGGTTCAATCAATGTTTGACTATCAGCGTTATGCTTCTCGCAGTACGTAGCCCACACCGCGCACGGTTTGAATCAGCCGCTTTTCGCCGTCGCCGTCGATCTTTAGCCGCAGATAGCGAATGTACACTTCAATCACATTCGACTCACCCATAAAGTTGTAGCCCCAGACATTTTCTAAAATCTGTTCGCGGGTCAGGACTTCTCTGGGATGTTCCATCAGATATTTGAGCAGCTCAAATTCTTTCATGGTGAGGTCAATCACCCGGCTGCCGCGCAGGGCCTGGCGATTGGTGACGTTGAGGGTAAGCTCCCCAAATACAATTTGCTCAATGCCGTGCTCGCTGGGCTGCAGATAGGCGCTGACTAAGGCAATAAATTCATCGCTGCGGTAGGGTTTGAGGATATAGTCATCGGCCCCAGACTCAATACAGGCTACCCGGTCGTCCAGGTTATCACGGGCCATCAGTAGCAGCATGGGGGTACGGTCTCCTTGCGATCGCAGCTGCTGACACAGATCCAACCCCGACTCTCCCGCCAGCATGCGATTGACCACAATCAGCGCTGGCTGCCGGTTACGCACCTCCTGCATACCAGAATCGATGGTGGTGGCCACCAGTGGAATATAGCCCGACTCCCGCAGGTCATTGCTGACATCATGGGCCAAGTCTTCATTGGCTTCCACCAGCAGCACACAGGGGGTGGCTTCAGCGACACTCATGGAGATCACCTCATGCATCAGAACATTTATCCTACGCAAATACTAGCGTGTGTTGATAAAAACGCCATAGGTTAAAGCATAGCTGTTGCTGATGTAAGGGATAAACTGATTCTGTGAAATACTCTGGTAGTCAGCAGTTCACGGATGAAGTCATACCGGGGATCAGCAACGCCAAAGATATAGCCATAAAGCAGTAAGGCGTTGGGTGGTACATTCTATGACCGTTGGCATTTGGGTATTGGGGGATCAGCTTTGGGAGGCTCAGGCCGCGCTGGCCAGTGAGCCCCAGGCTCCAGTTATTTTTATCGAGTCCCGTCGTCACAGTACCGAGCGTCGCTATCATCGCCAAAAGCTGGTGCTGGTCTGGTCGGCTATGCGCCACTTTGCTTCCGAGCTAGAGGCCCAGGGTCGCGCTGTTACTTATCAAATAGTCGATGATTTTGAAACACCGCTGCGGCAGTGGATTAAGTCCCAGGGCATTAGCGAACTGCGGGTGATGGAGCCCGCTGACCGTCCCTTTGCCCGGTTTCTAGAAAACATGAACCTGCCCTGCCAGCTCACGGTGGTTCCCAACAATCACTTTCTCTGGTCCGTGGCGGAGTTTAAACAGTGGGCTGACGGTCGTAAACGTTTGCTGATGGAGTCGTTTTACCGTGAGGGTCGCAAACGCTATGGCATCCTGATGGCCGATGACAAACAACCCATCGGCGGACAGTGGAACTACGACAAAGAGAATCGTAAACCCCCTAAAAAAGAGATTAATCCACCGGCTCCCCACTGGTTTGACCCCGATGAGATTACCCAGCAGGTGATGGCAGATGTGGCCAAGCTAGACACCTTTGGAGATTTAGACACCTTTGGCTGGGCCGTAACGCGCTCCCAGGCGTTGCAGGTGCTGGACTACTTTATTAATGTGCGGTTGACCACCTTTGGCCCCTATCAAGATGCCATGGTGACCGGTGAGGATACGCTCTGGCATGCGCTGCTGTCGCCCTATCTAAATATCGGGCTGCTACAGCCGCTGGAGGTGATTGAGGCGGTGGAAACGGCCTACCACGAATGGGAGCTGCCGCTAAACAGCGTTGAGGGATTTATTCGGCAGGTGCTGGGCTGGCGAGAATATATGCGTGGTCTCTATAGCTATGTGAATGACGATTATCCAGCGGGCAACTATTTTGAGCATCACCAGCCCGTACCCGAGTTTTTCTGGACTGGCGATACCTCCATGAACTGTTTGCACCAGAGTATCGACCAGGCTAAACGCACGGGCTACAACCACCATATTCAGCGGCTGATGATCCTGAGTAATTTTGCTTTGATTGCCGGACTGTCTCCCCAGGAAGTAGAGTCCTGGTTCCATGCGGCCTTTATCGATGCCTACGACTGGGTAATGCAAACCAATGTGATTGGTATGGGGCTGTTTGCCGATGGGGGAATGCTCGCCACTAAACCCTATGCCGCCTCTGCCAACTATATCAATCGCATGAGCGACTACTGTAAAGGTTGTCATTACAATCCTAAGGCCCGTATAGGAGAGAATGCCTGCCCCTTTAATTTCTTTTATTGGGATTTTTTGGCGCGCCATCGCGACAAACTGCAAAAGCAGGGTCGGATGAATTTTATTTTGAAAAATCTCGATAAAATGTCCAGCGAAGACTATGACGCTGTGCGAGATCAGGCCCGACAATGGCATCAAAGCCAGACATCATAACAGGTCTTTTTAAGCGCTGTTTTGAGCTGTCCAGGCTGCGATCGCAAGCTCTAACGCTTCTACCACAACCATATTCATAGACTGCTCTTTAGCCGTAGCTAGCTGTTTAATTTCTTGCTTCACCCGAGGGGGGACATAGATTGTCATCTGTTCGGTCGGCATAAATCATTTGTCCTAGCGACACATACCCGGAGTCTAGGACAACCCGCTGGGCAGTCACACCTGCAAATGGCCGATTTTTGTACCCACAAATGCGTAACTCTGCCCTTGGGCTATTCAGATAGCAAGCTTCGCCTTTAGTAAGACATAAAACACCCGTGCCAGATCTCGCCGCTGTACAATCCGCTGATCTCGAGGGGTGTTGGCAAAGGCCGCGCCATAGGCTTGGGGCATGGCTTGCTTAACCAAAAAGCCAAGCTGTTTCCGAGTCATGGCCTGATCGGGGGCAAACACCCCTCGACGCATCCCCGCTACCATACCTGTCGCTTTAAGGGTTTCAACAGTGCTATAGGCCCAGTGACGGCCAGGCTGTACATCTTTAAACGAAGGTTGCTCCGGCGTGATTTTTTCTAACCCCAACAGATTGACGAGGGCTGTACACACCACGGCCCGACTGACACTGCCATGGGGGCGAAAGTGCAGATTCTTGGCATTCTCACTGGTGATAATCCCCGCCGCCGCCATCACTTGAATCGCCTCAAAGTCAGAATCACGATGGGACACATCATCAAACCAGACAATGGGAATCCCATTGCGGGTGACAAATCCTTGCAGTTTACACAGCAGAGATTCATCGCTAACAATCTCACGGGGTTGTTTTCCCGTCCAAACACTAAAGGCTGCCAAAAAGCCGCTGGCTTCACCAATGGCCCACTCCACCGGATGCATCCGATAGGCCGCATTGGTAATGTGGGTGGTGCCGATGCTCTTGGCCGACAGCACCAGACCATCCGTATCTACCGGGACCAGAGATGTGGCAGGCAGCGTAAACGGTAGCGCAATCACATCTTTCCCCCGAGGGTTGACATGGCCCTCCACCAAATTGCCATGCAGGTCTAGATAGTGATACTGCCCTATTCCCAGGGTGTCATCAAAGGTGCGTGCCCTGGCCTGGTTCGGGAAAAAGCTAGCGGCCACATCCTCATGGCGAATAGTGGTCAAGGCAATGCCCCGACGCGCTTCTCGAATATAGGGTTCGAGGGCAATGCCATCCTTAGTCCAGGTCAGATCGCCTCGAGGCTTGAGGTCGGACACACCGCTAACCTGCAAATAGTGAATGTAGGCTTGAGCCCGTATCCTGGCCCGTTGAATTTGTTGTTGCCGCTCGGACCGACTGAGACCAATAAGATACCCGGTGCGATAGTCATTGCCACAGCACTGCCCTCGCTGGGGATGGTTGGATGTGCCCCAATTAATCACGGCAACATCGCCAGGAGAAACTAGTTTCTCATTCAAATACCGACGCTTTAAACGTCGATAGCGAAAAATACCAAAGGCATGAAAGAAATCACGTTTTTTCCAAACATTGTTTTTTCTGACCCAAAAATCTCCCGTAAACTCTTGGATATTAAGCCAGGGGACACGACCATATTCTGTTGGTGCCGGTACGGGTACGCCTTTGCCAGGATAGGTGCGTTCCACTACCACATCAAAGGTAAAAGATTGCTGACACTCAGGACGGGCCTCCTCAGGTAAGATCGCTTCTCCGGTATCGCTGCGGGCTTCTTGGCCCACCCGTGAGGGCAGATTGGCGAGTTCAAGGAGATCGCCAAAGTCGGTAGCTTCGATCACCACCTGGGCCTTTACGGTAAATGAGTGTTGGGTTCTAGTATCCTGACAGGCTACACCGGTCACCCGGCGCGGGCTGTCTTCTGCTTGAGTCAGCAGCAGCGATGTCGGCTCAGCATAGGGAATCAGTGTGAGCTTACCGGACTTCAGATAGGGCATTAGGGGCTCATTTAGGGCCATCGACGCCACCACCGGAGTCGTTGACAGCGGGCACACCCAAGACCCGCCTGGATCCTTAACCACCCGTCCCGACACCGGCTGTAGCTGCCGCTGCCGTTGCCGAAACAGCCGTTGGCTTTTGGAGATGGCGAATTCTTCACCCGCTAAGTTTGTCAGGTTTGCCTGGTGTCGCAATAAATCGCCATCGTCAGAGGCGGGCAATGCCTGGGCTGTAAACTGCCCTCCGACCATCCTTTGGGGCTGTACCAAGCAAACATCCAACTTGAGTTTGAGTGCCGTCAGGGCTGTAGTATAGGCAGCTGTCGAACCGCCGATGATGGCAATTGAGCAGCTATAAGTAGCGCCATTCTCCGGGCGGGTTAAGGCATCGTCACTAAGCAGACCGTTTTGCTGCTGAACCATAGGTGTTGCTCCAAGCTCATCCCATCATGGCTTGAGGTCGTGATATTCGGTTAAATTTGTCCGTAGTTTTTTATAAATCGCTGATATGCATTGGGATTTAGTAGCTTTGCAACCGAGCTTGGTGCAAAATTTGAGGTAACCTCGGATCATCAGATCATCAGGATAATAATC
>NZ_JADEXP010000089.1 GCF_015207065.1 Leptolyngbya cf. ectocarpi LEGE 11479 | reverse complement strand
CTATTTCAGCAACGTCGATAGTCCAATGCCATCACTTTCGCGAGTTTCTTCGTCTTCTCGCATGTAGTAAAAATAGCTGTCTGGCTCGTTTCTAACTTTAATTCCATTCGCTACAATTCCTAAAATATTCTGATTAGAGCGAACTAGATATTCTTTTGCCGCTTTTGCTCGAGTTGTATCAACCACTTGTGGACGTACAACTAATAAAATGCCATCCACCAGTGTTCCTAGGATAGATGCATCGGCATTCCCGGCCAGAGGAGGTGTGTCAAAAATGACAAAGTCATAATCCTCTGAGAAGGATTTGACTAATGATGCCATCCGTTCTGAATCTAAAAGCGCTACTGGATTGGGTGGAATAACTCCCGCTGGTAGGACTGAAAGATAGGGACTAACTGGCTGAATGGCCTCATCTAGATCTGCTTGACCCACAATGACATGACTTAATCCCACTGCATTAGTTAAGTTCCAGATATGGTGCTGCATGGAATTCTGTAAGTCAGCATCGACTAGCAAAATCTTCCGTCCCACTTGAGCCATGGAGGCAGCCAGATTGGCAGACACTTCCGATTTGCCTTCACGGGGTACCGAACTGCTGACAACAAGCGATGTCAACTGCTTGTCAGGGCTGACACATTTTAGATTGGCCTGTAACATCTGATATGCTTTGCTGACAGGCGATCTCGGTGCGTCTTGCACCCTAACTCTTGGCTCATCTGGCTCTGATTTGAATGTGCGCATAGAAGCCCGTCCACCAGCAGTTGAGAGGGGAATAATACCCAGTAAAGGATAATCAAAGAGCTCTTTGGCTTCTTTCACTGTCTTAACCGAGCTATCTACCAAGTCAAGGAAGAATGCAATTGATGCGCCCACTAGAAGTCCACCCAGTGCTCCTGCTACCACTAGAAGTTTGCTATTTGAACCAAGTGGATCTTTAGGTGGAATAGCTGATTCAATGATGCGAGCATTGCCAATGTTTTGATTTTCTGCCACCTGCGTTTCCTGAAGCCTGTTTAAGAGGGTTTCATATGCATTTTGTGCAAGCAATAATTGGCGCTCTAATTCTCGTTCTGCCTTTTCTAGGGCTGGAAATACATCTGAACGTTGCTGAAACGCTGCTCGAGACGCGTTCAATTCTTGCAATCTCTGAGCTAGTCCCAAGCGCTGAACTTCCGTTTGGACTAGGTCTGTGGTGAGCTGCTGATGTAACTCCCCCATCTGCAAGTTTCCAACTGAAACAGGAGCACTGTTGCCCAAGATTCCAGACACGCGCTCTTGCAATACTGCATTAAGAGCTGCGACTTGCCGTTCTAATGTGGCAATGGTTGGGTGGTTGGATTGGTAGCGCGTACGCTCAACTGCCAACAAACTCTGAGCTTCCTGAAGTTCAAGCAATACTTCTTGTATGCCCGGTGCTTCACTTAATGCACTGTCAACAACGGCTTGTTCAGAGCTAGTTCCAACTTGGCGACGCAATTCAGATGCTTGAGCTGATACCTCCTCTAGCTCAGCTTTCAGTAGTGCAATTTGTCTGTCCAATTCACTTTGTAACTGAACAGAGGAATTAGCTTCCTCTTCTAACACCACAATGCGGTTCTGCTCTTTGAACTGGCGTATGGCATCTTCAGCCGCTCGAACCGCCGCCCTACTTTCAGGAAGCTCTTGTTCGATATATTTTCGTGCTGCTGCTGCTTCTGCCCGGTTCGTGAGGATATTTAGTTCTAGAAACTCCTCCATCGCTTGATTAACGACTTCAGCCACAATCTCAGAATCAGACGATTCAAAACTTACGGCCATCACGTCAGTACCCGTGATTGTTTCCACATCTAGCCCTTGAACAAGCAGTCTAGGGTCAAGTGGTTTACCCTCATCGTCTTTCAAATCAAGAGTTTGAATAACCTTTTCAGCGATTTCGGTTGTTTTAAGAATTTCAGCTTGGGTTGATAATGGATTTTCGCCTAGGGTAAGAGCTTCTAGTTCTCCAACCCGTCCTTCAACTCCAGCTAAGGCGGTGGAGCGATCAGATTCAAATAAAAGTTTTCCGCTAGCTTCGTAGGCAGGCTGTTCTAGCAATGCAGCAACAACTGATAAAGAGGTAATTCCAATACAGGCTACAGCTGCTGGCAGCCAGCGACGCTTTAAGACTAGCCAATATTTCTGGAAGTCAATTTCTCCTTCGTACTCTTTACGCTCCATAGAGCAATGCTCCACTCAAAAATAGATCAACAATTATATTATTTTTATTAGTCATAGGAATAAAATAGGGAATCAACTATTGAAAATCATATTTTGTGGAGTTCCCAGGTCAACCTATACAAATAGAACGAATTAACCAGACATCAGAAGCAAAACAGTAATATATTTTCCGTATGGGAACCTAAGAAATTTAAACCATTGCGAAAGGCTATATTCATGATACGTTGAAGCCACTTTAAAGCGGTCTTTATATACGAGGGTTGATTTAGGTTCTCAAAACAGATACAGCCAATCAAGGAGGACTTATCTCACAAACATAAGGATTAAACATTCTGAGAAGCTTTAGCTATAAGTGAACGACCGACTTCAGAAATAATTGTTTCCTTTTCAGTGTTTACTGGGTCTTGAAAAAGGTGGAGTAATTTTCGGGCTTCTATAGATGCATTATGTTGTTGACTAACCTGCTTCGCTCCAAAGTGCCCCATGTCTTCCAAAACAGAGATTGGTTCATGGATTACTTTACTCATGGCTTCCACTAGAGCATCTACATTTCCGGAAGGAATCAGCCAGCCACAAATATTATGCCCTAATAATTCTGGGATACCAGCAATATAAGTACTGATAACTGGGCGTCCTAATGCTAGAGCTTCCATAATAACCACTGGCAATCCCTCAGCAAAACTAGGTAAAACTAATGCACGGGATTCTAGTATTTTGTCTCTGACAATAGCACCACTAGCCCAACCAGTGATTTCTATAAAATCTTCGATCTTCCACTTAGCAATCAGGTTTTCTAGTTCGCAACGGAGTTCGCCATCTCCTACAAGCACTACTTTAAATCGATATCCTCTATCAGCTAGTTGCTTTACTGCTTCCAAAAGCAATAAGTGTCCCTTTTGTTCACTTAAGCGAGCTACACATACAAAATTTGCTTCATCTGGTATCGATACTGAAGATTCATAGCTTAAAAAGCTGCTATCTAAACCACAGTGTACGACGTGAATTTTATTCCAATGTTTATGGGAACACCAACGATAAAGTTGGCTGCGACCAAAGTTACTAATTGCGACTACAAACTTTGCCCGCTCAATTTTTGTAGGTAAGGATAGAGCTAAGGGTTTATCAAACTCTTCAGGTCCATGTACCGTGAAGCTATAGGTTGGTCCGCCTAGCATATGACACAGCAGGGCAACAGATGTAGGATTAGTTCCAAAATGTGCATGGACATGGGTAACACCATCTTGCTTTAGCCAATTGAACAGCACACAAGCTTCGGCCATATAAGCAAAGTAGTGAAACAAGCTTTTGTCGGCAGCAAACCACAAACGCAGCATGATCTTGAAACACTTTAACCATGCAATCGGGCGTTTAATTGCCATAATTATCAACTGGCTAAAGAGTAGAAATAAGCCAATATCAAGAATAGTTCTGGTTTTTAAGGCCTCTGATTGGTCTGCAGGGTCAACGAGGGTATTATTTACGCTCCGGATGGAGTACCTGGATACACGGACATCACATTCTTCTAAACCCGAGATTTCACGTCTGATAAAACTATGACTAACTTTAGGATATTGATTAACAAGGTAGGCTACATGCATAAAATTACGCTCAAAGTTGGCAAGTTTTCTGGCAAAGATGCTTTTTCATTTCTAAATGAAGCAATAGGTTTCTCTACCAATTAGCAAATAACCAAACTTCTATTTAGCTGAATAGATATAAAGTCGATATCTAAGAAGATGTCTTATATTCAATCAGTTGTGCAGGCTGTTTTGTTATTTGATTTAGCCAGTATTTTGTTTGGCCAATCAGCTGAGGGAACTTAGATATGGTGCAAAATAACGCGTAGATACGAGACTCTCGGGCACTATCACCGTAATCTAGACGGTAACGGTAAATGCGATATCCTAAGTATGGATAAGCAAACAATAGAAGTAAGCTAATGCCTTTGGAGAGCCCAGCCATTGCGATCGCAAGCATAGGAATTAGCCCTCCCCAAACCCAACCGCTGCGATATTCTCTTGCCATATACTGCTCTTCAGTTTTTCCATGCATGGAGAAACCTTCTGCAACAGACCAGCCTGCCCGTGTCATCCGTTTCCACCACTGCCCAAAGTGATGCATAGCTAGGTCGTGCTTTGTCATATCAGCTGCAATTCTTTGAATTTTCCAGCCGCGCTGGCGCAGTCGAATGCACATCTCTGGTTCTTCACCACAGATCATGGCAGGGTTATAGCCATCTACTTCTAAAATAGCAGTCATGCGGATTAAGGCATCTCCACCACAGGCCTCTGCTTCGCCCACAGGAGTATTCCACTCCATTTCCGCCAATAGGTTGTAAACGGAGTCGTCAGGAAAACGCTCTCGTCTACGTCCACAGACGATTGCTAGCGACTCATCACTTTCGATGCTCTGGAATGCATTGTCTAGCCAGCCAGGGATGAGCTCACAATCACCATCGAGAAACTGAATATACTTAATTTCTGAATAGGTCTGCTGAAGATATTTCCAACCAGCATTACGACCTCTTGCCATAGAAAATGGCTTAGAAAGGTCTAATGAAACAACATCAGCTCCTACTGATTTAGCAAACTCGACACTCCCATCGGTGGAACCCGAATCAACATAGACGATAGGGGCTGTCTCAGGACACTGAGTTCTTAAGGATTTCAGACATCGAACCAGTCTGTCTCCTTCGTTTCTCCCAATAACAACAAAACCAAGTTGATTCATAAGAGTTTTAGTGGGTGCTTAAAAACAACTTTATAAAACCATTCAGACAGAATGACAGCAGAGCGATAAAATACATGACATTCAGCGGACTAATGTAAAGACTACTCGTCTAAAATCCTTTGAAGTAGCTTAGTATGCCGTTCTAGATACTAAACGCGTGAGGTGCTAATTAGAGTGCTCTTGCTAAAACTAGCTGTAATGTTCAAAGTGGATTGCTGAGGTTTCAAATTTTCTCAGGTTTGTTGAATCTTAAGAGATCAGTCACTGATGAAATACACACATTCATAGAGTCAACGAATCAGGAACATTCGTATAATCTTTGTCTGTCTGCGTAAAAGCTCTAACAATGTCAGTGTTTTGCAGCTATAAGCATCGTACTCAGCAGCTGAGGTAACCGTCTGGAGCAAAAGTCCTATCGACTCTCAGCACTTTACACAGCCATGCTGAAATGGCTGTGTAACTGAGTTTTCTTATTGGATAGATATATTGAGTACCCCGCATAATGTGCCCAGTTTTGATTAACTATATTCTTATTTCCGCATATCGCCGTTCATAGCCGATACATGAGCGTCAGATTCATAACAAGTTTGTCTATTTATTAAAGATATGCAAAGGACCGTTATATGTTTTCGAATTTAATGGGCTCTTTCTTTCATACAGACTAAGAATAACGATAAGGGCAATAGTTATGGGTTAATCGTTACAGGGATGGTGTGCTAGTGCAACCAGTCTCCGTGGATATACGGAAATTTCGTGTGCTGTCGTGTACTTATGGTCTTTACTGAACTGTATGTTAGCAAAAGAATTTCCGTAGTAGGTGTGTACCCTGCGGTATGACCTCTAGAAAGACTGTACTTTGATGGTGTGATTTGTGGTGAGATGGGGCTGCATGACTGTGAAGGGTCGATTGAATCAGGGTGTGGACTTGGCACGGCGGCAAGACTGTGTAGGTGCGATCGCAATTTTCAATACCGTCATTGAGTCTCTGCCCAACTATGCCAAAGCCTATTACAACCGAGGCTGTGCCCACTATGCCATGGGCGAATATGGCATCGCCATTGAGGACTTTAGCTGGGCCATTCATCTTACCCCCCACTATGCAGCTGCTTACCTAAACCGAGGCAATAGCCAGCGCCATTTAGGCCATACAGACGCTGCCCTAGAAGATTTTGAACGCAGTATTCAGCTGGCGCCCCTGTCCGCCAGGGGCTATTGCAATCGTGGACTGCTGCGCTTAGATTTGACCGACTATACAGGAGCCGTGCGGGATTTTGACTACGCTCTTGAACTCCAGCCGCGTTTCTCTAAAGCTTATCTATGGCGGGGAATCAGCTGGCTGCGATACGGTAAGACCCAGACGGCTCTTTATGACCTCAACCGGGCTCTGGCCCTCAATCCAGACTGTGCAGATACCTATAATAATCGGGGTCTGGTTTATTTTTATCAGGTTGATTATGCACGTTCTTTGGCAGACTTCAATCAAGCCATCACCCTTAATTCAGATTTTACAGATGCCTATCACAACCGAGCGAACCTGAGGATCGAGCTAGGCGATTATCCAGGCGCGATGGGTGATTACTGTAAAGCGTTGCAGCTGAACCCACCTCTTCCTGAGGTCTATCCGCAAACCTTAGAGCAGCTCCAAACGATCCTTCAAGACTATCTTGCCCCAGCTCAAGTTGCGTCGCTGAACAATCGAGGTAATGCCCGCTCGCTGTCCCTTAGTCAACGGCATGCCCGTTAAGGCAGCTTAACCTTTATCTTTGCCGTGTCAGTCATCGTCTTCCCAGACTTCAAATGAGTCTAAATCAATCGGTGAAGTACTATTGTCTGGCTCACTAAAGCGGTCGAGGGTATTTTCTACGGTGTTTTCCAACGCTTTATTTAGGGGACCTAGACGTTTTTTAGCTTTGGATACTTGTTGATCGAGCTGAGATCGCAAGTTCTGGGTTCGATCCTGGAACTGTCGTGTCGTAGACTGCAGCTGTTCATTGAGATCGTCGGAGAGCAAACGCTCTTGAGCATAGTCCGATAGCCCTTGAGCCTGTTGCTGTACCTGTTCGACCAGAGACTGGGCGGTCTGTGCTGTGGCTTGCCAATTTGTAGAAGGTCTGGGGACACCCTCATCCGCAAAGTATTCGGCCTGTTCCACCGCCTGAGCTGCTACCATCATGCGCTTGCGTCCGGCACTGATGATAGCATCGGGAGCCAGTCCATATAGACCTGGCTGGTCCGCTTGAGCAAATAGATACTGGACTATATGCCCCTGACGTCGGAAGCGATAATCAACAATCTGCCCCACGCAGTTGCCTGTATCTGTCCATACTTCTAAGCCAAGCATCGATTGGGCAGCAGTCGTTGGCATTTGGGCACCTTGTCCATGGAGCATAATGCTATCGGTGCCAATGCTGGCGATCTGTTGCCAGCTGTAGATCGGCCTCTGTCGCTGCCAGGCGGCTCCTTGGCAGACAAGCCCCACCACCCGTCCTTGGGAAATATCCACTAGCAGATTATCCACCACTCCTAGCTCATCAGTAGTGTCATAATCGAGCATCAAGTATCCCAAAAGGAGACTTTGTTGCAGGACGGAATCAGTATCAGTCATAGCACTACAAAAACGCCTGTACTTGATTTATAGCACCCATCTCTTGTTTCTTGGCTGACAGTTAGCGTCCAAGTCTAGCCAATTGGATGAGCATAGCTCTGGGACCTAACCTAAGATATCAATCGCTGCCGCCATGTTTTCTAACTTTCAAACCCATACTATTCAAACTGCAGACACCCATATCCATACCCTGATTGGCGGCAGTGGTCCTCCTCTGCTGTTGCTCCATGGGTATCCTCAAACCCATGTTATGTGGCATCTGATTGCCCCCCGGCTGGCTCAGCACTTTACAGTGGTTTGTAGCGATCTACGAGGCTATGGGGATAGCGGTCATCCCCCTACCGATGCTGAGCATGCCGTCTATGCCAAACGAACGGTTGCTCAGGATCAAATCGAGATGATGGCAGCCCTGGGGTTTGACACCTTTATGGCCGCAGGTCACGACCGAGGTGGACGGGTTCTGCATCGCTTGTTGCTCGATCATCCCACTCGGGTTACCCGAGCGGCCCTGTTAGATATCGTTCCTACTCGCCACATTTTTCAGACTATTGATCAGTCCATGGCGAGTATCTATGAGCATTGGTTTTTCTTAATTCAGCCAGATCGTTTACCTGAGCGGCTAATTGGTTATGATCCAGACTTTTATCTCACAACTAAATTAAACCGC
This sequence comes from Leptolyngbya cf. ectocarpi LEGE 11479, assembly GCF_015207065.1. GTDB lineage: Bacteria > Cyanobacteriota > Cyanobacteriia > Phormidesmidales > Phormidesmidaceae > Leptothoe > Leptothoe ectocarpi. The sequence goes on along the minus strand of NZ_JADEXP010000089.1, from coordinate 10,672 downwards.
TGGAGTGCCAGTACTAATGCGTTTAAACCGGAAGCTATGGCTGAATATCTGCGTTGCTTCCGCCGCCCTGAGACCATTCATAGCACTTGTGAAGACTATCGGGCCGCTGCCACTATTGACCTGGCCCATGATGAAACCGATTTAGGCAATAAAATTCGATGCCCCCTCTTAGTGCTCTGGGGGGCCTATGGTGCTATTGAAAAACACTATGATGTGGTTAGCATTTGGCAGCGATATGCCACGCTCGTTGAGGGCAAAGCACTTCCCTGTGGTCATTTCTTGCCGGAAGAAGCGCCTGAGCAAACCTATCATGCGCTGATGAATTTCTTTAAGAAATAGAGCTAACCACAGGCGTAAGTAGTGTTACCCCCACCGCTAAATGGCTGAATTTTTAAGGCTTGTGTTAATTCTGTTGGGTTTTTCACCCAGTGGCCTAGCTCTGGCTTTATAAAATGTAGTAGAAGCAACTCGTGGGTATTGGGACTTATGGATATTGCAATCAAGCGTCCTATTCTGATTGGTGGTTTAGGGTTGAGTGCTAGCCTATGGCTGCTCGACGTCGCACATCATGTGCCCACGCTCACGCTTGGTGCGATCGCACTGGGCTCAGGACTATGGTGGTGGCGTCAGCAGGCTCAGCACGATCTGGTTGCTTCCATCCCTCAACAAGTCACGGTTGAACGCGATGTGCTCGATCAAGCTTTGGAGCGGGCAGACCAGCTAATCGATCGGCTGCTCACTGAAAATAGCCAGGCTGTTGCCCAAGCAGAAATTTATCGCACTGAGCATGATTTACTCCTTGATAGTCTAGAGCGAACCCATTTAAAGGTTGCTATTGCTGGCCACAAGTCCACCGGTAAGACAGCGCTCCTCAACTGCCTCCAGGCATCTGAATTACCCGCCATAACCTTTACTGACCAGTGCATTAATACCAACGATGCCGATCTGGTGCTGCTGGTGATTGCTGGGGATATGACGGCGTCTGAACTCAATCACTTAGAAACGCTGATTGCCGATGGCTATCAGGTGCTGGTGGTGCTCAATAAACAAGATCAGTACTCCTCCATGGATAAGGCGGTGATTCTGGACCGGATTAAGGGTCGGGTCGCTGTGCGAGGGGTGGATGTGGTTGCGATCGCAGCTAACCCCAACCCGATCAAGGTTCGTCGTCATAGCGAGTCAGGCGATGTCACTGAATTTCTTGAACAGCCTGCCGCTGATATTGCTACCCTTACCCAGCATCTAGATACATGTGCCGCCGCCCCCACCTCCCTAGTTATGGCCACCACCCTGCGCCAGACCAAAGATCTGCAGCAGCGCATCACCCAAACCCTTAACGAGTATCGCCGCCAAAAAGCAATGCCCGTCATCGAGCGCATGCAGTGGATCGCCGCTGGAACTACCTTTGCTAGCCCTCTCGTTACGGTCGATCTGCTAGCAACTGCCGCCATTACCGGTCAGCTAGTGCTTGACCTGGGCGCTATCTACGGCCAAACATTCTCGATGGACCAAGCCAAAGCCGCTGCTGGGACCATTGCCAAACTCACCGTCCAGTTGGGGCTGGTTGAGCTAGCGACCCAGGCCTTTGGCACCATTCTCAAAGGACACATTGCAACCTATGTGGCTGGGGGTGCTTTGCAAGGTATCAGTGCCGCCTATCTTACCCGTTTAGCTGGTCTCACTCTGATCGACTACTTTGAAGAACAAAGTCTGCTAGAGACAACAGAACTCAATTTTGAAGGTCTGGGCAGTCGTCTGCAAGCTCTATTTCAGCAGGCCCGTCAGGGTCTGGCCCTCAGAGAGTTTGTTACCCAGGCACTGCCTCATTTACCTAGCACTACTGTCAAGTCTGCTGCCTAGATTCCACGCTGGGGTAGACATCAGTGAGTGGTCTGCCCCTGTCCTCAAGACCAGATTCTCAGCCTAAAAAACTCAGCTCTGGCCATCCTCTACCATGACTGATCCAGCTCCGATTCAGCCCATGTCTAACCATGGGAGCACTCTGTCTCCAGAGTTTCCAGCTAGCGTTTCTGCTAAAGTCCATCCGCTAGTGGACCAAGTCCGTGACAGTCTAAGGCAAACGATTGACCGCTATATTCCTCAACTTGAGCTAACTCGCTCAGACAGCGACGAACTCAAGCGCCAGGCCGCCGTCAAGTCAGGGATTGACCAGCTCACGGTTCTGCTAAATAAACTAGATAGCACCCTACTGCGGGTGGCGGTTTTTGGCCTGGTTAGCCGAGGTAAATCCGCTGTGCTTAATGCCCTCATTGGCGAGAAGATTCTTGAAACGGGTCCCCTTAACGGTGTCACCCAATGGCCTCGGTCCCTTTACTGGATGCCTTCAGTCCCAGCCGGAGAACCCGCTCTAAAACTTGAGCTAATTGACACTCCAGGTCTAGATGAAATAGAGGGAGCTGAACGGGGGCAAATAGCTCGAGAGGTGTCCCAGCAGGCGGACTTAATTTTATTTGTGGTGGCTGGGGACATTACCCGCACAGAATATACCGCCCTACAAACCCTCCACCAGACCCGTAAACCCCTCCTGCTGGTCTTTAACAAAATAGATCTGTATCCAGATACGGATTGCCAAGCCGTTTATGACAATCTCAAACGGCTTCAAGTTCAGCTAACCCTCAGCCCCAATTCTGAAGACGCTGAAGACGAAAAAGCTACCGTCCCGCCATCAGATCTGCCGATCGTGGACGATATTATCTTGATAGCGGCAGAACCCTCACCCCTGCAGGTCCGTATAGAATGGTCCGATGGCCGGGTTACAGAAGAATGGGAGACCCCTGCACCAAACATTGAACCCCTAAAGACAGCCCTGATTGAGTTATGTACTACTGACGGGCCGACCCTGGTTGCCCTCAATACTCTGCATCAAGCCAATCAGGTTGATATCAACCTTGCCAAAGCCACGGCGGCACTCAACCAGACCGCTGCTGACGACATCATCTTACAATTTGCAAAATATAAATCCGTTGCTGTCGCCTTAAATCCAGTAGCGGTTCTGGATCTACTGGGGGGAGTGACCTCTGACTTAGTGATGATCCGTAACCTGGCTAAACTCTACGGTTTTCCCATGACTAACTTTGAAGCTAGCAAGCTTTGGCAGGCGATTGTCCGTAGCTCGGGCACCCTGCTCTTGAGCGAGCTTGGCAGCGGCTTACTCCTGGGCATTGGCAAAAGTGGAGCCGCCCTGTGGAGCATGGTTGATGGAGCCTCTGGACTCACCGCCTATGCTGGAGCCATGGGGGCTCAAGCCGCAGCGGCGGGCTATGGCACCTATGCCGTGGGTCAGGCAGCCCGCGTATATCTAGAGCAAGGCTGTTCCTGGGGACCTCAGGGGATCAAAACTCTGATGCGTACCATCGTCGCTGAGGCAAAAACGGATTCCGCCCTTGAGCGTTTGCAGCAGGAAGTGCGGCAGACGATAGAAAAGCAATATGCCCAACCAGGACCAATAGACCCCTAAGCCCATGGCTGACTGGCGGTTGCCTGGGAGCAGGGCTAACCCTACAAAGACTTTCCACAAAATGCGACAATGAAAGATGTCAATTCATTTCACATTACTTAACGGGTATTCCCAATGCTAAAGCGACTCGCTGCTCTGATGATTGTGTTGGCCACGATGTTTGGTTTGCAGGCCTGCAGTGGCTCAGCTCCTGTAAGTTTGCTGGACTACGTCAATAGCTATCAGGGCTATCAGTTCAGCTACCCCACTGGCTGGATCGAGGTGAACGTTTCTGAGGGCCCAGATGTTGTCTTTCACGACATTATTAACGCGACTGAAAATGTCAGTGTGGTGGTCAGCCCAGTGGCGGAGGGTAAAACTCTAGAAGAATTAGGAGGCCCCACCGAGGTGGGCTATAAGCTATCCAAAAGCATTACAGCTGTGGCGGGTAACGATCGCGACGTGGAACTGGTCAATGCCCAGAATGTGGAAACCGACAATGGTAAAACCTATTACATCCTTGAGTACTTAACCACCACGCCCGATGGCCAGCGCCACAATTTAGCTAGCGCGATTGTGCGACGTGGTCAGCTATTTACCTTTAATGCATCAGTGCCCGAAGCCCGCTGGAAGCGATTGAAAAATTCGTTAACTCAATCAGTCGCCTCTTTCTCCGTCTATTAGGTCACACCATTAGGTCCTATGGCTGCTCCTCAATTTGTCCTAGCGTCAGCGTCTCCAGCCAGGCGACAGCTTTTGCTCAATGCGGGCGTACAACCATTTGTATCGCCCAGTAAGTTTGACGAAGACCAAATTACTCTCAGTGATCCAGCCGCCCTGGTAAAAGCCCTATCCTTAGGTAAAGCAGAAGCCGTCGCCCCCCTGTTTCCCAATGCTGTGGTGTTGGGGTGTGATTCGGTGCTGGCATTTGACGGTGTCATTTACGGTAAGCCTGAGAACCCAGAAGCCGCCGTCAAGCGCTGGTGGCAGATGCGGGGCAGTGTCGGTGAGCTGTTTACGGGACACACATTAATATCTCCCCAAGCCGCCAGGGTTCTTACCCGCTGCCAGGTAACTCGGGTGCACTTTGCTTGGGTTAGCGATCGCGAAATCGAAGACTACGTCGCTACTGGTGAACCCATGAACTGTGCCGGAGCGTTTACCATTGACGGTAAGGGCAGCTTTTTTATTGAGAAACTAGAGGGCTGTCACACTAACGTCATTGGCCTCAGTATGCCGATGTTGCGAGACATGTTAGGTAAGTTAGGGTATCGAGTGACGGACTTTTGGTAAGGCCAAACACAGGCTACGGGAGTGGCGATGGCTATTGGGAGGTGTTGTAGTGGTGCAAACATTGCCTATTGAGCAGTTAACCCTGTAGGACCTTTTATGAAGAATTAGCAGGCATTGTGGCAGCTAGTTAGAACTAGGAACTTTCTCTCATTTGCCAGCGCAGCAGCAGTGAATTGAGCACCACACCAATAGAACTAAATGCCATCAGCCCGCCTGCTAACCCTGGGCTTAGGGCAATCCCAAACCGGGGCAGAAGCACTCCTGCGGCTAACGGAATGGTCACCAGGTTATAACCAAAGGCCCAGGCTAGGTTCTGGCGAATTTTGTTGAAGGTGCTACGGCTAAGATCGAGGGCGGCTAAGACATCGTCTAGGACATCGCGCATCAGCACAATATCAGCTGTTTCCATGGCAATGTCGGTACCGGAATGCATCGCCATGCCGACATCTGCCTGGGCTAAGGCGGGGGCGTCATTAATGCCGTCGCCCACAAACCCGACACAGCGACCCGCCTGCTGGAGTTTCTCAATCGCGTTGACTTTGGCTGCGGGCGTCATTTGCCCTTGGAAGACAGCAATGTCTAACTCCTGGGCTAGGCCCTGCACAACGGCTGGCTGATCGCCGCTGAGTAGCTGCACGTCTAAGTTTTTAGCCTGCAGGTGTTTAATCACCGAGGCGGCCTCGTCCCGCAGACGGTCGGCGATGGCCAGCAAACCCACTAGCTGCTGATCTACAGCTATATAAACTAGGGTTTTGCCTTGGGTGCTGAAGGTATGAGCCTCACCTCTGGCCAGGTCAATGGATATATGGGCCTGATTTAACCAGGCGGCACTGCCTACATGAATCGTTTGTCCATGGAGGTTAGCCGTTACCCCGAGCCCTGGGGTGGTAACGCCATCGGTCACATCGGTCAGGGCCAACTGACGTTGGGTCGCTGCTGCCAAGATAGCTGCTGCTAACGGGTGACGTGTCCCCTGTTCTACACTGGCGGCTAGCTGGAGTACATCATCGTGACTCAGACTAGGTGCATAGCTGCGGCAGTCGGTAACCCAAGGCTGACCAGTGGTTAATGTGCCGGTCTTATCAAAGATGACGGTATCTAAGCGATGGGCCGTTTCAAGAATGTCGCCACCGCGCACGAGCAACCCTCGCTGGGCACCAATGCCCGAACCTACCAAAATTGCCATCGGTGTGGCTAGCCCCAGGGCACAGGGACAGGCGATGACGATTACTGCGATCGCAAGTTTTAAACTCACCAATAGAGCTGAAGCCTCTGGCAGCTGATGGCCCGTCTGGTTCAGGTGGTGCGGATTTAGAGCCGCTTGTGCCGCCTCCGGCCAGAGGCTAACACCGACACCATACCAGAAGAGAAATGTAACCAAGGCCAGGGTGAGAATGCCATAGGTAAAATAGCCCGATATAGAATCGGCCAGCCCTTGAATCGGCGCTTTTCGAGTTTGGGCCGATTCCACTAACGCAATCATCTGGGCCAGCGTGCTATCAGCACCCGTGCGATTCACACTGACAACAATCGTGCCTGATTGATTGAGGGTGCCGCCGATCACGGTATCCCCCACCTGCTTGGTTACAGATAACGCCTCGCCAGTGACTAGGGCTTCATTAACGGTTGTTTGGCCCTGTTGAATGTGGCCATCCACAGGGATTTTATCACTGGGCAGTACCTGTAGCGCATCTCCCACTTGTACGTGAGCGATGGGAATCTCGACGGTTTGGCCAGGCTCGCTCCCTGTGATCAATCGGGCCATGCTGGGCTGTAGAGAAATTAGACTGCGTAGGGCTGCTGTGGCCCGAAACCGAGCCCGGTCTTCGAGGGTACGTCCCAGCAGAATAAAACTCAGCAGCATCACAGGCTCGTCAAAAAAGCATTCCCAACCCAGCTGCGGTAGGGCCAAGGCCACCACGCTGGCAAAATAGGCGCTTAAGGTGCCAACGCTGACGAGCGTATTCATGTTGGGCCGAGCCCGCCGGGCTCCTTGCCAGCCATCTTGCAAAATGCCTCTGGCCGGTCCCACGAGGGTCAATGTTGCCAGGGCAAAATGAAACCAAAGGCTCGTCAGTACAGGCAGCGTCACGTTAGGAGCCCAGCTGCCAACGTGGTGCTCAAGGTGGTTGAGGTGGCCCAGAATAGATAACGCTAACAGCGTGAGTGCGATCGCAACTCGCCAGCCCTGACCCTGTTGCTCAGCAGCCTGTTGCTCCGCCCAATTACCTGCTGTTTCCCCTTGACGTAGCTGACTGGGGAACCCAGCCTCGGTTAGCACCGTAGCCAGCTGTTCAGGCTCTACTTGACCAGCTTCGTACTCCACTGCCGCTGCTTTTGTGACTAAATTCACTGTGGCCATAGCCACACCCTCACATTGCAGCAGCTCTGTTTCCACAGCTCGAGCACAGCCAGCACACATCATGCCATCCACATTGAGTACAGCAACCGATGGCGATGGTTCAGCGGGGGATGGCTCAGACGCTAGAGGAGACACAGAGGGCTGTGACACCGTCGAAGACATAGGCGGGCATTGTGTCAGTTAATTGGTTTGAGCCTAGCGCTGATTGATGTGAATTGGGGCAGCCCTCACAAACTCTCAAGGAAAATTTTCGCCAATATGCCAAATGAAAATCTAGGGGATCTGTACCTGCTCGAGTTGAGAGGAGGCTAACCGATCCATCCAGCCCAGTAAAAACTCACGATTGGCTGCGATGTCTTCAGGATCGGTGGCATCAGCCCCTTTGGGCAACAGGCCGATCAAAGCGGCATTGGTCACACAGAACATGGACCGCTGAAAACTGGCACAAATCTTGACTCGCACATCCCCTAACCCTCGCACACTCTTGAGATAGTGAGCTTCTAGATAGTCCGGCATGTGGCGAAACATATCCTGCATTAGCAGCGTGGGTGGGATGCCGCTACCCCCAATGGGTAATGGATCCGCGTAGAGCGCGCCATAGGTAAAGCGGCTTTTGTCAGGGGAGATTTGCTGGGCTTGGGCATTATAGGAGACGGTTCCAAGGAAAGGCGTCCCGCGAAAGAAAATGGACTCCACGTAGGGGATGGCCGTATCTGGTAGGAATGTCAGCCCCGCCGAGGCCGGTAAAATATCGTAGCTTTTCCCACCGATGTCAACGCTGTAGGTAATAGGGCGGGCTGCATCGGCTACCAGGCCAGCTGTGATGTGATCGACAATCTGGGGAATGTGAGTAATTTCCCCGCGACGATAGCGGTCCGCTAGGGACGTGAAAATATCGCTCATGACGCGCCAAAACTGCCCCAAACCACTGTAGTAGGAGAGTTGGCGAATCTGCTCGATCAGAAACTCAGGGAACGCGCGATGGAATAGCTGTAATACGGGGTTAAGTTTGATTTTGGCTGCGATCGCAACCCGACAGTTTTCCCGAAACTCCTCTGTATCCAAATAGGCGTCCAACCCACCACCACCGTGCCACATCATCGCTCTCATGGTGTATTCGGCATACTCATAGTTGATCCGATCATGGCAAAAATGCTGCCACATCTTCGCTGGATTAATATCACCGTCAAAATACTTGAACACTGGAAACAGGTTCAAAAACTGATGATCGGCAATGTGAATCAGGTTAATGGAATAGCGATCTAACACAATGCCATAGCTATCGAGGGCTCCCATGGCCTCAAGCACATTGTCAGGTGTATCCGGCAACAACGTTCCACCGGAGAGCAGGCGGTCAGCATAGTGGGCAAAGGGATGAATATTATTCAATTGAGAAGGCATAGTTTGAGTCATAAAGCGCAGTCCCCATCCAAGCAGGTGGCCGTAGAAGTCTCAGCAACTGGTACAGAAGATAGTCGATGTGATGACGATCGCTCCAGCTTGACGGGCATAGCGTCATACATTGCTGTTGTCGTCGGTTCAATCCAGCGAGTCATCCAGCTGGGGCTGAGACCAAACAAAAACAACAAACTGACTAGGGCCAATGCCGGCAGCCGATCCTGCCAGGTTACTGCCGATAGAGCAGAGTCCGTGGCAATGGCCTGTTTCTCAGTCACCGCCAATCTGCCAAAAAAGGCACGATTGACCAGCAGTAAGAAATACACCGCCGTTAGACCAGACCCCAGTAAACACAACAGGGTTTGGGGCACAAAGCTAACAAAGCTGCCACGGTAGACAATAAACTCGGAAATAAAGCCCACCATACCTGGGATACCGGCACTGGCCATCACCGCTAGCACCATGACACTGCCAATCAGGGGCAATCCCCGTTCCGGATTGAGCAAACCTCTGAGTACAGTTAAGTCACGGGTACCGGTCTTTTTGTAAACCACCCCGACCACTAAAAACAGTAGGGCTGAAATAAACCCGTGGCTAACCATCTGAAACACGGTGCCCACAAAGCTTAAGGGATTAGACGCGGCCGCCGCCAACAGCACATAGCCCATGTGTCCCACCGAGCTGTAGGCCACCATCTTCTTCATGTCCGTTTGAGCAATGGCTGCCAAAGAACCATAGAGGACACTGACCACCGCCCACCAGGCTAGATAAGGGGCTAAATCTACCCACACTTCTGAAAAGGTACAGACGCCAAACCGAAATAATCCGTAGGTTCCTAGTTTGAGCAGCACCCCTGCCAGCAACACTGAAATCGGTGTGGATGCCTGGACGTGGGCATCGGGTAGCCAAGTATGGAGAGGGAACAGAGGAATTTTGATGCCGAAGCCAATTAACAGTGCCGCCAACAATACGGCCTGCTGGATCCATGGCAGACCATGGGCCATCGTGGCACTGTAGTCAAAGCTTGAGGAGCCACTTAGCCAAACCAGCCCTAAAAATGAAGCCAGAATCAAAATACCGGATAGGGCGGTGTAAATCAGAAACTTAGTGGCTGCGTAGCCCCGCTGCGGGCCACCCCAAATGGCAATCAAAAGATACAGGGGAATCAGCTCTAGTTCGTAAAAAATAAAAAAGAGCAACAAATTTTGGGCAACAAATGCACCAGCGACTGCAAAGGTAATGATTAGTAGCAGGGCATAGTAGAGCTTGGGGCGACGTACATCGCTCTCGCTGGCATATACCGCCACCAGGGACAGCAGACTATTAATAATTAGCAGCGGTAACGATAGTCCATCGATCCCCAGTTCATACCCTAGTCCTAGCTCTTCGAGCCAGGGGATGGATTCTTGAAACTGTAGCCCCGTGATAGATAGATCAAATTGACTTAGCAGGTATAGGCTGACGATTAGGTTAATCACCAGACAGCCTATACTCAGCTGTCTGGCTCGCTCGCTCGACAGCTTACCGGGCCAACAGCCAATGACCAGTGCCCCCAGTAATGGAATCAATAACAACGCACTCAGCATCAGTTTCCCCTCACCACATTGCCCAGGTCATTAAAAAGCCCAGCAGACTCACCCCCAACACAATGGTGAAGATGTAGCCTTGAGACTGACCGGAAATACTATATTTCAGCCCTTCTCCACTCATCAACGAGACCATACCTACCAGGTTGACGGCTCCGTCTACCACATAGCGGTCGAACCAACTCACCAGTCGTGAGAACTGGCTCACTAGAAAAACCACGGTGACTCGGTACAGCTTTTCGGTATAAAAATCGTTGGCTAGCAGATCCTGTGCTAAGCGCAGAGGACGCTGGGTAGAGCGGGCCAAAGAGCGGCTCAGCGTAGCCGTACAGCCTAAGACAAACCCTAAGACACCCGATAAAATTAAGGCGATAAAGACGGGGGGATGCCAATAGCGCAGCGGCGGCAGTAGGGACATCCGCATCAATGCCAGGGGCAATACCAAGACAAAAATACTCAAGCCAATCATGGGTGTGCCCATCAGCCAGTTCACCGATGGTGACCGTCGGGTTTTAGGGGTAACGTCTCCCAAAAAGACCAGACGAAATACCCGCACCAGGTTAAACACCGTTAACC
>NZ_JADEXP010000088.1 GCF_015207065.1 Leptolyngbya cf. ectocarpi LEGE 11479 | reverse complement strand
ATTTGTGCAAGCCGGGTCCCATCGGCACATTAAAGAAATGGCTGCACCTCAATTCGTTTGGTGGGCGACTGTTTTGGATGATTATGCTGGGGGCCTTGGTCGGCATGGGGGGCATGGCCTTTCTGTTTAGTGAGATGCTCAAGCGTCAGGCAAAAGACCAGGTGCGCAGCAACATCGATAGCAAAGTCAATGCGATCTCATCGGTCACTGATTCTGCCGAAACCTTAGCCTACAGTCTGGGGGTAAGCGCCACTACCCTGCATGACCGAGGAGCCCAATACCCTGACACCTACCGAGAATTAATCCTGCAGCTCTTTGAGCGCCGTCCGGAGTTTGTGGTGGGGTTGGGCCTGGGTCAAAGTGAAAAGGGCATCATTGAGGAGCAGCCCTGGCTTTTTCCCTACTATTCTGCCAGGTCCGCTGCAGATTCAAGCGGGCTGGACCCAGCTGTTGTCCGTTACGAAGACTTTGCTGACGATGAGGGAGAGTTTTATCCAGAAAGCCAGCGTTACCAAGATTACTTTGTTCCCCAGGTCAGCCTTTGGACGGAGCCCTACCCGGTGGATAAAAGTCGCCTGCTCACCTACTACTATCCCCTGTTTGACCAGGAGGGGCACTGGCTAGGGACAACACTAGTGGATGTTGACGCCACATATTTGAGTAACCTGTTAGATGACGCTGTTTTTCAACAGGCTGGAAACTTTTTACTGCTGACCCGTTCAGGGCAGCTGATTGCCGATCCCACCACGCTCTCCCCCCAGGTTCAAACCTACCAAAATATTCCAGCTCTAGAACCGATTTGGAACCAGATCGACGAGCCATCAGGCTTTTTGAGGGGAAAAACCGGCTACTGGGCCTATGCCACCGTTCCGGGACAGGACTGGTTGTTATTTGGCTTTGTCCCTCATCAGGCCGTATATGGGCGCATTATCCGGATTGCAGCTTTAACCACTGGTTTAATGGGACTGCTGCTGGCGGTGGTGGTCTTTTTGGCCATTAGAAAGCTCAATCAGCGAATTAAACCTATTTTGCTCCAGGGTAATCAGTTTGCTCGTGAGTCTGATCTGCTGCTGGCATCATTAGGGCAGCAGGATGAGCTAGAGCAGCTCTCTCTCTCATTTTTTAATATTCTCGAACAGCTCAACCGGCACCAGGAGACAATTCATCACCATGAGGAAACCATTGCCCAGAGCAATCTCCATGCAGACCAGGTAACCGAGAAGTTTTTGGCCTTTACGGCTCAGATTGACGAAGAGGCCCGTGAGCAACAGGTATTGATTCAAAAGTTGCAACAACAGCTGCATGCCCAATCAGACCAGTACCAATCCGTAAATGATCGTCTAGATGCCCTATTTACCCTGGCCCAGACCCTAGGGGGATTTCTTGAAAGCTTGCCCTCGGAAACTGAATCTGCTCAGCTGTTTGATTCCCTAGACCAGCGGATCCTAGACTTAACGGCAATCTTAGATAACGCCCCCCAGACAGATAAGCCCAAATCCCAAGCGTTGATTACCCAGCTGATTACGGATGTGGCTAATCTCAAAGCCTCTGACCGCCAACGCCATTCTTTAGAAAAGCTCCAGCACCAGACCCACTATCTCACCCGCACTAGACAGACAACCCTGGCTAAATCCCAGGCGATGATGACGGCGGCCCAGACGATTACCCAAATTTTGGTGGAAATTGAGGCCATTACAGACACCTTCAATCGCGATGCTAAACAGGTGTCAGAGATCCTATGGGAAGACCTACAGCAGCCGGACATCGCCATTCTTAATGAACCCCTAGCCAATCTAGATCTAGAGGACGAACTGCAGCAGTGGGAGACTCAAGCTTAGACGGCAAATCTAGCGCGCGCGGACCTAAAAGCAGGCCTGCGACGTCTGCTAAAGTCGCCTATGATAAGAGCTAGAGCAGACAGGAGTAGGGCTATGACTAAGTGGCAGCGGTGGAGTTTAAACGTTGTGGGGCTGGTACTGGTCATTGCCCTCACCCTCATAGCGCTACCGATGGTTGCGATCGCAGCATCAGCCAGTGTTAACTACACCCTGACGGACCTGACCGGACGTGACTTTGAAGATGCCAACCTGGCAGGCACCTCCCTAGCTGCAGCCGAGGTCCGCGACGCCAACTTTCGTGGGGCTGACCTGAGTGCCACCATCCTCACCAAGGCCAAGTTTATCCGCACCGATTTAACCGGCGCTAACCTCTCAGAATCCTTTGCCGACCGGGTAGAGTTCACCGGCTCTAACCTGACCAATGCCCTGGTAACCGATGCGCTGATGACCAGCAGCACCTTTGCTGATGCAGACATCACAGGGGCCGACTTTTCCTATACCCTAATCGATCGCTTTCAAGTCAAATACCTCTGTGAGCACGCTGACGGTATTAATCCTGTAACCGGTGTGTCTACCCGTGAAAGTCTGGGCTGTGACGACTAGTCGGATTGAGGCTGCGGCAGCAAGCAAGCGCCTAAGTACCCCTGACTCGAATTCGGTAATTTTAATTACATAAAACTACTTACGTAATCTCAACAAAAAGACCCGCTTCCCTCACGCAAGGGTAGCGGATCCACAATAGCGAACATGTCAACGAAATGCGCTTATGACTAGCCTACGGGTTGATCAAGAGCTGGGCCAATTGGTCAAAGGTCTAGTCCCTATTACTGAGGCCCTACGGCAGCTATGTCTGGAAAACCCTAGGAATTGCCAAGGGATGGGCCGTATATCCGGAACCCGTTACCCCAGCATTTCCCCTCCATCGTAGCTATGTTTGTGTGCTTTTCAAGAACTGCGTAATTACACTCAACTTTGTCTCAAACCCTTGCATATTGACAAAAAAATGTTGATTCTAGGTAAAGACACAGGTATTACGCAATTACGACAAGTCCCGCAAATACCGGTTGAGGTGGGAGTAGATTTAGGATGTATATAACAACTCCTGCAGTAGCCAGTCATCACTCAGAGATGTCATCTGCTGACATTCGCCAGCTATGCCAATCGCAGATTGATCGGCTGGGCGAAAAGCTGCCAGTATTAGACGTTTGGTTAGTATGCTGGAATCAGCTTGACAATAGGCATGATGTGCTGTCTTATCGCCGGAATCAGCAGCCAGCGGGCGAATTTCAGGCCTATCTGGAGTCAGAACGCTGGATTGCCGAAAATTTATCGTTTTTAGAACTAATGCCCCTGTCCCTCAACATGGGTGAATCCCAGGCCTATGTGTGTGGCTTAGGTAAGACAGATACCCATTGGGACTATCTGTTGTTATGGACAGAGCAGCATATTTCTCATTTTCAACAGGATCTGGTAAAAGAGTACGCTCAGCTATTACAACACTATCTCACGCTCTATCAAGAGAATCTGCGACAGCGCGCCAAGATACAGCTACTGGAACAGACGTTACAGCAGGCGGAGCATCAGCTACGCAACCCCCTATCTTTGATTCGACTCTATGCTGAAACCATTGTTCTAGGGGCAGAGAATGAGGAGCAAAAACAGCAGGCTGACTGTATTTGTCAAACGGCTGATGAAATTTCGTCTAGCCTTGGAAATTTGCTCAGCTGCGCCCAGCAGGCTAGTCTCTGCCCAAAAGACCATAGTTTACTCACACTGTTGGAAACTGTGGTGGCTCTATTGAGACCAGGTCTCGAACAGAAAAATTTAACGGTGGTCATGCCCAACACCCCGGTCTCTTTGACCGTAGATGGTTGGCAGTTTGAACAGGTTTTGCAAAACTTACTCGACAATGCAATCTACGTGAGTCCTCTCAAGGGGACGATTACCGTTGATTGGCACATTTTTCAATATGCGATCTTGATCACCGTGAGCGATCAGGGGCCGGGGCTGGATGATGTGGACATCGAAAAGCTGTTTGATCCGTTTTATTCAAAACGAGTCGGGGGGACTGGGCTAGGACTTGCGATCGCAAAAAAAATCATCCTTGATCACCAGGGGAGTATCGGAGCTGAAACCCTGCATCGAGGCGGAGCTAGGTTTTCAATTTTTTTACCCCGTTAGTTTCCATCGCAGCATGGTCAGAGACGGCTGCTTATATGCATAAACGTCTAAATATAACCGTATAACCTCTATATTCGTCACAATTTTAGGTGCATCCGCTATGACTGATGCCATTTCTATCTTATTAGTTGATGACCATGCCGAATTCCGGCGAGGGCTACGCACCCTATTAGGTTTTTATACCGACGATGCCGCTACCTTTGAAGTCGTTGGAGAAGCCGCCTCGGCAGAACAGGCCATTAAGATGGTAGAAACCCATAGTCCGATGATCACCCTGCTAGATATGGAACTAGCCCAGGGGAATGGCTTGGAGGTCCTCCAGCGTTTCAGGAGCCTGGGGGTAGATACGCGGGTACTTAGCCTATCGGCCCATCGAGAAGACGAATGGATTTTTCAGGCTATGCAAGCTGGTGCCAAGGGCTATGTCGCCAAGGATAAACTCGCGACCCAGCTCTACGAGGCTCTGCGCACCATATTACATGACGAAATTTACTTAGATCCGGAACTCGCCACCGGTTTTTTTCGCCTGTTTCACGCCCATGCAGAGCGTCATCTCAAAGCCTGTGAAGCCGTGCGGCTCACAGACCGAGAACAGGAAGTATTGCACTGGTTAGTCCAAGGATCTTCCAACGAGGCGATTTCCAAAGAGCTGTACATTACCATCGCCACAGTCAAAGCTCACCTAACGGCCATTTTTGAAAAACTCAAAGTGCGGAGCCGCACCCAGGCCATCGTTAAAGCGCTCAAACTAGGCTTGGTGGAAACCACCTAGGCACAGGTTAACCATCCATAGGCAAAGAATAGCTTAAACTAGGTGGCTCTCCCATATGATGGTTTCCTCGGTTTATTGTTACTCTGGTATATGAAGTCTATATGGCTAAGTTAGGCGCTTATACCCTCAGATCTATTCAGTCCTATATGTCCCATACACAGTAAGTTTGTGGATGTTAAGTCTGTGGGCATTATCTGTGGGTTAATTTTAGAGATTTAACCAGGCATTCTACTCAAACACTGATTTCGCTATGGCTGCTGCTGATCATCCGTTCATTCAAAAAACTCAGAAATCGTTGTTTCAAGGATCGCAACTTCTAAAACTAAGCACCTTTGCTGTCGCCGGACTCCTCAGTGCCCAAGCCAGTACTCAGGCCGTTTGGGCACAGACAGAGGCAGGTGCCATTGACCTAGCCCTGCCCCAATCTGCGCCTGAAGTGCCGATGGCGCAGCCGCCTGTTGCCCCGGTGGTGCCTGCGCCTGTTGTCCCCCCACCAACCGTGATCACGCCAGTGACACCCACACCCACGGTGCCCAGCTCCATCGACACCACCTCGCCTAAGACTGGCCCTGACTATGGCACTGTTTTTATCGAGCCGTCCCAGCAGCAGACCCAGCCCGCCCCAACGGTAGAATCGCTGCTGGGGGGAAATCAGCCCGCCATTGATGCCACTCCTTCAGTGAATGTGGTTTCGCCTGCTGACTACGGCACGGATTTAGTTGATAAAACGGACTACAGTGTGGGCGCCACCATGCCTAATGTCGTTATCTCAGAAAGGGCTAGCGGCTGTGAGTTTTCCCTACGGGCGGGGGCTCAGGTTACCAGTTCAGGCTGTGGCCAGACCAATCAGCTGGCCGCGACTGGAGCCGGCACCCTACCGACAGTCGCGGGGGCGGCCGCCTCTGTTTATAGTTCTGGAATACAAGCGGCGACAGGGATGACAACGACAGCCAGCCGGGAGTTCTACAACCAGGCCGCCGAGGCTGTTGTCAAGCTGCAGCTAGGTGAGAAGTTTATCTTTCCATTGACCATACCGGCATCCCTGTCATCCCTGTTTGGCTGGCGTATGCACCCCATCTTTGGCGCCCAACGATTCCACTCAGGTACCGATGTGGCCGCACCTTTAGGTACACCTGTGGTAGCGACCCAAGCAGGACAAGTTACCCTATCTGACTTTGCCGGTGGCTATGGACTGATGGTTGTGTTGCGACACCATAACGACACGCTAGAAAGTCGCTATGCTCACCTATCACGGCTGCTGGTGCAAGCGGGTGAATGGGTGGAGCAGGGTGAAGTGATTGGCCTTGTCGGCAGCACGGGCAACTCCACTGGGCCACACCTACACTTTGAGTTGCGCCAGCTCACAGCAAATGGCTGGACTGTGCTTAATCCAGATTCGCTGCTACAGCAAACCCTGAGTACGTTGGCCCAGGCTCTGGGGAACTCCCTGGTGGCATTTGCGGATAGGTCTAATAAGGCTGATACAGCAAAAGTACCGAGCGCAAAGGTTACACCTCCTTTAGAGGGGATCCCTTTCCGCCCGGCTCAGCCTCAAGCTAACTAATAAATTACTGGCGTTGCTGATCCTCCCATCCCCCAAATCAGCAATTGCAAATGGCCTTTGGCTGAGGACTGACCTAAGAAAGGCCCTGAAAAAGCCCCCTTAGGTCAGTCCTCAGCCGTTACCTCTTCTGAGCTACTGTCTAGGGGGCGAATATTAACGATGGTGCCCCCTAGCATAGTAATCCGCTGCATCTCTTCGCTCATGCGATGGAACGGGACTTGAATAAACTGGCTGTGACTTTTACGAATGGGAGATTGGTGGTTAGCAGTCACCTCGTTCTCAGATAGTCCTGTTAACTCGTACACAAACATGCGGCTATCTGAGCTGGACGAGGCACTGGTTGCATAGCTTCCTAACATAATTATCACCTGGTAATGAGTGCAATGAAGTGGGCTGTCAACAAGGGGACGTTACGCCCGGGTAATGCTGGCAACTCGTCCTCCAGTTTTGTTAATTCGCTGTAGGGTTTTGGAGAGCGATTCGTATGGCACGACATAGGCTCGACTGCTGCGTCGAATGCTGGGATACCCTGGTTGGTTCATCCCCGCAACTTCAATGCGATAGAGGGTGCCACGGGCCTTAGTGGATTGCGATCTGCCAAAGACACGGGTGGGGGTATTACTCTTTTCAGACGCTAAGTATGTTCGAACACCCGTGTCAGCTCCTGAGGGGCTATTGACTGCGGAGGTGGCTCCCATCGCCAACTCTGTAGCTAAACGCGATTTTTTGCCAGCCAGCTGGGAGCGATCGCTGTTGGCATAGCCCCGGTATAGGCTAAACATGCGAGTAAACCCGGCAATGCTTTGACCTGATTGGGTATCAAAGCCTCGATAGTAAGGAACGATATGATCGCCAAAGGCCTGCTCGTACTCTGCCGTATCGATATAGGAATCTATATCCGCATCAAATCCCTGGTTTTCGTAGCGATCCAGATGTTCGATCACTTCGGCTTCACTGTACGGCGCTCGTCCCAACAGATGCTTAAAATTTAACTCAATGACCCGAGTTTGAAAATTAGGATAAAAAAACTTGGCTTTGTATATCTCGGATTTGGCTAGCGATCGCACAAAGTCTCGAACGGTTAAGGCCCCATTAGTCAGTAAAGACTCTAAGGCCACTAGACGTTCCGTTTGCATCAAGTAGTCATTGCCTAAGACATGGCGATAAATTGCCCGGATGACAGCCTGAGTATCGCTCAAAGAAGCGTTGGGACGATACTCTACAGGACTTTGCTCAGCAAAAGGGGTGGTGCCTAGGCCAGCCGCCGCTACTGTAATAGCCACAGATTAATCTCCTTCAAATAGTGTGATGACATGATCAGCATTATGCCGATGTAATATTGACGATGCGGCTTCCCTTTTTGTTGAGACGCTGGAGCGTGGATGATAGCTGCTCGTAAGTCACCAGATATTCCTGTACGCTGCGACGGATCTGGGGCCGTCGTCCACTGGCACCTTGAGACACTCGAATCCGATAGAGTTTTTCCCGCTTGCCTCCGGTGACACCTTGGAGTTCTTTGCCAAAGCTCGGTGTTCTCAGAGGTGTTGCTGTGTTCTGAGCCAGCTCTGTTGTTAGACAGGCATTGACTCGGGCTCGGTCGCTGCTGGCATACCCCCGGTATAGCTGGAACATTCTGACAAAGCCAACGGTCTTCTGGCTTCTCTGGGTAGCAAACCCTCGATAGTATGGAACCACCTGCTGGCCAAAGTTCTCTTGATATTCAGCTGAACTCAGATAGCTATTTATTTCAGCCTCATACCCCTGTTGCACATAAAGATCCACATGCTCAGAGATTTCTGCTTGGTCGTAGGGGGCTCGACCGAGCAGATGCTTAAAGTTGAGTTCAATAAAGCGAACTTGAGCATTGCCGTAGAAAAACTTTTGTTTGTATAGCTCTGAAAGGGCCAAGGCTCGCACAAAATCACGTACAGTAATGTGTCCTTGCTTGAGCAAGGATTCAGCACTAGTAAGGCGTTCTGAGCGCATTATGTGATCGTTGCCAAATAGCTGACGATAGGCGGCCCAAATAATGGCTTGAATGTCTGTTTCAGTCGAGTGAACCCTGAGTTCAGTTGGAGTGACTTGGGCAAAGGGTTCAAATCCGAGGGGACTAGCTGATGCTGAACTTGTCATAATGGTTTCCCAAAACTGTCGTTTTTGTGATCGATTGAACGAGCGGCGGTGGGTCTAATACCTTCCCAACGATGAAGACGCTAGGAAGGTATTAGAGGGATCGCCTAATGCCTCGCCAACGAAACGCTAGAAAGGCATCGGACATTGTCGTTGCTGATTTAGGAGGTAAACCGGTCTACTGATGGTGCAATAAACCAGGATTTTTACAGACACCCCAAGAATCAGCAACGCCCGGATATTCTCTGGCCGTTAGCTAAGGGAATTGATGGCGTAGTCAAGGTAAGAATTTGCCTCAACTGCAGCATCTCCGCTGAGTCCATGGTTTGACTTGATATGGTTGAGGGCCTCAACATACCAACTGGGGGACAGTTCAAACGCTCTGTTGATCTCGCTCACACCAGAAATCAGGTAATCATCCATAGGCCCTGTACCACCTGCGATTAGGCAGTAGGTAACCATGCGTAGGTAATACCCAATATCACGAGAACACTTGGCCTTCCCTTCGGGAGTAGACGCATAGTTCTCACCCTGCATTTGAGTGGTGTAAGGAAACTTTTGATAAACAGCTTGGGCAGCCCCATTCACAAGGTTATCTGCATTTTTGGTGAGACTCTGGGCAGCAGCTAGTCCAGCCTGGGCCTGACGAAAGCGACCAAATGCCACTTGGAGTTCAACACTACTCAGGAAACGGCCTTGGGAATCAGCAGTCGCCACAGCTTCTGTCATCGGAGTTTTCATGATGCTAAATCTCTCTATGAATATCTACAACAAAATGGACACGGATTAACAAAAAGCCCTAAGTTAGCCAACAGCACTAGCTGCGCGATCAAAGTAACCGCCAAGCTCAGCCATGAGGGAGCTGCAATCGCCTTGAGTTACACCCGCTTTATTATTTGCGATCGCAATAGCAGCTGCTTTCATCTTGTTAACACCTTCTGCCACAGAAGCACCGGGTACACCCAGGGCTAGGTAGGTCTCACGAAGACCATTCAAGCAACGATCGTCCAATACACTGGCATCACCAGTGAAGATGGCGTAGGTAACATAGCGTAGGATAATATCCATATCTCGCAAACAAGCAGCCATGCGACGATGGGTATAAGCATTACCCCCTGGTGTAATCAGCTGAGGCTGTTCTTTGAACAAAGACCGTGCAGCATTGGTAACAATGGCATTGGCATTACCCGTCAACCGGTTCACCACATCCATGCGCTTACTTCCCTCTGCAACGAGTTGACCTAGCGCTTCAATTTGAGCATCGCCAATGTATTCTCCACGGGCATCAGCTTGGGAAATAACCTTAGTAAAAGCGTCGAACATGGAAATAATCTCCTACTCAAAACAAGCAAATACAAATATCCAAAGCCTCTAAGTATTAGCTCCAGATGGTATCGGTAAAATGTTCTAAAAAAATTGCTTCAAACGAATGAAGCGAATTTCCTGCCATTTGAGAGAGGAGAGCAACACCCTTAACAGCAAATAGCAAGAACAGATACAGAACACATTCCCGACAAAGACCTTGAACAATTTCCCTTTAGAACTATGTGCTGTGTGGCTACTAAACCAACAAACTCTGCAGGGAAAAGAGCCTCGAATGGAATCAAGACTCCAACCTTTGAACAAAACGATTTAATCAATTTGATTGTGCAGACACTGTGCATATCTTTATGTCTGAATCCTTACAATCGTCAAAGCCTTTGATATCAATTATTTGGGAAATTACCACCAAATTATCAAACCTTAGATTTGTTTACATTCCGTTATATTTAAACTATGCCGCAGTGGCCTCTCCACAGTCAAACAGCATCGTTTTTAAATACCTTTGCGCCCACTCTTCTCCAAAGGCACGCTCTAAAATTCGTCTGGTTTTATCATTCTTTTGCTGTTGTAAGCAGTAATGCCGCTGGCCTGCGACAATCAAAGCCTCCTGCTCCATAGAGTCAATCGATCTGGTGTGATTGCTCAGCTGACAATGCGTTGACAAAAACAGGGTGGCTCGATTTAAAAATGCAGTTTCTTCTGCTGGAGTTTTAGGACTCACAAACAGGCAAAAATCAGAAAAGATCTTGCCCCAAGCGGGTAATGTACGCGGTTGAGTAAACTGCAGATTAGGCAGCTGTTGCAGAGTCTGGTGGTACTGAGGGGGTAAATTATGATCGGCTGAAACCGGCGATAGATCAACAATCGCAGCGCTGATCTGACCTCGACCCGCAACAATATCCACACCAAAAATTGGCAGATCAAAATCAGTACGCGGAAACATCACGCAGTGAAGAATATCCAAATTGTTACCAACTTTGGCCAGTTCTAAATGGAGTTTGCGAAACTGAACCGTTTGATAGCAGTGGTTTTCAATGGTGAGTCTCTCACCTTCAAGGGTGCCTTCTACATACCCTAAATCCTTGGGAGTTTTATATGGGTAGAGAACAAACTGGCTTTGCCAGGTCGATTCAATCGTTTTGGCTAATTGGGAAATCAGGGGATGCTGATGTTCGAGCAGAGAATTGGAACGAACTTGATTCATGGTGTAGTTAAGTCATGCTAACGACTAGCATGACTTAACCCTGTGCAGACCCTGTGCAAGTTTGGCGCCGCCAGCACTCAGACAGCAGGTCATTCTGCGAATATTGCGCTCTCTTGGTTACACCAGGCTCGGTAGCGTTTTAATCGATTCAAGATCCGGAATACGAGATTTTGCCCCTGAATTGGTTTAGTAATGTAGTCATCGGCTCCCACAGCAAATGCTTTAGCCTGAGTGGACTGATCCGCATGGACACTCACAAAAATAATGGGCAAATGTTGCCATTCGGCATGGCTACGGAGTACTTTACAGAGTTCAAAACCATTAATACCTGGCATTTCAATGTCTAAAACAATGACATCAGGAATAATTTGGGTAAATATCGTCCAAAATCGTTTTGAATTGGCTAGCGGGGTAATTTGCAAATGCCAGGGCTGCAAGAGTTTCATAATCTGTTGCAAGTACTGGCTGTCGTCGTCCACCAGCATGATTTTGCTGTGACGATAGCTAAGATAGGTGGCCTGATCGATCGCCTCTAACACCTCTGCAGGGCTAACTGGATACTCCAACACCATGGCAGCTCCTCGACGAATTAAATCCAAGCGATTGCCAAAGTCTGCTTGAGGGGTAATGAGCACCATAGGCAGCCGCGGCCAACGGGCACTGAGGTCTGTAACCAATTGCAACAACAATTGAAAGTTAGCCTCGGCTAATCCCAAATCGGCATCATCCCCAACTAAATTGATGAGAACCAGATCCGGTAGGTGAAGATCATCGTCGAGGCGATCCTGTTCAAATGTATTTTCAAATGTATTTAAGGATAAAATTTGGGCGGCGCTCTCAGTGGAAGCAGCCATTTCTACACCTAAGCCCTGGGCCACCGCCAAGGCCATTAGCTGCTGAATATACGGAGCTTCAGTGATATCTACAATTAGAATGTTGGGTAAGTGAGGGGTATCTTCTGCCCATGAAACTAGCTGAGGTGGAGCATCTAGAGTATGACCTAAGGTGGTAACTAACACTTGAAACTGGGCTATTTGTGCCAGTGATAGGGCCGATTCTGACTGCAATAGCTGCTCTATTTGCAGCGCTAAGCGATGTCCCTCCATCAACCCAAAAATTCCTAAGGTCCCCGCTAGACTATGGGTCATTTGTTTGGCCTGCATCCGCTGCTGCTCACTCATGCCTTGTTCTTTAAGGGTTTGTGACAGCTGTAGCAAATAATTCCAACGCTTTATGCTTTCGCTCTTATGGGTTTGCCAGGTTTGAGTAAGTCCCTCTAAATACCGAGCCTGGTGCTCGGTTGAGACAGCAGGGGATAGTTTTTGGGCAGAGGTAGACGTGCCCAGACGATAGCCTAGCCCACGTACGGTCTCAACCACATTCTCTGAGATGCCCGCTGCTCTGAGTTTCTGCCTTAGACCTCGAATATGCGATCGCACAGTGGCTTCACTGGGAAACTCATCTGAAGACCAAATCTGATCCAGCAGTGTGGGCGTACTAAACACCTGATGACTATGGCGCAAGAATAGCTCAAGCAGAGCATACTCTTTCGCCGTCAGCGTCACCGGGTGGCCCTGATAGGTCACATCACAGCTGATGGGATCAAGACACAGATCACCCCAAGTCAAAATAGGCTGCAGTTCGGCCGGAGCCCGCCGCATCAGCACTCGAATGCGCACTAAAAGCTCATCAATATCAAAGGGTTTGACCAAATAATCATCGGCTCCCGCTTCTAGGCCTTGGATTTTATCAACTTGTTGATTTTTAGATGACAACAGTAAAATCGGCATCCCATAGCCACCATTGCGCAGGCGTTGACAGAGCTGTAGGCCATCCAAGTGGGGCAGCATCCAATCCAAGACAATCAGGTCATAGTCAAAGGTAGACGCATAGGACCACCCCATTTCACCATCGGCGACCCGATCAACAACATAATTTTGGACCGTTAACTGACGAATTAATACGTCAGCCAATGCATTATCGTCGTCTACCAATAAAACTTTCATCGGGTCTCCCTAGAGTCGCCATCCTAATAGCTTTGCCATTTGACTAGCCAACGACAGGGGGTCAAAAGGTTTAGTAATGACGCCGGTAACCCCAATCTTCTGGAACAGCCGCTTCTCCGCAGTGCCCGTTTTCGCAGTCAACAAAATAACTGGAATATCCTGTGTTTTCAGGTTGTTATTCAACCGCTCAAACGTTCTAATACCATCCATATCAGGCATCATCACATCCAGTAGGATGACATCAGGCTGGCTGGCTTCAGCCTGATGGATGCCCTCTTGCCCCGAAGATGCACAAATAATCTGCCAATCGGCTTCCATCTTTAAACTGAGCCTAACTACCTTTTGAATAGGCTCCTCATCATCAATCACCAGTATCAGTTTGGATGTCATGATGTTTGTAATAGCTGCTGCTGCTGCTGCCGGGCCTGATCGTGGGAGAGGGGAACAGTAAAATAAAAGCTACTGCCCACACCTACTTGGCTTTCTGCCCAAATTTTACCGCCATGTTGTTCTATGATTTTACGACAGATGGTTAACCCCAAACCGGTCCCCCCCTTTTTCCGAGAATCAGAAGAATCAACCTGTTGAAAGCGTTCAAAGATATTTGTCAGTTTATCGGTAGGAATACCTTGCCCGTTGTCCTGCACACAGAAAAGTGCCACCCCTGGTAGAGCCATCTTAACCTCCGTAGACCGATCAGCCCGATGGGCATGTTTTGAATCAACATCCAGCTTCAGACGTAAGGTAATCGTTGTGCTAGGAGCCGAGAATTTAATGGCGTTACCAATTAAATTGGTCAAGGTTTGCACAATATAGTCTGGATCGGCCCAAATCAGGAGCGGTTCTAGCTGGGTATGGATTTTAATATTGTGCTGTCGGGCCATGGTTTGTATGGTTTCAGTGGCCTGCTTAACTAAGTCAGCGGCATTACAGGTGCAGGAATCCATGGTCACCTCGCCTGACTCTATCCGCTGCAGATCAAGCACACTGTTGACCAAGCGCACCAGCCTGTCAGTACTGTCGTCAGCAATCGCCAGCATTTGTTGGCCCTCCTCCGATAAATGCCCCAAACGACCTGTAGCGACCAGCTTTAAAGAACCATGGAGTGACGTTAGGGGGGTTCTCAGCTCGTGGCTAACGACGGCAATAAATTCATCCTTCATCCGTTCTATGGCCTTACGTTCGCTGATATCAGTCGTGAGGGCAAAAAAACCTTTTATGTTTGCTTCCCCTCGTTCCACCATTTCTAAATGGGGGATATAGCTAACACTGACCGAATGCATGCGGCCATCTTTAAATATCAGCTCACTCTCATAGGTGACCTGATTGCCCCTGAGGGCCGCTTCAACATGGGGACGAATATTTTTGTAGTAACCAGGCTCGGTAACAGCTTTAATCGATTTACCATAGAGTTTAGCGGGTGCTTGTCCTAACCAATACTCGTAGGCTTGATTGTTAAAGTGATAACGCTGATTGGCATCAACATAGGCAATCAGTACCGGTAAGTTATTGGTAATCAGCCGAATCTGTTCTTCACTTTGGCGCAGAGCTATTTCAATCTGTTTACGGTCTTGAATTTCCTGTTGCAAGGCGGTGTTGGCTCGGGTTAACTCAGTGGTACGCAGTTTCACCCGTTCTTCTAAATATTCCAGCATTTGACCTTGGGAAAGGGCAATGCCAATCTGATCGGCTAGCTGCTGCATCAGTTCTAATTCAAAGTCCGTCCACTGCCGTGGGTGTTCGCACTGATGGGCGATCAGCAGTCCCCAAAGATATTTTCTAACAGGACCACCATCCACAGATTTATCCGGCGGTAACGGATGCACGATGGGAACAATGAGCTTAGACTGAATGTCCCATTGCTTAATCAATTCCACCAAACACTCTGCCACCCCGGAGTCAGGAGCCTGCACATTGGTAATCGCCTGCACTCGACCCTTGGCATAGAGTTCCTGGTAGTCTTCTGGAAACACCTCTTCAGGAAAAGACATTCCCAAAACAGCCGGATAGGGCTCTTTAACAGCCTCGCTAATGGCTTTCCCGGTACCATCGGACAAGACCTGATAAATCAACACCCGGTCGGCATCCAGTAGCCCTTGGACCTCTTCAACAGTGGTTTGCAAGATTTCCTTCAGCTGTAATGACTGCCGAATTTTGAGGGTAATCTCAGCAAAAAGCTGGGCTCGCTGGTGCTGACGCTCGATTAAGATTTCAGCACTTTGCTTCCCTGATGCCAGCAGTAAATGCTTCTGCGCAATCACCCCGAGCAGAATACCGTGCTCATCTAAAACCGGCAGATGACTGATTTGATGCTGCTCAAACCGTTGCATCGTGGAGGCAACGGTTGATAACTCCGACTGTGACACAGCGATCACCGGACGTGTCATTACCTTAGACAACCGCAATTTGGGCCAGTTGGATCGTTGAGCAACCACTTTTAATAAATCTTGGCGAGTGACAATACCCACGACCTGACCGCGACGTAATGCTAAAACGCAGCTTGATTGGGGATAAGCTGCAAATTTGGATAAAACTCTTGACAGCAACGTTTGACTGGAGATTGTCAAGGGCTGGGAATCGATTACCTTGTCCCAAAAGGTCGGTTCACGTGCTCCATCGTCAAATGCCATTAGTGATAAGTTGAATCACGCTATCTACCAATTTAGGAGACAGGGGACCGCATTGTTAATCAAATGTTTCTATTCTTTAAGTTTTGAGTAGTTGTTTAACGTAAATCACGTCTTTTAGCCCTATGACAATGCCACAGCCACTGTGAGCGAGTGACTGTGGCATTGCTTGAACTGTCAAAAAAACGTCACGAGAGTATATTAAGGATGTGATTTACACCCCTAATACAGCTTCTGTGGGTCACTCTAGGTTTAGAGTGCTGTAATACTCGCGATTTTTCCGCCCTGACGCTGGACCCGCTGCATATGGGGTGTGAGTTCCTCATAGGGAATGATCACAGCTTTGTTGACCCGACGGACTTTGGGATAGCCTGGACCACTTATTTTTGCGACTTCAACTCGGAAGAGGCGACCTTTGCCAAACGCTTTTGAACCGCCAAATGCGCTGACGGCGGCGTCGCCCTTGGGAGCGGGGATAAAAGTACAGCCCTTAGCCCCATCTAAGGGAGCCACGATGGAAGATGCTGTATTCCAGGCAAGATCTTTAACTAATCGGGGGGCACTGCCGGTAAACTGTGCCCGATCGCTACTAGCATAGCCGCGATACAGCTGGAATAGGCGTGTAAAGCCCACCGAGCGCTGACCCACACCTGTTGTCACCAGGTCTCGGTAGTAGGGCACAATATTTTCGCCAAAGCAGGTTTGATATTCGAAGGAGTCGATGTAGGTATCAATATCTGCCTCAAATCCCTTGGCATCGTACAGGTTTAAGTGTTCTGTAATTTCTGCTTGGTCATAGGGGGCTCGCCCCAGGAGATGCTTAAAGTTAAGCTCAATGGTCCGACTTTGAAAGCTGTTGTGAAAGAACTTCTGCTTGTAGAGGTCCGATTTGGCCACCTGTCGCACAAATTCTTGGACTGTGATTTTGCGATCGCGCAGCAATGACTCAGCAATGACCAAACGATCGGATGAAAGTAGATGGGGATTCCCCAATACCTGCTGATAAACAGCAAGAACGACCGTTTCAATATCTTCCGGAGTTGCGTTCAGGCGCAATTCTAACGGAGCAGCCTCACTAAACGCTGATGTGCCCAGGCGCGATGCCTCGGTTGTAATAGCCATCTAAAATTCTCCTTTACTTCAACGCAACTAGACAGCAGTAACGCTGATCACCTTATTTCCAGAGCGATTTAGCTGCTGTAGCTTAGTCGTCAGCTGACCATAGGAAACCAGCACCTCTGTTATACTCTGCCTGACAACGGCTGCTCTGGGGGACGCCGCTCGGACGACCCGCAGTCGGTAAACATCCCCACGGGGTCCACCCAAAGCCCCGGCCAGCGCATTGCTATTCGCTGTATTAATGGGAGCTGGTAAATTTTTGGCAACTTCTAACGTGAGTCGAGGTTGCTTTTGCCCTTGGGCGCGATCGCTATTGGCATAGCCGCCGTAAAGCTGTAGTAAACGGCTAAACCCGACCGTTCTCTGTCCAGGGCGATCGGTTTGAAAATCCCGATGATAGGGAACAATATTGTCCCCGAAATTATTATCATATTCAACTGAGCTAAGGTAAGAGTCAATCTCAGCTTCGTATCCTTTGGTAAGGAATAGATCCAAATGATACGCAATCTCAGTTTGATCGTAGGGGGCTCGCCCTAACAAGTGCTTATAGTTCAACTCAATAAAGCGAACATGGAAGTTGGGATACAAAAACTTCTGACGATAGAGATCTGACTCTGCGATTGCCCGGACAAAGTCTCGCACCGATATCGCCCCTTGGGTCAATAGTGATTCGGGCTCCACTAACCGGTCACTCTTCATCAGATGCTCATTGCCAAGCACCTGCCGGTAGGCAGCCGAGATTACAGAGCGAATATCACCCTGAGCCCAATTAGGTCGCAATTCAACCGGCTGCGCCTCATCAAAGGGCTTAATCCCCAATTTCCCCGCTTCTTGTAAACTAGCCATAGCTGTTTCCCAAACCTAACTAAATTAATTAAAGAGGCGTTGCTGATCCTTGGCATGATTTCATCTGCAAACCTTCTGCAAACTTATTAGCTAGCAGCGCATTTCACAGATGCCCCATTAAATCAACAACGGCATTAAAGAAAGCTGTTTAGCGATATTTAACGTTGTTATCTCTGAATTAGACCAGCCTGATTGTGCAGATTCTGTGCAGATCAAATGAAAGAATCTGAAACATAAAGCTATTTAACCATAGCTAGAAAAGATATAACTAAACTGAATAAATAGCCCTAAAAAATCAGGATATGAGCCTTAGTTAGCTAAATAAATCAACGTAAGCTCCATCTCAAAAATTCCTTAAAAGCCTTTCGATAAGGGGCTTATACGGATTCTAACCTTTAATCAATATACATAAATACACTTTCTATAAAATTCATCGTTTAACTTTATTAGAAAGTGCATGGAATTAGTTTATATCGCCTTGCTCTCATCTTTCAAGTTAACTATTTCAGATAAGCAAAGTTAAGGTCTGTAACATTTTGGTAGGTAAATGAAGAATGAAATCTCTTTTCCCTTCTATAATCCAATGGCAATAACGGCAATTTGTTTCAGTTTTTATAAGGGTGGGAGTTTGTAAAAATATGGCTATTCCTCTATTAAGTTATTCTCCTTCTTGTCCCAATCAGCGTGTAGATGCTCTAGGGGCTCGGGATGACGAAGCGATTGTTTATTCAACTGATGATCTGTTTTCCCCAACAGAGATGGGAGATCTCATTAATGCAGCCTATCGCCAGATTTTCTTCCATGCCTTTGATTCGGACCGCGAAATCGCTCTAGAGTCTCAACTGCGCAACAGGCAGATTACCGTACGTGACTTTATTCGGGGATTGCTGTTGTCAAATACCTTCATCAACAGTTTCTATAACAAAAACAACAACTACCGTTTTGTTATGCACTGTGTTGAAAAAGTCTTGGGGCGTCGAGTCTACAGTGAGGCCGAAAAAATTGCTTGGTCAGCTGTAGTGATGACCAAGGGGGTCAAGGGCTTTATTGATGAACTGTTAGACAGTGATGAATACCTTGAAAACTTTGGCGAAAATATTGTGCCCTATCACCGCCGTCGGATTTTACCCAGTCGGACGACAGGTGAAATGCCCTTTAATATTTCCTCACCTCGCTACGATGCCTATCATCGCGATCAGCTAGGGTTTCCCCAACCTATTTGGCAAGAGGCTGTGCGTGCCTTTCGCTCTTACCAACAACAAACTAAGGTTGGCGATCCGGCGCTGTTCCTTGATATGTCAAAAGATATCAACCCCCAATCGCGTAAATCAAGTTTTACCTCCACTGCCAACATCAATATTGCCAGAGCTGTTCCTCGTCGTGGTTAGTAGGGGATAGG